>JBEAZY010000057.1:0-27632 GCA_041159205.1 Pseudomonadota bacterium
ACCATCTCAGGCAGTTCGGCATTGCTGGGCGCGGTGCGGCGCAGAAGCTGCAGAAGTTTTTGTGCGACCGGTGTCAATGGCTGATTGGCCCGCACAATCATCGACACATCCAGGCGCGGCGTCAGTTCGCGGATGGGCAACATCATCAACCGTCGGCTGGTGATCAGGTTTCGTATCAATCTTTCGGGCAAAAGCGAAAGGGCGTCTGAGCTCTCAAGCAGTGTCAGGGTCGCAATGAAGGACTGCGAAATGATGCTGGGCACAGGGGGGGGCAATTGGTTGGCCTTGAAGACCGGCGCGTACATCGAGCCCGGGCCCTCCTCGGGGCCGTGCAGTAACCAATCGCAGTCCAGCAGTTCCGACAAAGACTCCGCCCCCGTTTTGGGGTGGCCCACACGGCCCGTGACCACCAAGCGGTTGTAATAGAGACGCTCAACCAGAAATTCGGGTTGCTTGCTCTTCTTGATTTGAGGGTGAGCCCCCAGCGCGATGTCGGCCAAACCCTCGCGCAGCATTTGCAGGGTATCGGGGAACACCGCCTCGCGGATGCGCAACTGCACATTCGGGTAGTCTTGTCGGAACCTGCCCAAGGTCTGCGGCAACAAAATCACCGCAGGGCTGGGGGATACGGCCAGATTTACCGTGCCTTGCAGGGCCCCGCGCATCTGCTCGATTTGCTCCCGCAACCGGTCCACCTCCTGGGCGATGCTGCGCCCCCGCGTCAGCATGGCTTGGCCGAAGGGCGTCAGATTGACCCCCCTGGAGGTGCGGTGCACCAGGGCCACGCTCAACTCCTCCTCGAGACTTTGCAGTGATTTGCTCAATGCCGGTTGGGTCACCCCGACCCGGGCGGCCGCGGCGCGTATGCTGCCGGTCTCAGCGATGGCCACCAGGGCCTGGATTTGGTTCAGCTTCAAAAGGGGTGCCTCTGATATGAATTTTGGTTATCGCTAAAAACAAGAGTTTTCTTGACCGGGGTCAAGCTCAATTTTACGCTTGCGCCCATGCAGACACAGAAGTTAGCCATCAAAGACCGCCGGGAGGTGGCTCAGGGCATCGTCGAATGGACCCTGGTCGACCCTGAGGGGAAGTTATTGCCCGGGCACCATGCCGGGGCGCACATCGATGTATTCATCGCGCCGCAATTGGCGCGCGCCTATTCCCTGACACAGCCCAGCCGGGGGCAACCCACGCCCGGGTACGTGATGGCCGTGGCCCTGGCCGCGCAAAGCCGTGGCGGCTCGGCCCATTTGCACCGGCATTGGAGGGTGGGTGACACCGTCGAAGTGGGGTTGCCGCGCAATCTCTTCGCGCTGACCGACAGTGACGATCCGGTCTTGTTGATTGCCGGCGGCATCGGCATTACCCCGCTATTGGCCATGGCACGCGAACGCCAGGCCCAGGGCCGGGACTGGCGTTTGGTGTTCGCTGCCCGCTCACGCGCTCATGCGGCGTACATCGACGAATTGCAGGCCATGAACGGCGTATTGCAGACGCATTTCGACGACGAGCACGCCGGACAGCCCCTGGAGGTCAGCGCCTGTCTGCGCGGCATAGACCGCCACACCCATGTGTACTGCTGTGGCCCGCAGCCGCTGATGGACAAGGTGCGCGAAGCCGGACTGGCCCAGGGGCACCCGGCCGACCGGCTGCATTTCGAATCTTTTGGTGGCGCGGCCCCGGCGCCTGCGGGGGCCGACCACAGCTTCACGGTGCATCTGAACCGGTCGGGGCGCGACGTTGAGGTGCCGGCGGGCACCAGCATTCTGGATGCGCTTGAGGGGGCCGGCGTGATTGTGCCGTCGGTGTGCCGGGAAGGGAACTGCGGCTCTTGTGAATGCATGGTGATGGAGGGCGAGGTCGATCACCGTGACCAGATTCTGAGCGAGCAGGAACGGCAGGCCAACCGCAGCCTCATGATTTGTGTCTCGCGCGCCCGGGGCGAGCGCCTGGTGATTGATCTGTAGGCCCGGTGCGGGCCGCAAGGAGTGAGTGGATGAAGTCACATTTTGAACACATGCTGGACCTGAAATGGGGTGATCTGGATCGCCGCATCTTCTCCGACCCGCAGATTTTTGAGCTCGAACTCGAGCGCGTCTTCGCCCGCTGCTGGTTGCTTCTGGGGCACGAATCGATGTTGCCCAAGCCCAATGATTTCTTCACCACCTACATGGGGCGCGACCCCGTCATCGTGACCCGCAAGGCCGATGGCACCATCGGCTGCTACCTCAATATGTGCCGTCACCGTGGCAACCGGGTCTGTCGCGCCGACGCCGGCAATGCCCGTGCCTTCAGTTGCCCCTTTCATGGCTGGACTTTCGGCAACGATGGGCGGCTGACCAATGTGCCCGGCTATAAAGAGATTTACCTGGAAAAGCTCGATCTGGACGCCCATGGCCTGGTGCCGGTGGCCAAGATCGACAGCTACAAGGGCTTGCTGTTTGCCACTTTTGATCAGCATGCGCCGCCTTTGCTTGAGTTTTTGGGCGACATGGCCTGGTACCTCGACATGATGCTCGACCGGCGCGACGGCGGCGTCGAGTTTTTGCCCGGTACCCACAAGTGGCTGGTGCACACCAACTGGAAATTCCCGGTCGATAACTTCATCGGCGACAGCTACCACGGACCGGTCAGCCACAAATCGGCTTGGGTGTCGGGCTTTGAGGGCATGCCCCGACGCAAAAGCGGCTATGGCTACGAGGGCTTTCAGGTCAACCCGGGGGGGGGGCACGGTTTTGGCGTGCGTTGGGCCGAAAACCGCGAACAGGTCTACGAAATGTCGCTGCCCGAGTTTCTTGACTACGAAAAAAGCCGTTTGGAAGAGTCGATACAAAGACTGGGTGATTTGCGAGGCATGCATTTCTCGCCCATGCACGCGTCCATTTTCCCCAATGTCTCGCTCTTGTGGCAGGGCGGGGCGATCCGGGTCTGGCACCCCAAGGGCCCCAAACTGACCGAGGCCTGGGGCTGGTGCTTTGTCGATAAGGCCGCGCCCGAAGCTTACAAGCGCGAGAAAGCCCTGCACATGCTGCAACGCCATGGCACTAGCGGCACCTGGGAGGCCGACGATGTCGACAACTGGGTCCAGTGCCATTCGGCCAGCGAGGGCTATGTGGCCCGCCGTTACCCGCAAAATCTCGAGATGGGTTTGGGCGACGAGATCGAAGACCCGCGCGCCATTCACCCCGATATCCGGGGTCGCCTGGGCAAGTTTCAATCGGAAATCAACCAACGCGCCTTTTACCAGCGCTGGGCCGAATTGATGGATGACGCGAGCGTGCCCGCCGTGCCCGACATGTCGCGCCGCGCCTGCCAGAAGGTGCCGTCATGAGCGCGGTCGCCGTCGCCGACATGGCCCTGTGGTTTCGGGTGCAGGCTTTTCTGATTCGGGAAGCGCGTTTGCAAGACGACCATCAACTGACCGAGTGGTTGACGCTGTTCAGTGACGATTTGCGTTACTGGATGCCGGTCGTGACCAATCGCATCGGCCGTGATCTGGGCAAAGAAATCAGTGCTTTCGGCGAGGTCGCTCACTTTGACGACGACAAGACCAGCCTGAGCAACCGCGTCAAACGGCTGCAGACCGGCATGGCTTGGGCCGAAACGCCGCCATCGCGCACCCGGCACCTGGTGGGCAATGTCGAGGTGTTGAAGCGGGAAGATGACGGGCGGCTGGAAGTGCGCAGCACCTTTTTACTGTACCGCTCGCATCTGGAATATGACTTTGAATTTTTCAGCGGCTATCGGCACGATCACCTGCGCCCGCACGGTGACGAGTGGCAGATCTACCGGCGCGACATCATTCTGGACCAGTCGGTCGTGACCCAGAAAAACCTGGGCATTTTCTTCTGACATGCAAGCCGCCGCTTTATCCAGACTCAGTCAGGTCAGCCTGCAAGGGCGTGTGGCCGTGGTCACCGGAGCCGCCATGGGAATCGGCAGTGCCATCGCACACGAGCTGGCCGGCCTGGGGGCCCAAGTGCTGCTGGCCGACCGCAGTGCCGAGGGGGCCCATGCGATGGCAGAGACCCTGACCCAGGCCGGTGCCCGGGCCCGGGGCATGGCCTGTGACGTCAGCGATATGGCCAGCGTCGAGCAAGCCGCCCGGGCGGTGTGCAAAGACTGGGGCGGCATCGACGTGCTGGTCAATTGCGCCGGTGTCGCTTCGGCCCCCGGGCAGCCCTACACGCGTTGCACCCCTGAAGATTGGCGACGCACGCTGGACATCAATCTGATGGGGGCCGTCCATTGGTGCGCTGCGGCCCGTGAGGCCCTGCTGGCATCCAAGGCCGGCCGCATCATCAATATTTCGTCCGTCACCGGGGTCATCTCCGCGCCCTATATGCCCGCCTACAGCGTCTCGAAGGCGGCGCTGATTTCGCTGAGCAAGGTGTTGGCGCGCGACCTGGCCACGGCCATGGTGACCGTCAACGCGGTGTGCCCGGGCTACATCCGCACGCCCATGTGGGGCGAATTGGTGCAGCGCGGCGCGTCCGATCAGGCGCAAGGGGACGTGTTCGATCAAAGGGTGCGCTTGCACGTGCCCATGCAAAAGCCTCAAACGGTCGAAGATGTCGCCGCCTGTGTGGGTTTTTTGGCCACCGATCTGGCCTGCCACATCACCGGGCAGGTCATCGGCGTCGATGGCGGGGTGACGATTTGAAACCACGAACACCATGAATCCAGTCAAGAACATCCTCTTCATCATGTGCGATCAGCTGCGCGCCGATTACCTGTCGTGCTATGGCCATCGCACTTTGCAGACCCCGAACATCGACGAGATCGCGCGGCGCGGTGTGCGTTTTGATCGGGCCTATTGCCAATCGCCCAACTGCGGGCCGTCGCGGGCCTCGTTTTATTCGGGGCGCTATGTGTTCTCGCACGGCGCGACCTGGAATTTCATTCCCTTGCCCTTGGGCGAGCAGACCCTGGGCGACCACTTGCGCCACAGTGGCCTGCGCGTCGCGGTGGTGGGCAAAACCCATATGTATGCCGATCGGGACGGGCTGTCGCGTTATGCCCTGGCGCCCGATGGGCCCGAAGCCCTTTACGCGGCACAGGCCGGCTTCGAGCCCTACGAGCGCGATGACGGGATCCATCCCGATGCCAAGGTCGACCCCAAACTGCCCTACAACGAATACCTGCGACGCCACGGTATGACCGGTGACAACCCCTGGCACACCTGGGCCAACGCCGGCGAGGACGAAAACGGCCGGATCGCCAGCGGCTGGTATTACCGCAATGCCCATCTGCCCACACGCGCGCCCGATGAACACTCAGAGACCGCCTACATGACGCGGAGGGCCATGGATTTCATGAGCGAGCAGGGCGATCGCCCCTGGCTGTTGCACCTGTCTTACATCAAGCCGCACTGGCCTTACATCGTGCAAGCCCCGTACCACAAGATGTATGGGCGCGAGGACATCCAGGCCCCGATCAGAGCGCCGCACGAGCGCCACGACGATCACCCGGTTTATGCCGGATTCAGACGGCACCCCGAGGGCGTCGCCTTTTCTCGCGATGCCGACCGTGAAAACGTGATTCCCGCCTACATGGGCCTGGTCAAGCAAGTCGACGATCATCTGGGGCGTTTGTTTGCGTTCATGAAAGAGCGTGGCTTGTGGGACAACACCATGATCGTGTTCACCGCCGATCACAGCGACTATCTGGGTGACCACTGGCTGGGTGAAAAAGAGTTCATGTACGAGCAGGGCGTGCGCATACCGATGATCGTTGCCGATCCATCGGCGCCGCAAACCCATGGCACCGTCAGCCAGGCTTTGGTCGAAGCCATCGATTTGGTGCCTACTTTTCTGGAAACGGCGGGACAGGAATTGCCCCGGCATTGGCTGGAAGGTCGCTCGCTGCGCCCCTTGCTGGAAGGCCGCGAGAGCACCCTGCGTGAGGCGGCTTTCTCAGAACTCGATTACGCCATCTATGGGGCCGCGCGCGAGTTGGGCTTAAAGCCGCACCAGGCGCGCATGGTCATGGCCCGCAGTGATCGCTACAAATACATTCATTACGACGGTCTGCCCCCCCAACTCTTTGACCTGCAGCAAGACCCGCAAGAGTTGCGCGATCTGGGCCGTGACCCGGGGTATGCCAAGGTGCGCGACGAGCACCTGGGCTTGGTGTTTGACTGGATGCGGTCGCGCCGCAACCGTGTCACGATCTCGGACACAGACATCATGAAGCGGGCGAACCCGGCCGCGGCCGGGGGCGTCATCATTGGAGAGTGGTGAAGGAAACACGATGAGTCAAGCCATATTGCCCGACAATTTTTTTCTGCGCGACGCCTGGTACATGGTGGCCTGGCCCGGCGAAGTCACGGCCCATGCGCCTTTGGCGCGCACCGTTCTGGGGGATGATCTGGTGCTCTTTCGCACCGCCGCCGGTGAGGCGGTGGCGCTGGAAGATCGCTGTGCGCATCGCTTGGCACCGCTGTCCAAAGGGCGCATCGAGGCCGATGGCATCCGTTGCCTCTACCACGGGGTGAAGTTCGGTGCGGCAGGACAATGCGTAGAAATTCCCGCCCAGCCTCAGGCCCACCCCAATATGTGCGTGCGGCGTTATCCGCTGGCCGAAAAAGATGGCTTCCTGTGGATATGGATGGGCGTGCCCGAGCAGGCCGACACCCGCAAGATCGTCGACGCCCCTTGGGCGCACGACCCGCGCTGGGCCCCCTCGAAAGGTTATTTGAAAGTCAACGCGCACATGAGTTTGGTGGCCGACAACCTGCTGGACTTCGGCCATCTGCCCTTCGTTCACCCCAACACCGTGGGTTCGATTCAACAGGCTGATTTTTCGACCCAGGTCACCGCTTTGGAAGAGGGCGTGCAGACCGACCGCTGGTACATCGACGTGCCGGCCTCCCGCTTTCATCAATTGGTCGGGCGTTTCAAGGGCAATGTGGACGCCTGGCATTGCTTCCGCTGGCATTTGCCGGCCATCTTGTCGCTCGATTCCGGGTCGGCCCCCACGGGGACGGGCGCACGTGACAAGGACCACGGCACGCGCGAGGGGGCGATCGAGTTCCATCACATGGCCGGGCTGACCCCGCAAGACGAAGACCACACGCATTATTTCTGGATCCATTGGCGCAATTTCGAGGTCGACAACCCCGAGATGACCGACATCGTGCATCGCAACATCACGGCCGCCTTTGCGGAAGATCAGACCATGGTCGAAGCGCAGCATCAGGCGATCCGACGGGGTGCCAAAACCGTGCCCAAAGCCATCATGGCCGACAAAGCCTTGACCATCATCCGGCAACAGATGCACAAAAAAATCGCACTGAAGTCATGATTTCCCGCGCATTTTCATTTCAACCACAAGTCATTCAATGACACTCAACCGGAGACACTGCATGAAATTTTCAAATCAAGGGAAGTCCTTCAAAACCCCATGCGTCGTGGCATCCCAAACTCGGGCGCCCTGCTTCGTTAGATTTCTTGCAGAGATCTTCGGATATCTGCTGCGAAATCCGCCTTGCATGGCATCCCGATTTTGGGCGCCACTTGCACGCAGCGAGTTTTGCAGGACTTCCCTAGGCTTTAAAGGCCTCTGTTCGGTAGTTTCGGCCCTTTGGGTCCTGACGGTCTTGCCCGCGCACGCACAGCAGAACTACCCGAATAAACCCATCCGTTTGGTGGTGCCTTGGGGCGTGGGCACGCCTGGCGACGTGGCAGGCCGGATTCTGGCGGAAAAGCTCACGACCAGTCTGGGTCAGCCGGTGCTGATCGAGAACAAACCGGGCGCGGCCGGCACCATCGGATTGGCCGATGTCTTGCGCCAGCCCGCTGATGGCTACACCCTCTACGATTTGTCTTCCGCGTCGCTGGTCGCCCCTTTGCTGTATCCCACTCAAAACATCAGTTTTGAAAAAACGCTCGAGCCTGTGGCGCACATCATGTGGCACTACAACGTGCTCGTGACACCGATGAACAGCCCCATCAAGAGCCCGGCCGACCTCGTTGAAATGTCGAAAAAAGACCCCGGTTCGCTGACTTTTGCTTCCGGCGGGAACGGCTCACCGGCGCATTTGGCCGGCGAATTGTTCAAGCAGCAAACCGGCGTGCAAATGACGCATGTGCCCTACAACCAGTTTCCCGTCGGCGTGGGTGACGTGATCGCCGGGCGCATCAGCTTCATGTTCCTGACCGGTTCGGCCGCTGTGCCCCAGATTGCCGGTGGCAAACTCAAGCCCTTGGCCGTGACGGGACAGAACCGCCTGGCGGTCATCAAAGATGTGCCCACCATGGGTGAGTTGGGCTTTAAGGAATTCACCCTGCGCTCTTTTGAGTCGGTCATGGTGAAGGCCGGTACGCCCAAAGAAATCGTGACCCGCCTCAACACCGAGTTCAACAAGGCCTTGCAAATGCCCGATGTCCGCGAGCGTCTGGCGGCCCTGGCCGTCGAGGTCGATACCATGTCACCGGAACAACTGGGTCAAGTGATCCGCACCGAGAGCGAGCGCTGGACGCGCATCGGTACCGCCGCCAAGATCAAAGCCGATTGACCGCCTGGACCTGCTGGCCGTAGCGGGCCAGCAGGGTCATCAGGCGCTCGAACTCGGGTGCGCTCAGCGCCTCTGAGTAGGCTTGCATCAGCGCCAACAGGGTCGGCACGGTGGCGTTCAGCAGGCGCCGCCCTTGGGGCGTCAGGCGCACTTGCATGGCCCGCGCGTCAGTGGCCGATTTGGTTTTGTGCAACCAACCGCGCTCGACCATCCGGTCGATCAGTTTGCCGATGGTGGTGCGCTCGATCACGACCAGGTCAACGATCTGGGTCAGGCTGACCGATTGCAGTTCGTCGGTCAGCGCCAGAATCCGCCATTCGGCGTGTTTCAGCCCATGCGCTTTGAGCAAGGCGTTGGCATTGGCTTGATGCTGGCGCTCAATGCGCGCGAAATGCGCCATCGGCCAGTCAGAAACTTTAAAAAGCGGTGCGTTCAATTCAAATCAATTCCCCTGCGGGGATGTCCTGCCCGAACAGGGCTTTGCCGTATACATCGTACATGCGATCGGCATCATAAAACGAGTGGCTGGACATGACGCTGATTTCTCTGTGAAAGCGCTGCAACTCTGAGCTCAGGAAAAACGCACTGGTTCCGGCCTGATCGCACAGATCCTGGGCGGTGCGACGAGCGGTTTTCACGACCCAGGTGCAATCGGCGCGTACGGCGGCCCGCTCGAGCATCTCGAAGGTGCCGCCCTGACGGGCGGTCCGGCCGATGCGACTGGCGTGAGATTTCAACAGTGCCTCGGCGGCATTGAGTGCCGTGTAACCCCGCGCTGTGTTCGCACGCATATAACCCAGGTCGGCGGCTTGTGCGCCGCCGTAGGCCAGTGTGCGACCCTTCATGCGTTGCAGCACCTGTCGCGCGACACCTTGGCCTGCCCCCAGCACCATGGCGGCCATATTGGGGTAGTAAAACGACAACATGGGGATGCGCCAGGTGGGCCCATGGTTGACGCCAAGCCCGGGCGCGCTGCCGTCCAGCATGGCCGCCGCTGGCATGCTGCGATGCTGCGGCACGAACACATCGTCCAGCAGGCAGTCCCAGGTGCTGCTGGCCGACAGGCCGCTGACTTGCCAGTTGTTCTGTGATGTGGTGTCGCGACGCGGCAGGGCAAAGCGCAAAACCCGCTTCTTTTCTCCGTCGACCACTTCGTGGGCGCTGAGCAAAATCCAGTCACCCAAGGGGTAACCGCTGCCAAATCGCCAGTGACCGCTGAGTTTGTAGCCCCCACTGACGGCGCGGGCGGTCCCCCCGGGGATGATGTAGCCCGGGGCAAAGGTGTTGGGGCCATCGGCCCAAAACTCGTCTTGTGCCTCTTGGGAAAACAGGCCCATTTGCATATTGTGTTGCAGCAGGATGCCGATGGTCCACGAGGTGGCCAGACAGGCCCGCCCCAGCATCAGCGAGACTTCAGGGAACATCTCGTAGTCGACTTCCATGCCGCCGTAACGCTGGGGCACGCCCATTTTCATGATGCCGGCCTCTATCACCTGGCTCACGGTATCGGCGTCGATCTGTCCCTGTTTCTCGTTTTCAAAACCCCGCTCGCCCAGGCGGGCGCACAAATCAGCGGTTCGAGTCAGTACGGCCTCTTGTTCCGTGCGTAGGAATGCGTCTGCGGTGGCGTTCATGGCGGGTCTCCTGTGGGGTTTGATGCAATTATGGGAAAATTCCCGTAAATGTCAAGCCCGCCGTCAAACTGGCCTCAAGGCACCAGAATGGGCTTCAGGGTCAACCCGCTGAGCGAGTCATCGATGGCCTGCTGGAAATCGGCCAGGGGGTAAAAGCGCACCATCCGCTCGAAGGGAAACAGACCCTGCGCGTGCAGGCGCAACAACTGCGGAATGAACGCCTGCGCATTCGAGTCGCCTTCGATGATGCCTCGCAGCGTTTTCCCAGCGGACATCATGCTGCGCACATCGACCTGCAGAATGGTGTCCGGGGCGGCGCCCCCGACGAAGCCGCAGCGACCCAAAGGGCCCAGCACATCCAGGGCCGCGCGCAGCACCCCGGGGTGTGCGGTGGTATCCAGGCTGACCTGTGCGCCGCCGCCGCAGACCGATTTGATCTGTGCCACCCAATCATCGCCTTGGGCCAGCACACCGTGGGTGGCCCCCAGCTCATGCGCCATTTGCAGTCGCGAGGCCACGCGGTCGACCGCCACGATGGTGCTTGCCCCCATCGCGCGTGCGGCCATGATGGCGGCCATGCCCACCGAACCACTGCCCAGCACCACCACGCTTTGGCCGGGTTCGGGGCGCAGCACATTGAGCATGGCACCGGCCCCGGTTTGCAGGCCGCAACCCATGGGCCCCAACATTTTGAATAAGTCGTCGGAGATGTGTTCAGGCACTGCCACCCCATTGGTCTCGTTCACCAGACAATGGCTGGCAAAAGACGATTGGCCGAAAAAATGGTGGCGCACAGGGCGCCCCTGAGGGGTGCTCAAACCGGTGCTGCCATCCGGGCGTTGACCCAGGAAGTTGCGGCCGAAAAAGTAATGGCAATAGCTGGGGGCATGGCCCAGACAGCTGGGGCAGGCCTGGCAGTGGTTGTAGCTCAGCAGCACGCGGTCACCGGGACGGAATCGGCGTATCGCCGACCCCACAGCCTCGACCACGCCAGCGCCTTCGTGGCCCAGCACGATCGGCTGCTCAACCGGGAAAGGGCGGTTCAGCATGGCGATGTCGGTGTGGCACAGGCCGGTGGCCACCAGTCGCACTCGCATCTCATCAGGCCGCGGGTCGTCCATCTCCAGGGTTTGCAGCTGCAGGGGCGAGCCCGCTTGGCCGAGCACTAAGGCGGTGATTTTCATGGTTTTTCCTTATCGGTTCAGGGCGCGTGGGTTTCAGACGAGGAGGCCTGCTCATTTCGCAGCATGGCGTCGATCATGAAGCGCACGCGGCCCAGGGCAGCGTCGTTGCGCGCCGGCATCGGCTGGGTGCCGGCGGGGCATGCATCCCAGCTTTTTTGTTGCGCCTCAATGATCCAATGGTCTTCCGCAAACGCCTTGGCGATGCCTTGCCCCACTTGCTCGATCAGACCGTGGTCATGATGTGGGAACTGGCAGGGTTGAACCCAAAAATAGTGGGTCGATTTCTCGCTCTCCGGCGTCAGCAAAGAGAAGTGCCGCAAATGCAGGCCACCTTCGCGCTCATGCGGCGGGCCCTCGCCCCCGCTGGGGACCGATCCGGCCCAATTCTCAAACACCGAGGGCAGCCACCAGACCTGACGGTTCCAGAAATCGACCTTGCCTTCAAAGCGGCCGGCCATGGCATGCAAGGGCGATGCCTCGCAGTCCAGGATTTCTCGCCTCAGCCGGATGCCGCGCTCGAACGGGGTGATCTCCGGGTGAGCATTGGGAAATGCCGCGTTGGCCAGTGTGGTGCGGTGCACAAAGGTCAGGTGCGAAAAATCGAGCAGATTGTCGGCAATCAGTTGGTAGTGGGCTTGGTAATGGATGTACCCGCGCGCCGTCGGCCAGGCCGGATCGTCGTTCCAGTGCACATCGACGATCAGTGCGGTGTCGGCCTGTCGGGCATCGCCCAACCAAATCCACAATAGACCATGCCGTTCAACCAGGGGAAAGGCACGCACGCACATTTTGGGCGGAATGACGCTTTGCCCCGGTATTTCGATGCATGTCCCTTGGGGGTTGAATTTCATGCCATGGTAGCGGCAGCGGATACCGTCGGTCTCGACATCGCCCATCGATAAGGGGGCAAATCGGTGGCAGCAGCGATCTTGCAGGGCCACGGCGGTACCGTCCGGCATGCGAAACAGCACCACGGGTTCCCCCAATAGGGTGCGCGCCAGGGGGCCTTCGGCGCACTCGTGGGCGAAGGCGGCCACATACCAGGCATTTTTAACGAACATGGCATACTCCTTGTCATCGCCGGATCATAGGAAGACCAGCGCCGTGACGCCAATACATTCCTTGAAGTCTGATTCAAAAATCGAATCACCCCTGGTGGATTTCTTAAACCTTCAATCCTGGCCATGAAAATCCAAACCCTGGGCGCTTTATTGCGCATTGAGGCCCTGGGCAGCATTCGATCTGCCGCCATCGACCTGCACGTGTCGCAGCCGGCCTTGACCCAAGCCATTCAGCAGTTGGAAGAAGAGCTCGGCGCCCAATTGCTGATTCGCTCGCCAAGCGGCATCGCCTTCACCGACTATGGCCGGGCCTTGTTGCGCCATGCGCGTTTGATGGTCAGCGAAACCCAAAGGGTGAAGGAAGAGATCGCCCAGATGCGCGGCGAGGGGGCCGGGCACATCCGTTTGGCGGCTTCGCCGGCCATCTCACTGTCTTTGCTGCCCCTGGCCTTGCGCCCATTCACCCGCAAGTTCCCGCAGGTCAGGGTGCATTGCATGGACGGTATTTCGCCCATGGTGCACCCTGCCTTGCGCAGTGGGGCCATTGATTTCGCATTGACCCCTGTGCGTGCGGATGAATTGGAAACAGGCCTGGTCGCCGAGTGGCTGTGTCAGCGCGAAATCGTCGTGGCGGCCCACCGGGACAACGCCTATTGCCAGGCTCGCACCCTGGCTGATTTGAAGCATGCCCGTTGGGTTCATGCGACCCCGAGCAACGGCCCGGGTGCTGTCTTGGACGACATGTTTCTGAAGGCCGGCCTCGAGCCGCCCACACCCGTGATGGTGTGTGAATCTCTGCTGGCCCTGCCCGAAATCGTTCGCGACACCGATCTGGTCACCACCTTGCCCGAGGCCTTGTTTCAACGGGTCAGCGCCACCCACGGGCTGCAAAAAATTGAACTCACCGAGCCCTTGCCCCGGCTGCAAATTGCCATTTTGCGCATGGAGCATATTCCCCTCACGCCGGTGGCCAACGAGTTGTTGGGTTGGGTGCGCCAAGCCGCCCGGACCTGATTCGCCCAACCCGCATAAATTGGGGTCACGTTAATTGGGGTCAGACCCCAATTCATGCAAAATCCACCTTGCAGGGCATCCCGATTTCGGGCGCCACTTGCACGCAGGGCGTTTTGCCGGACTTCCCTGGAACACTGGAGTTGTGGTTGAACCATATAGAAACAATAGGATTGCACACCCTGGCAGGGTTGGAGCTGATCGGCACGGCTGCGTTTGCGGTATCCGGGGTCTTGGGGGCCGTCCGTAAAAAAATGGATGTCGTGGGCATCGTGGTTTGTGGATTTCTGGCGGCCTTTGGCGGCGGAACCCTGCGCGATGTGTTGCTCGATCGAAGGCCTTTTTTCTGGGTCGAGCACCAGTCGGCTCTTTTGGGTGTTTTGGTGCTCTGCCTGGTCTGTGCCACTTTTTTTCATCGCCTCGATCTGCACAGTGGTCAGAAACGCCTGCAAATCCCTGATGCCCTGGGGCTGGGCTTGTTTGCCGCCACGGGCCTGCATGTGTCCTGGAGCATGGGCCAACCCCCCGCAGTCGCCATCATGATGGGCGTCATCACCGCCACGTTTGGCGGTGTCCTCAGAGACCTGATTTGCAACGAGATCCCCAGTTTGTTCAAAGACCATCGCCCCTATGCCATATGTGCATTGGCAGGAGGCATCACCTATGTGGCACTGATCTGGGTGGGGGCAAGCGACGGGTCAGCCGTCGCCGCCTGTGCGGTCGTCACAACAGGCAGCCGCCTCATCACCCTTTGGCTGGATCTGACCCTGCCATCGATACATTCGAACCGAGCGCCATAGGGAATGGACCACTTTAATTGGGGTCTGACCCCAATTTCTGCCTTTAATTGGGGTCAGACCCCAATTTCTGAGACTCCAATTTCTGCGGTCATGCATTAAGTATGCATCTCGCGTCGTCTGGGGCTTGCTGTCCCATTCCTTGGCACAATGGGATATAGACAAAATCATGACGAGGAGAGGATCATGAATCGAGCCCTCAAAGGCGCTTGGTGTGCCATTCTGGCCGGATTTTGCGGCCTGGCCTCAGCCCAGACCCGAACCCTGAATGTGATCTGTTCGGTGCAGGCAGACTGGTGCAACCTGGTCTCGCAGGTGTATTCGCGCACCACCGGCGTGAAAATGAACATGACCTTGAAGGGGTCGGGCGAGGCCCTGGCCCAATTGATCGCTGAGCGTGAAAACCCCAAGACCGATGTCTGGTTTGGCGGCACGGGCGACCCGCATTTGCAGGCCGCCGAGCTGGACTTGACTTTGCCCTACCAGTCGCCGACCTTGCCCAGGCTGCACCCCTGGTCGCGGCAACAGGCCCTGCAATCGGGCTACAAAACGGTGGGCATTTATTCCGGCCCCTTGGGCTTTGGCTATAACCCTGAAGTGTTGGCCAAGCGCCAGTTGCCCGTCCCCAAAACCTGGGCTGACCTGACCCGGCCGCAGTACAAGGGCGAAATCCAGGTCGCCAACCCGGCATCGAGCGGTACCGCCTACACCATGATCGCCACCCTGGTGCAACTCATGGGGGAAGACGCGGCATTTGAATACATGAAGGCGCTGCACCCCAACATCAGTCAATACACCCGCAGTGGCGTGGCCCCGATCAAGGCCGTGGCAAGGGGTGAGGCGGCCATTTCGATCAGCTTTGTCCACGATGGCCCGGGGGAAAAACTCAACGGCTTTCCCGTCGAGACCATCACCCCCAGCGACGGTACCGGGGCCGAGATTGGTTCCATGAGCCTGGTCAAAGGGGCCCGCAATTTGGAACTGGCCAAGCAGTTTTACGAATGGGCGTTGACGCCCTCGGCGCAAGAGTTGGCGCCGGCCAGCAGGCAATTTCAATTGCCCAGCAATCCGGCGGCGCGTCTGGATCCCAATGTGCCTGACTTTCGCAAGATCAAGTTCATCTCCTACGACTATGCCAAATACGGCTCGACGGCAGAGCGCAAGCGCCTGATCGCCCGTTGGGAAAAACAGGTCAACAGCTTGCCACGATGAAACTGCAGCACGGACTGCTTCCCGGGTTCCTCTTGGCGCTGGGCCTGTGTGCCTTGCCCTGGGGGGCTTTGCCCGAAGTGCCCTGGTGGCAAGTCTTGGGGGCCGCCTGGGGAACCGATGCACCCGCCAGCGCCTGGGCTTTGTGGCGTGAAGGGGGCTGGCAGCCATTGTGGGGCAGGCCTTGGGGCTTGGGCATGGTGGTGACACTGCTGGCCCTGCTGTGGATATTGGCCCTGACCCTGGCGCGCCGTGGCGCTTTCCGGGGTGACCCCTGGCTGGCCGCAGCGGTGCTGGGCATGGCGCTGCTGTTGCTGACCTTTGTCGCCTACCCGGTCGCCCTTGCTTTGCGTGCCGCCTGGGTGGACGAGGCAGGTCAGGCCTCTTTCGGCGCAGGGCTTGACCGTTTGTTCGACGAGAGGCACTGGGGCCTGGGCTGCTTGAACGGCCCGGTGCATTGTGGCGCGGCCTGGAACACCCTGGCGATGGGGGTGGCCGTGGGTTTGAGCACCACAGCGCTGGGTTTGGCCCTGGCTTTGCTGGCCGAGCGCGGTGGTTTGCGCCCGGGGGGCTGGATGCATGGCGCTTTGCGCTTGCTGGCTTTGTTGCCCATGGTCACGCCCCCTTTTGTGATCGGTCTGGGATTGATCTTGTTGTTCGGTCGCGCCGGCCTGGCCAATCAGGCGCTGGAGTGGGCATTGGGCTGGCCGCCCAGCCGCTGGTTTTATGGTGCCTTTGGCCTTTGGATGGCCCAGGTCTTTGCCTTCACGCCGGTCGCGTTTTTGATGCTGCGCGGGGTGGTGCAGGGCATTTCGCCCAGCCTGGAAGAGGCAGCTCAAACCCTGGGGGCCAAACCCGCACAGGTCTTCAGCACCGTCACCTGGCCGCTGATGCGCACGGGGCTGGCCAACGCCTTCCTGATCGGGTTCATCGAGAGCGTGGCCGACTTCGGCAACCCGGTGGTGGTGGGAGGGTCCTTCCCGGTCTTGTCGACCGAAATATTTTTTGCCATTGTCGGTGCCCAGTTTGACCCGGGCCGTGCCGCTGGCTTGGCCTGGTTGCTGACCTTGTTCGCTTTGGCGGTATTTGTGCTGCAACAAAGCTGGGTGGGCTCGGGCTCGTACACCACAGTCAGTGGCAAAGGGGACGCCGGCCTCAGCCACCCCTTGCCGGCCCGTGCACGGGGCGCGTTGTGGGCCGTGGTGGCGCCGCTCTTGTTGATCACCATGCTGATTTACGCCATGGCCCTGGCGGGCGGTTTTGTCAAAACCTGGGGGCGTGATTACACCCTGACCTGGCAGCACATGTCGACCGCATTTGGCCTCGCCTGGACTGAGCATGGGATGGCCTGGGTGGGTACGGCCTGGCAGTCGTTATGGACGACATTGAAGTTGGCCACGCTGTCTGCCCCTTTGGCGGCATTGCTGGGGCTGCTCATGGCCTGGGTCTTGCACCGGCATGTGTTTTGGGGCCGCCGCGCCCTCGAGTTTTTTGCCCTGATGGCGTTTGCGGTTCCGGGCACTGTCTTGGGCGTGAGTTATGTGGTGGCGTTCAATGTGCCGCCGTTAGAGCTGACCGGCAGCGCCATGATCATCGTCTTGAGCTTTATCTTTCGCAACCTGCCTGTGGGTTTGCGCGCCGGCACGGCTTCACTGGCGCAAATTGACCGGTCGCTGGAAGAAGCCTCGACCCTGTTGCGGGCCGGCACCCCGCAAACATGGATCAGGGTGCTCATTCCACTGCTGCGCCCGGCGCTGCTGGCGGCCATGCTCTACAGCCTGGTGCGCGCCATCACCACGGTGTCGGCGGTGATTTTTCTGGTCACGGCCGAATACGATCTGGCCACCACATACATCATGGGACGGGTTGGCAATGGCGACTATGGCGTGGCGCTGGCTTATTGCACGGTGTTGATGGCGGTCATGTTGCTGGCCGCCGGATTGATGCAGTGGGGCATCGGTGAGCGGCGCCTGGGTCGGCGCACACAGGGGGAGGTGGGGCATGTGGCAGCTTGAATTCCAATCGGTGCGCAAACGGTACGCGGCCGCCGGGCCGTGGGTGGTCGATGGGCTGGACCTGACCATCGCGCGCGGTGAGTTGGTCACTTTGCTCGGCCCCTCGGGTTGCGGCAAGACCACCACCTTGCGCCTGATCGCCGGCCTGGAGTGGCCGTCAGACGGACGCATCCTGATGGCCGGTCAGGACGTGACACGGCATGGTGCGGCCGAGCGATCGGTGGGCATGATGTTTCAGAGTTACGCCCTGTTTCCACACCTGACGGTGCTGGACAACGTGGCTTATGGCCTGACCGTACAGTCTGCACCGCGTGCCAAAGAGCGGGCACTCGAGATGCTGAGGGTGGTGGGCTTGCAAGGCTTCGAGGGGCGTTGGCCCGCCGAGTTGTCGGGCGGCCAGCAGCAGCGCGTGGCCTTGGCACGGTCTTTGGTGATGGAGCCCGAGATATTGTTATTTGACGAACCACTGTCGAACCTGGACGCCAAATTGCGACGCGACATGCGGCTGGAGATCCGGCGTTTGCAACAAAGCCTGGGTCTGACGGTGGTCTATGTGACGCACGATCAGGCCGAGGCGATGGCGGTCAGTGATCGCATTTGTGTCATGAATCACGGGCGCATCGCCCAACAAGGCAGCCCGCTCCAGTTGTACCAACAACCGGTCGACCCCTTTGTCGCCGCCTTCATGGGCGAAACCCTATTGGTTCATGCCCGGGCGCTGGGGGCTGGGCAGGGCATGCAATTGGGTGAGTGGGTTTGGCCTGAAGCGCCCGAGCACCCGGCAGGGCAGGTGCAATTAGCGATTCGGCCCGAGGCCTGGCGTTTGGTGCCGGCCGGGCAGGGGCTGGCCGCAACGGTGATTCATTGTGCTTTTATGGGGGCTGTACAAGAATTGACCCTGGACACCGCCTTGGGCCAAGTGGTGACACAGTGCCCTTCGTCCAACCGGCCTTTGGCTCAGGGGGAACGGCTGGGGCTGGCGCTTGACGCTCACGGGGTGGTGGTATTTGCCCAAGCAACACGATAGGAATGCGCATGAAGCCACTCATCCGCCATGTTTGCTGGCTCATTTTGGGGCTTTGCGCCTTCTCGGCGTCGGCCCAAAACCAGAGCGTGACCGCCATTTGCAGCACCGATCAAAGCTGGTGCGATTTGGCGGCGGCAGAGTTTCAAAAACAAACCGGCTTGCGTGTGCTGCAAACCCGCAAGGCCACGGGCGAGGCCCTGGCGCAGCTGCGTGCCGAATCGGCCAACCCCAAGACCGACCTGTGGTGGGGTGGCACGGGTGACCCGTTTTTGCAGGCGGCAGAGCTGGGTTTGCTCGAACCCTATCGGCCAAGCTACCTTCAAGACCTGCACAGTTGGAGCGTTCGCCAGCTGGCATTGAGTGGCAACCGGGTCGGTGGCTTTTATACCAGCGTGATCGGCTTTGGCTGGAATACCGAGGTGTTGCGCCGCAAGGGCTTGCCCCCGCCCAAGTGCTGGGCCGATTTGCTCAACCCCGCCTATCGGGGCGAAATCGAAATTTCTCACCCCGCGTCCAGTGGCACGGCCTACACCATCCTGGCGGGCCTGGTGCAGCTCATGGGCGAGGACGCGGCTTTTGACTACCTGAAAAAACTGCACCGCAATGTGTCGCAATACACCCGCAGCGGCACCGCCCAGGCCCCCAATGTGGCCAAGGGTGAAGTGGCCATCGGGGTGAGTTTTTTATTTGGCTTTGAGCCCTGGCGGCAAAAGAAGTTTCCGGTTCAGTCTGCCGCCCCCTGCGAGGGCACCAGCTACGAGATCGGGGGCATCGCCATGGTCAAAGGCGCGCGCAACCCAGAAGCAGCGCGCCGCTATTACGATTTTCTGATGGGGCCGGTGGGCCAGTCTTTGGGGGGCAAAGCCGATAGCCTGCAAACCCCGGCCAACAAAACCTTCCGAGCCGACCCCCGCATTCCTTCCAGCGAAGGCGTGCGCCTGATTCGCTACGACTTTGAGTTCTACGGTAAAGCCGCCGAGCGCAAACGCCTGATCGAGCGCTGGCAACGCGAGGTTGAATCCTTGCCGCGTTAAGCGCAGAAGTTCGGGGCGCAGAAATTGGGGTCTGACCCCAATTAATGATTAATTGGGGTCAGACCCCAATTGAATGACCCTAATTAAAGCGTCACATTTTGTCGGCACGGTTCATTTCAGCCCAACGCCGCCACGATCTCCCGCACCGCCTGTATCTGCACCGGCAAGGGCAATGACGGGCAGGGGGGGGTCATGCCCATGCGGGTGGCTTGTTCGGGCAAACACGGCAGGTGCACGAAGCCACTCGGGCGGCCTTCAATGCCCCATCGGTGTTGTAGTTGGTAAAAGACCTGGTTGCACACAAATGTGCCCGCTGTGTTCGAGATCGATGCCGGAATGTCCAAGGCCTGCAAGCGATTCACAATCCGCTGCAAGGGCAAGCCGCTGAAATACGCGGTCGGTCCGTCGGGGACCACAGGGCATTCCCGGGGCTGCGCATTGGCGTTGTCGGGAATGCGGGCCTCGATGCAATTGATGGCCACGCGCTCAGGGGTCACCTCGGAGCGCCCTTCGGCCTGACCCAGACAAAGCACAGCGTCGGGTTGACAGCGCTGCCATGCCGCTTCCAGAGCTTGCGGGGCCTGTGCGAACACGCAGGGCAGGCAAACCGATTCGATGCGATAGGCCCCCACGACCTGGCCCGCCAATGCGCGCGCCACTTCCCAGGAAGGGTTGATCGGTTCACCCCCGAAGGGCTCAAACCCGCTCAGCAGCAAAGTTCGGTGTGGGTTCATGTCAAGTCCGGTCTGAAATGGGTGTCGCCCTTCGCATTGACTTTGCCTGCGCCCTCCAGTAGATTGCCGCACAGTCGCCGCCGATGGGGTGGTCAGAATACATCAAGGAGAGTGAAAGATGAAACGCGCACTGGCTGTTTTCTGTGCGATGGCCTGTTGGGCGGCGGGCCCGGTCTGGGCCCAGATCGCCGGTTTTCCGAACAAACCCATACGCATCATCGTCACCACTCCGGCAGGTTCGGGTGCCGACTTCTTTGCCCGCACCCTGGCCCAGGGTTTGGGTGAAATCTATAAAGGCCAGGCCCCGGTGGTGGAAAACCGCCCGGGGGCGGGGGGGCTGATTGGCACCCGTGAGCTGGCCGGCGCCGCCCCGGATGGCTATACCCTGGGCGTGGCCTCGACGGCCCATGTCGTGGCACCTCTTTTGCAGGCCAATCCGCCCTATCGGCCTCTGGCTGATTTCACCCCCATCGCACAGTTGACGGCTTTGCCTTTTATTTTGGTAGCCGCGCCCACGGTGCCGGCCAAAAATCTGTCCGAGTGGGTCGGTGCCTTGCGGGCCGAGCCCAAAAAATACAACTTCGGTTCCCTCGGCAACGGGACAGCGGCGCACCTTGGGGCTGAGATCTTCAATGCCGCCGCCGGGGTCGACGTGGTGCATGTGCCCTTCAAGGGGGCTTCAGACCTCTACACCGCGCTGATCTCGGGTGAGGTGCATTATGCGGCCCTGTTTGTGCCCACTGCGGGGATATTGCGCAGTGGCCGGGCCAAAGTGTTGGCTGTGACGGGCAAGACCCGCAACGCGGCTTTGCCCGATGTGCCCACCGTGGGCGAGCAGGGCTTGCCCGGCGCCGAAGCCGAGGCCTTGATGGGCATTGTGGCTCCCGCTGGCATGCCCCCCGAGTTGGTGCGCAAACTGCATGCCGACATCACCACCGTGTTGCGCAAGGCCGAAACGCGGGAAAAATTTGCCGTACAAAGCGGCGAACCCACACCCGATGTGACCCCTGCCGAGTACGCCGCCAAGCTCAAGGCCGAGTACGAGCTTTATCAGCGCCTGTTGCCACGGATGGGTTTGAAGCCCTGAAGAGCCATGATTTTTGAAAAAGATGTGGCCATTGTGGCCTCCGATGGACAGACCTTGCGGGCCAATGTGTTTCGGCCTCGTGCCCCGGGGTCTTACCCGGTGGTCATGGCGCATGGCTCATATGGCAAAGATGTCCATTTTTCTCACGCCTTCAAGCCCCAATGGGAAAAGCTCAATCGCATCTACCCCGGCTTGTGCGCAGACGGTTCGACGGGGCGGTATTTGCGCTGGGAGACGGTAGATCCCGAGCGTTGGGTGCCCGACGGATATGTGGTGGTGCAGGTGGATTCGCGCGGCACCGGCAAGTCGCCCGGCTATCTCGACCCTTTCTCGCCGCGCGAAATCGAAGACTACCGCGACGCCATTGAATGGGCGGGCGTGCAACCCTGGTCGAATGGGAAGGTCGGCCTGATCGGGGTGTCCTATTACGGCATTGAACAATGGCAAGTCGCCGCCCTGCGCCCGGCCCATTTGGCCGCCATCTGCCCTTGGGAGGGGGCCAGTGACTTTTATCGCGATGTGGCACGCCATGGCGGCATTTGCAGCCACGGCTTTTGGTCGGCCTGGTGGCCGCGTCAGGTTCTGGTCAACCAGCATGGACAGGCCGACAGCACGCACATCGACGCCGAAACCGGCGAGCGCACCACCGGCCCCGCGCTAGACGCACAAAGACTGGCAGAAATGCGCGCCGACTTTCCTGCCGACCTGTTGCGCCACCGCTGGCTGGACGACTGGCACCGGGCGCGCAGTCCTGATCTGTCGCGCATCGAGGTGCCCGTCTTGTCAGCGGGCAACTGGGGCGGCCCCGGGGTACACATGCGCGGCAATATTGAGGGATGGCGTGGCGTGTCATCCAAAGACAAGTGGCTCTTCATGCACACCGGCACCCACTATGAAAGCTTTTACCTGCCCGAATATGTGGCTTTGCAAAAGCGTTTCTTTGACCGCTACCTCAAGGGGCTGGATAACGGCTGGGATGCCGAGCCCAGGGTGCAAGCCCTGGTTCGCACCCCGCAGGGCAACCGGGCTCGGCGTCACTCTGATCAGTTCCCAATGCCTGAAACCCGCTGGCAGCGTCTGTATCTGAACCCGCACCACCTGAGCTTGAGCGAGCAAGTGCCCACGCAGGGTCAGGCCAGCTATGCGCATGCTGGACCTGGACTGACCTTTGAAACCCCGCCATTGGCGCAAGAGTTGGAAATCATGGGGCCCCTCAGCCTTCGGGTTTGGGTGTCGGCGTCGGCCCGTGACCTCGATTTATTTGTGGTGTTGCGCGCATTTGACCCTCAAGGCCAGGAGGTGGTCTTCGATGGCGCCCACGAACCGACCCCGGTGTCACGCGGGTGGTTGCGGGCCTCGCACCGCAAAACCGATGAGAAATTAAGCCTGCCGGGTCGACCCTGGCACACCCATGATGAGGCGTGGCCACTTCAGCCGGATATGCCGGTGGCGCTGGATGTCGAGATTTGGCCCACCAGCATGGTGTTCCCTGCCGGATACCGCCTGGCCCTGACGTTGATGGGCAAGGATTTTGAGTTTGAAGGCCTGCCCGGACGCATCTTGCACAACGCAGCACAAGACCGGGACCCGGCCGTGTTCGCAGACCACACCACCGTCCTCAGCGGGCCCGGGCAAGAGTCTTACTTGCTCTTGCCCGTGCTCTCATCGCCTTGAGGGTTCCGCCCCTCATTTTTTCAGCCTTCATCAGGAGTCACCATGGCCAGCGCATCCAAATCCAAAGACTTTGAACCCGTTCACTTCTACAGCGACGGCTTGCGACTTTCGGGCCGCTTCACCCCGGCCAAGGGCATGAAAAAGGGTGAGCGACGTCCGGCGGTGATTTGCTTGCACGGCTATTCGGGCCGCAAAGATGTCTATATGCCGGCCTATATCCGTGAACTGACCCAGGCCGGCTACCACACGCTTGATTTTTTTCATCGGGGCTTTGGCGACAGCGAGGGAATACGGCTGCGCAATAACCCCTGGGAGCAGGTGGCCGACACCCTCAGCGCCCTCATCTATATGCAGCAAAGACCAGAGGTGGATGTCAACCGCATCGCCCTGTACGGCACCAGTTTTGGGGGCACCGTGGCCATTCAGGCGGCGGCCCAGAACAAGGGTTTCAAATGTGTGATTTCGGTCGGTTCTCCGGCCAATGTCGAACGCTCATTTCGCAGCAAGCGCACCTATGGCGAATGGTTGGACTGGGAGGATCAGCTCAAAGAAGATCGGATTCGCCGCGTGCTGACTGGGCAATCCAAGCGTGTGACCTATGGCGAACTGGTGCCTTCAGGCCGCGCCGAGCGCGATTCCATTGACACCATGTATAAAACCTCAGAAGGCTATCCGGAAGGTTATCCCATGGAGAGTTATGACTTGTGCACGGTCTTTGTGCCCGAGAAAAGTGTGCACCTGATTTCACCCAGGGCCTGTTTGTTCATCCATGCCGAGAGAGACACCATGGTCCCGTTGTCTGAAGCACAGAGTTTTTATCAGTTGGCTCACGAACCGAAAAAATTGATCGTGCTGCCCAACGCCAACCATGTGGATGTGTACGAACCTCGCAACCCCAAAACGTTCAAGGTGGTGATTGGACACATGAAGGCTTTTCTGAAGGAAAACCTCTGAGTCGCGTCAGTCCAATTTAAAGTTCAGGGCCTTCACCACAGGGGCCAAACGCTCCATGTCCTGGCGCACGAATTGGGTGGCCTGCGCACCAGTGATCCCGGGGGTGGCCTGAATGGACAGGTTGGTGATTTTTTCCAGCAAGGCCGGGTCATTCAGCGCCTTGTCGTTGGCGACAGCCAATCTCTGGACGATCGCTTCCGGCAGGCCCGCCGGGGCCATGATGGCATACCAGGCCATGATCTGAAAATCGGTCAGGCCCAAAGCCTCATTGACGGTTGGAATCTCGGGTGCGATGGGAAAGCGCTTGTTGGACGCGATCCCCATGATCCTCACCTTGCCAGACTTGTGATGATTGATCACAGTGCTGAGCGTATCGGCTGTCATGCTGATTTCGCCTGCCATGAGGGCAGGCAGAGAGGCACCGCTTCCTTTGTAGGGGATGTGTTGCAGGGGCAGTTGGCCCAAAGTGACCTTCAGCCGTTCGCCGGAATAGTGCAGAAATGTGCCTTCCCCGGAAGAGCCATAAGAGTATTTGGTCGGGTTGGCCCGAACCAGCTCGACAAACTCTTTGAAAGTGGGGGGCATGGCGGGATTGAAGGCAAAGGCAATGGGGGCTTCGCCGATGACTGCGATGTGCGAAAAATCCTTGATGGCGTCGTATTGCGGCTTGCTGGAGAGCAGGTTATAAAGCCCGTGCGTGGAGACAGTGGCAAAGAGCAAGGTGTAGCCGTCTGCGGCGCTGCGCTTCACATCTGCCGAGCCTATCGCCCCGGCCGCACCGCCCTTGTTTTCGGACACCACGGGTACCCCCAAGACTTGCGACAGCGACTGCGCATACAGGCGGGCGTAGATGTCGGTAGGTCCTCCCGGTGGAAAGGGGATGATCAATTTGATGGGGCGGGTGGGGTAGCCGGTTTGGCTCCAGGCGGGCAGGGTGGCCACGGCCAGACCCAGGGCCCACGCCATATTCATGAGGCGGCGTCGCAGGGGTTTTCTAAATTCACGCATACGGGCTCTCCTTGGCTGGCCAATGACGATGTGGAGGCGGGTCCGGGTGCGCCGACCGGACGGCTGGAAAAGGGCTGCCGTCCCATCGAGCGGCATCACAGCCGCCTGACCCCATCACTTTTTATTGGGGATCACGGGCAGCAACAAATAGGCCTGCCGGTTCGGACCTGTGTGCAGGGTGACGTCGCCGCCGAACACATCGGCCGGGCGGTCACGCGGGTCATTGTGCACAAAGGGGCCGCAGCCATGCCATTGGGTGCCCAGGGTTTCCAGGCCTTTGCTGGGGCCGCCCGGGTAAACATAGTCTTTGCCCCGAATGGTCAGCGCCAGGCGATAGCCCTTGGGCAGCACGATGCATGTCGGCCACACTTCCACATCGACTTCGTAGACCGTGCCCGGAGTCATCGGCTGCTCTTCATCGTGGGTGTGATAGGGCCGGTGAGGCAGGCTGAGTTTGGGGTCAAGTTTGCGGTGCGACACCCGCAGCCAGCCTTGCGCGATGGGTGTGTTGGGGTCGAGGGCCCCCTGGAACACCACTTCCTTCATATTGGGGTCAAAGGCACGCACGATCAGAAACAGATCGGCGTCGCGCGTCGAAGACGAGACCCAAAGCTTGGCGGCGATGGGCCCCGTGATTTCTGTCGGCTCGGTCAAAGGCGCCGTCATCAGTGTCACCCCGTCACCCAAACCGGCATAAGTCAGTGATGCTTCACCGCCGGGGGCTTGGGCGTCCAGGGTGTGCGAATTCAGGTTCAAATATTGACGCGTCCATTGGGTGCGGGCCAGCGGCCATTCGTTTTCGTGGCGCTCGACAAACTTTTCCCCGGGGTGACGGACTTGCAGCAAAACCTTGGGCATCTCGTCCCAGCCGGTTTTTTCGCCCTTGAGAAAGTGACCCATGAATTTCTTTTGCAAAGCCAGGCCATAGTTGGTGTAGAAGTGCGTCCAGTGCTCGATGCCATGCACTTCCAGCCACTTTTGCGAGGCCGCCGAACGGGTGAAAGCTTCAAAATTCCCCCTCGGGTGCAAGCCTTGACCGCCCCAGTTCGCCGCTGAAAGAAATGGCGTTTTGACCTTGGACCAGTCGGGCATGCGCGATTGCCAGAACTCATCGGTGTCGAGTTTCCTGCTGATGCAATCCTGATAAAAATCGCGCCGGTTGGCCCCCAACTCCTCATCGGTCAGGGTTTCCGGCCCCGACACCCAATCGCCGGTCAAACGGCTGCGAAACCCCCGCGTCCCGCGCCCGTTCTGCACCGAGTAAACCTGAGATTTGGACCAGTCTTGCACAAAGCCACGGTTGAAGATGCCGCCGTGGTGTGCCATGTCGCGGTAAAAATCGGCGGCGGCCTCCCAGGGGATCATGGCCGCCAGGTGTTTGGGCTGCATGGCGGCGCACTGCCACTGGTTCTGACCGAAGTACGAAATGCCATTCAGTCCGACTTTGCCGTTGGACCAGGGTTGTACCCCGGCCCAGTCGACGCATATGGCCAGATCTTTGGCCTCGCGTTGCGACCAGATATCGATCACGCCCTGCGAGCGGCCTGCCCCCCGGCTGTCCACCCGAACCACCACGTAGCCATCGGGCACCCATTTTTCCGGGTCCACCACCTCCCAGACCTGGTATTTGTTGGTCGAGTCGGTGGGCACCTCGGGGTGGGTCTCGCACATGGTTTTCCACTGCGCGCTGTAAAGATCGTCAAAATGCAGCCATTTCCCATAGGGGCCCATGGTCAGGATGACCGGGTATTGACCTTCTGTGGTGGGGCGGAAGATGTCGCAGCGCAGCACCACACCGTCGTCCATCTGAATGGGCATGTCCCAATCGATGCGCATGCCATCGCGCACTTCACTGATTTCCCGGTAATTCATGTCGTTCTCCTGTCGATGCATGCCAAAGCGGGGCGCTCCGGCATTTGTTGTTGATCAATGAATTATTAAAGCAACACCGCGACATGTATCTAGGGTAAATGCTAATCACGCCCGGCGACTGTTCTTACACAATGGCTTGAAATAAGGGAGCAGTTGATCAATAAGCGATGCAACATGGTTCGCATCGCACGATGTTTTTTTGGAGCTTCCCATGTCATATGTCCAAAAGTCGGAGGTGCGCGATGGCATGCGCATCGATTGGAATGTCCCGATCCAGGTCCGTGACGGCCATACCCTGTATGCCGATGTGTACCGTCCCGTCAAATCGGGCCACTACCCGGTGATTTTGAGCCACGGCCCTTATGGAAAAGGGTTGGCCTTTCAAGACGGTTACAAAACGGCCTGGAACATCATGGCCGAAAAGCACCCCGATGTGACCGCAGGTTCCACCAACAAGTACCAGAACTGGGAAGTGGTGGACCCGGAAAAATGGGTGCCTCACGGCTATGCCGTGGTCCGCGTGGATTCGCGCGGTGCGGGGGCATCGCCCGGCTATATGGCGCTGTGGAGCCCCCAGGAAACACGCGACATGTACGACTGCATCGAATGGGCAGGGGTGCAGGGGTGGTCCAACGGCAAGGTCGGCCTGAACGGCATCTCTTATTACGGCATGAACCAGTGGCAGGTGGCCGCGCAACAACCGCCGCACCTGGCTGCCATCTGTATTTGGGAAGGCGCATCCGATTTCTATCGCGATCTCAGCCACCATGGCGGCATTTTGTGCGACTTCATCAAGAACTGGTACGACATGCA
>JBEAZY010000058.1:0-12155 GCA_041159205.1 Pseudomonadota bacterium
AAACGCCACTCGAAGCGCCATGCGGGCCAGCCCCAGTCGGGCGCGGGTGGCCAACTGGCCGGCTCTGACTGCAAGACCTGGGGCAAGGCCTGCGCGCCCGGGCGACCCAGCCATGGGCTGAGCTCGACCTCGTGCCCGGCCATGCCCTGCACCGTCCAGGCCCCATCGGCATAGCGCAAACCGCTCCAAAACTGGGCTTGGGCCAGGGTGGCCGATGTGCGCAACAGTTCAGCGAGGGCCTCAAGAGGCGCGCGGGCGCGGGCCTGGGCCTGCACCCAACGCTGGATGCGGGCGGTTTGCTCATCGTGGCGGGCCTGTTCACGCTCGCGATCGAGGCGTTGTATCTCGGCGTTGCGCTCTTGCGCCCACTGAGCCCAAGCCAGGGTGCGGCGATCTTCCAGCCAAGGTTGCACGCCCCACTGCAAGGCCAGGTGCAGGCTGAAGCAGGCCCATAGCGAGGCTGCCGCGCAGGCACCGGGGTGGCGCGTCATCGCTGCAAACCAAGCCCGGACAGGCGTGACCTGCGGCACCGGGCCTGCCAGCGCCCCCCAGAGGGAGGCCAAGTCGCTGGCAGGGGCGATGCGGCGAGCGCCCGCCCAGGTTAACCCTTCGCGCACGGCCCATTCCCGGCAGGGGCGCTGGCGACGCAGGGCATCGGGCCACCAGGCGGGACGCAGCGCCTTGGGCAAGGGGGCCCAGCACCATTGCAAGGCGGGGCTGGGGCCCAAGTGCTCGCGCAGGGCCAACTGCATGGCATCGATCCAAAGACCGAGCGGGCACTCGAGCGGTGGCTGACCTGACTCCCAGGCGTGCACCGCCAAGGCCCGGTCTTGACCGGCCCAGCCCAAAGCCCAACCGGGACCGGCGCAGAGCAGGCACAGCACGGGCACCGCAGGGGCGGTCGGTGATTCGAAGGGGTCAAAATCAATGGCCATGGCACAAGGCAATGAAAGTTAGAATTCGATTCCATCACGGCCCCCGTTCATCGAACAAGCCAAGTCTGTTAGTTTTCACGCGCGCCGCCCCTTCACCTCGCCAACATTCACCCCCCTGAGCCATGGCCAGTACCCCCCCAAAAAACAAGTTTTCGGATCACGAACCCGGTCTCGGGCCGTTGATCTGGAAGGCCCTGGCATGGGCCGTGGGTTTGCTGGTGGCGGCAGCGCTGGGTCTGGCGGCCTTGGTGGCCGTGGCCTTGGCCATGGCCTACCCGCAATTGCCCGATGTCTCGGAGATGGGCGATTACCGGCCCAAGCTGTCGATGCGGATCTTTTCTGCCGACGGCAAGCAAATTGGTGAATTTGGCGAAGAACGGCGCAACTTCGTTCCCTTCAAAGAAATCCCGCAAGTGATGAAGGACGCGGTGTTGGCCATAGAGGACGCGCGTTTTTATCAGCACGGCGGGGTCGATTACATCGGTTTATTGCGCGCCAGCCTGGCCAACCTGGGCCGTGCCAAGAGCCAGGGGGCGTCGACCATCACCATGCAGGTGGCTCGCAACGTCTATCTCTCTTCGGAAAAAACCTTCACCCGCAAGATCTATGAGATCTTGCTCACCCTCAAGCTGGAACACTTGCTGAGCAAAGACCAGATCTTTGAGATTTATCTGAATCAGATTTATCTGGGCCAACGCGCGTACGGGTTCGCCTCGGCCGCCGAGACCTATTTCGGCAAGCCGCTGAAAGAGTTGAGCATCGCGGAAGCGGCCATGCTGGCCGGTTTGCCCAAAGCGCCCTCGGCCTACAACCCGGTCAGCAACCCCAAGCGGGCCCGCGTGCGTCAGCTCTACATCATCGACCGCATGCTGGACAACGGCTACATCACCAAAGCCCAGGCGCTGGCCGCGCGCAACGAACCTTTGCGGTTGCGCAGCACGGCCCATGCCCAACAAACCCATGCCGAATTCGTGGCCGAGATGGTGCGCCAGCTGATGTTTGCCCAGTACGGGACCGACATTTACACCCGTGGCCTGCAAGTGCACACCACGGTGCGCGCCGACGAACAGGAAGCGGCCTATCTGGCCCTGCGCCGGGGCATCCTCGACTATGAGCAAAGGCAGCACTACCGGGGTCCGGAAAAGTTTTTGAACTTGCCTGCCAACCCGGCAGAGCGTGAGGATCTGATCGACGATGCCCTGATCGACCAAGGCGACAAGGGCGATTTATTGGCGGCGGTGGTGACCGAGGTGAGCCCCAAAAAAGTGGTGGTCGCCCGCCACAACAGCGAATTCATTGAGATCACCGGCGAGGGCCTCAAGCCTGTGCAATCGGGTCTGGCCGACAATGCCCCGCCCAACATCAAGCTGCGCCCCGGCGCCCTGGTGCGCATTTTGAAGTCGCCCAAAGGCCACTATGACATCACTCAATTGCCGGAAGTGGAAGGGGCTTTTGTGGCGCTGGACCCGCGCGACGGGTCGATTCGGGCTTTGGTGGGCGGGTTTGATTTTTACAAGAATAAATTCAATCATGTGACGCAGGCCTGGCGACAACCCGGCTCGGCGTTCAAGCCTTTCATTTATTCGGCGGCCCTGGAAAAGGGCTTCACGCCCAGCACGATCATCAATGACTCGCCGCTCTTTTTTGATGCCAGTGTCACCGGCAGCCATGCCTGGGAGCCGAAAAATTACGACGGGAAATTCGATGGCCCGATGACCATGCGCACCGCCCTGGCGAAATCGAAAAACATGGTGTCGATCCGGGTCTTGCAATCGGTGGGCGCCAAAAACGCCCAGCAATGGGTGACCCAGTTCGGCTTCGACGCCGAGCGCCATCCGCCGTACCTGACGATGGCCTTGGGGGCCGGTTCGGTGACGCCCCTGCAAATGGCGGTCGGTTATTCGGTGTTCGCCAACGGTGGATTTCGCGTCAACCCTTATCTGATCACCAAGGTCACCGACAACACCGGCAAATTGCTGCACCAGTTCACCCCCATCGAACAAGACGATGGCCAGCGCGCCATCGACGCACGCAATGCATTCATGATGAGTCAGTTGCTGCAAGAAGTGACCCGTTCAGGCACGGCGGCGCGGGCCCAGGCCACGCTGCAACGCCCTGACCTTTACGGCAAAACCGGCACCACCAACGATGCCATGGACGCCTGGTTTGCCGGCTACACGTCCTCGCTGGCGGCTGTGACCTGGATCGGCTACGACACCCCGCGCAAATTGGGCGACCGCGAAACAGGCGGTGGTTTGAGCCTGCCGGTTTGGATTCAGTTCATGCAGCAGGCCCTCAAAGGGGTGCCGGTGACGCAGATGGCGGCCCCGGATGGCGTGGTCTTTGTCGGCGGTGAGTGGTATTACAAAGAGTATGTGCGCGACTCTGGGGTGGTGTCGCTGGGCGTGGGCGGGGGCAAAGAGAGCGAGCGCGACATGCCCCCCGCCGACGAGAAAAAACGCATTCTGGATCTGTTTCGCAATTGACGCCGCCGGGGCGGGCCGCCTCAGGGGGTGAAGGTGAGGGGCAGGCCGGCGTGTGTACTGGCGTCTTGACTGAGGCGCGACCAAAAATCAGGCCCCCCCTTGGTGTCGGCCCATTGCCCACCGTTAAACCGGTAATGGTAGCCACCCAGCCGTGTGGCCAGCCACACTTCTTGCAAGGGCTTTTGCAGATTGACCACGATTTGGCTGCGGTCCGCAAAGACCATGGTGACCATGCCGCCCACCCTCTGGTTGTCGATGTCGGCGTCGCTGTCTTCGTTGAGCTGGTCGCATTGCGCTTCCAGACGGTGCAACAATTGTTCGGCCAGATTGAGGTATTCGAGATCGGTCATGTCAGGCGGCTTAGAATTTGCAGATGCGGAGTCAAATTCTATTCAAGCGGGCCGCCCTTGCCTTGGGCATGGTCACTGCCTGCGCGGGCTGCGGCCAAAAAGGGCCTTTGCACCTGCCCAATGACCCTGAATCGCGCGACCGCGCCACCCTGCCCCAGGTCTTGCTGCCCAGTCTGCCCGGGTCGTCCACCCCCAACCCGCCAGCGGCCCCCGAACGCCCGACCTCACCATGAACCCCTTTCCACTTCCCCAGGGCTCCGAGCTGCATCGCGTCGGGCCAGAGTTGCACCTAGAGCAAGTCAGCTTGAACCAGTTGGCGCAAACGCACGGCACGCCTTTGTTTGTGTACTCGAAAGCCGCCATGCTGAACGCCCTGGCCAACTACCAGCGAGGCTTTGCCGGTCGGCCGCACCGCATCCACTACGCCATGAAGGCGAACAGTTCGCTGGCGATTTTGCAGCTTTTCGCCCAAGCCGGGTGCGGGTTTGACATCGTCTCAGGCGGCGAGTTGTCGCGCGTGCTGGCCGCCGGGGGCGATCCGGCCAAGGTGATTTTTTCCGGTGTCGGCAAAACCCGGGCCGAGATGCGTCAAGCCCTGAAGGCCGGCATCGCCTGTTTCAATGTCGAGAGTGAGTCTGAGCTGGGTGTGCTCGACGCGGTGGCGCGCGAACTGGGCGTCACCGCCCCCGTCAGCATCCGCGTCAACCCGAACGTAGACCCCAAGACCCACCCCTATATTTCCACCGGGCTCAAGGGCAATAAATTCGGCATCGCGCACGAGGCCACCCTGAACGCCTACCGCACTGCCGCCGCCATGCCGGGCCTGAAGGTGGTCGGCATCGATTGCCACATCGGGTCTCAGATCACACAGACCGGGCCCTATCTGGATGCCATGGACCGGATGCTGGATCTGGTGGAAGCCATCGAGGCAGATGGCATCGCCCTGCACCACATCGATTTTGGGGGCGGCCTGGGGATCGACTACCAGGGCGATCAGCCACCACCGGCCGACCTGTTGTGGTCCGAGTTGCTGGCCAAACTGGATGCCCGCGGACACGGCCAGCGCATGCTGATGGTAGAACCCGGGCGCTCGCTGGTGGGCAACGCCGGCGTCTGCCTGACCGAGGTGCTGTACCTGAAACCCGGCGAGCAAAAAAACTTTTGCATCGTCGATGCCGCCATGAATGACCTGCCACGGCCAGCCATGTACCAGGCTTATCACCAGATCGTGCCGGTGCGAGAGGGTTCAGGCCCCAAGACGTGCATGGACGTGGTCGGCCCGGTGTGCGAGAGCGGCGACTGGCTGGGGCACGACCGTGAATTGGCGGTCGCGCCCGGCGATGTGCTGGCGGTGTTATCGGCCGGCGCCTATTGCATGAGCATGGCCAGCAATTACAACACCCGGGGTCGCGCTGCCGAAGTGCTGGTGGATGGCGATCAGGTCCACCTGATCCGCGAGCGCGAGTCGGTGTTTGACACCTTCGCGCTGGAGCGTTTGCTCTAAGCCCCCGGGCTCAACCCGGCGTCCGGGCCCTGACCCGGCCCTGCCAGCGCCGACCCAGGCGCCAGCCCAGGAGGGCGACGACGATGCCACCGTACAGCGCCACATCGGCAAAATTGTTTTTGCCCGATCGCATCCAGTAAAAGTGCAGCAACGCGAGCAAGGCCGCCCCGTACACCAAGCGGTGCAGCGCTTGCCAACGCCTGGCGCCCATCCAACGCATGGCCGCATTGAAAGAAGTGAGGGCCAGTGCCAGCAGCAGCACGAAAGTCAGCATACCCACCAGGATAAAGGGGCGCTTGGCGATGTCGCGCGCGATGTCGGCCAGGTCCAGGCCCATGTCGAGCCAGCTGTAGCAAAGCAAATGAAATAGGGCGTAAGTGAAGGCCAGCAGGCCTAACAGGCGGCGAAATCGGGCCCATTCGGGCCAGCCACTGAGGATGCGCAGTGGGGTGACAGCCAGCGCCACGCACATCATGCGCAGGGCCATCTCACCGGAGGAGCGGATCAGGGTTTCGGCCGGGTTGGGCCCCAAGGCATCGCGGGCCGCCCCCCAGATCAAATAAGCCAGGGGCCACAGCCACAGCGCCGCCATCACAGGCTTGGCCCATGGGTGACGCAAGCAGGCACGAACGGTCAGGGCTGACACTCAATAGTTTTTCTTCAGGTCCATGCCCGCGTACAGATGGCCGACCTGGGCCTCGTAGCCATTGAACATCAGGGTTTTGCGCTTTTTGGCGAACAATCCGTCTTCGCCCAGGCGGCGCTCGGTGGCCTGGCTCCAGCGCGGGTGATCGACATTCGGATTGACGTTGGAATAAAAGCCATATTCGTTGGCGGCGGCCTTGTTCCAGGCGGTGGCGGGCATTTGTTCGACGAAGCGGATGCGCACCAGGCTTTTGGCGTTTTTAAATCCGTATTTCCAGGGCACGACCAGGCGAATCGGGGCCCCGTTTTGCTTGGGCAAGACCTCGCCATACATGCCGAAAGTCAGCAGAGTCAGCGGATGCATGGCTTCGTCCATGCGCAGCCCTTCAACGTAGGGCCAATCGAGCACGCGCGAGCCCACAAAGGGCATGGTCTTGCGGTCGGCCAGGGTTTCAAATTGCACAAATTTGGCGCTGCCCAAGGGCTCGACCTTGCGAATCAGTGCCGAGAGCGAATACCCCACCCAGGGGATGACCATGGACCAGCCTTCGACACAGCGCATGCGGTAGATGCGCTCTTCCATGGGGCTGAGTTTGAGCAGATCGGCCATGTCGATGGGGCCGGGCTTTTTGACCAGGCCCTCAATTTGCACGGTCCAGGGGCTGGTCACCAAGGTATGGGCGTTGCGTGCCGGGTCGGATTTGTCGGTGCCGAACTCGTAATAGTTGTTGTAGGTACTGGCATCGGCATAAGGCGTGACCTTGTCCATGACCATGGCCCCGCTGACCGTCGAGGGCAGCGCATCGAGCGCGGCGAGTTTGCCGGGGCGGTGCACACTGGCCCGGGCATCGCGTTGGGCCCAGGCGGCCAAGGCCAAACCGGCCGCCCCCGAGGCCATGCGGGCGATGAAACGGCGACGTTGTAGGTATATCGCCGGCGAGGTGATTTCGCTGGGGGTGTCGTGAATAAAACCGTCTAGATGGGTGCGAATCAGCATAGATACCTCAGATGGATGCTTTTGGATTATGGCACCAGGCATTAAAAAACCCGCCACGCGGGCGGGTCAGTCACACGGGCTGAGGGGGAATCAGCGCAGGCCGGCCATGTAGTCGGCCACGGCCTTGATTTCGCGGTCATTGAGCTTGGCCGCAATCTGGGTCATCTGCAGGCTGTTTTTGCGCACGCCATCGCGGAAGGCGGTGAGTTGGGCCGCGTTGTACTGGGCGTGTTGGCCGCTCAGTCGGGGGTACTGGGACGGAATGCCGGCACCGGTCGGGCTGTGGCAACCGGCACAGGCGGCGATCTGGCGATCGGCGATGCCGCCACGGTAGATGCGTTCACCCAGGGCCACGGTGTCTTTGTCTTTGGCAAACCCGGGTTTGGCCTTCTGGGTCGAGAGCCAGGTGGCGACGTTTTTCATGTCCTCATCGCTCAGGGCCCCGGCCATGCCACCCATGATGGCGTTGGCGCGCTTGCCCGATTTGAACTCGGCCAGTTGTTTGGCCAGGTATTCAGGGTGCTGACCGGCCAGCTTGGGGTTCTCGGGAGAGCCCGAGTTGCCGTCGGCACCGTGGCAGGCCGCGCACATGGCGGTGTATTTGGCTTCGCCAGCCGCCAAATCGGGCTTGGCCGCCTTGGGGGCGTCAGAGGCGAATGCGGGGGCAGCCAGGCAAAAGGCCGAGAGAACAAAAGAGGCGAACGTCTTCATGACCAGGAGATGGGGTTTAATCAATGCACTGATTCTACAATGTCCCGACCACCCTGCCTGAAGGCAGGCCTACACCCGACCCATTCAAGTCCACCATGTCCGAACCTCTGGCCCCTGCCGCACCCCCTGTGGACGAACTTGAACAAGCCAAAGCCGCCATGGGGTGGATGCACACGGCACGCTTCCTGACCACGGCCGCGCAGTTGCATCATCTGCCCGCGCACGAGCACCCCGAAATTGCTTTTGTGGGCCGCTCGAATGCCGGCAAATCCACTTGCATCAACACCCTGACCCAGCAAAAGCGCCTGGCCTTTGCCTCCAAAACCCCGGGTCGAACCCAGCACATCAACCTGTTTGCCCTGGGCCGTGGCGGTCAAACCGATGCGGTGCTGGCCGACTTGCCCGGGTATGGCTATGCCGCCGTGCCCAAGCAAGACAAAATCCGCTGGCAGCAGGTGATGGCCAACTATCTGGTCTCGCGCCCCAATTTGCGCGGCATCGTGCTGTTGTGCGACCCGCGCCACGGCTTGACCGAACTCGACGAAGTGCTGCTGGAAGTGATCCGGCCCCGGGTCGAAGAAGGCCTGAAGTTTCTGGTGCTGCTGACCAAGGCCGACAAGCTGACCCGCAGCGAGGGGGCCAAGGCCCTGTCTATCGCCAAGCTTCAAGCCGGTGGCGGTCAGGTGGCCTTGTTTTCGGCACTGAAAAAACAGGGGGTGGACAAAACCGCCCTGTTGCTGTGGAATTGGACACACCCCAGCCCATGATCCATACCCTGCGCCACCGATTGCCCCACGGCATAGAACTGTCGTGCCGGGTCAGTGGCGACCCCGGCCGGCCCGTGCTGGTCTTTTTGCACGGATTCCCCGAGGCCGCCTTCGCCTGGGATGAATTGCTGGCCCATTTCTCGCGGCCCGAGCATGGCGGCTACCGTTGCGTGGCCCCCCATTTGCGCGGTTTTGCCGACTCCAGCTCGCCCGCTGACGTGGCCATGTACCGGGCCAAGCACCTGGTGCAAGATGTGTGTGCCCTGATCTCGGTCGAGGCCGGTACGCAGCCGCTGGCGGCTTTGGTGGCGCACGATTGGGGCGGCGCCGTGGCCTGGTCTGTGGCCAACCAGCACCCCGGGCGCATGGCGCGTCTGGTCATTCTGAACTCGCCGCACCCGGGCACCTTCTGGCGTGAATTGCGGCACAACCCGGCGCAGCAGGCCGCCAGTGCCTATATGAATTTTCTGATCCGGCCCGACGCCGAGGCCTTGTTGAGCGAAAACAACTTCAGTCGCTTGTGGGGATTCTTTGCGGATGAAGGCACCCCGGATGTGCCACCGCGCTGGCTCGACGCGGCGATGCGGGAACGCTACCTGCAGGTGTGGACGATGGGTCTGAACGGGGGCTTGAACTACTACCGCGCCTCGCCCCTGCGCCCGGCACGCCAGGGTGATGCGGGCGCGGACGGGGTCGAATTGCCGGCATCGATGTGGCGCATCGACGTGCCCACATTGGTCTTATGGGGCATGCGCGACCGGGCTTTGCTGCCCGCCCTGCTCGACGGGCTGGAAGACCAGATCCCGCGCTTGCATGTTGAACGCCTGGCACAAGCCAGCCATTGGCTGGTGCATGAACAGCCCGGGGTGGTGACGACGCACATCGCCCGGTTTCTTCAGTCGTAAACCGGGGGCATGCCCTCGGGGCGGCTTTTGAAGCGCTGGTGCACCCAAAAATATTGAGCGGGCATGGCGTCTATCCATTCCTGCAGGCGCAAGTTCATGAGCGCGGTGTCGGCCACCGCATCTTCGCCCGGGTAATCGGCCCAGGGCTCCAGCACATGCACGTCGTAGCCTTCATCGGTCATGCGGGTGAGCACCGGCACGACGCGGGCCTGGGCCAGCCGGGCAAAGCGCGGCAATGAGGGCACCGTGGCTGCGGGCTGACCGTAGAAGGGGACAAACACCGATTCTTCGGCACCAAAATTCATGTCGGGCAGCAAGTACAAGCCCACCCCGTCGCGCAGTGATTTGATCAATTGCTTGACGCCATCAATGCGGGCGTACAACGTGACCTGGCCCCAGCGCGAGCGCCCCTGTTTGACCCACCGGTCGGCCGCCGGGCTGGATTGTTGCGTGTAAATGGTGGCCAGGCGCAGGCCCGGTTCGAGGGCCAAGCGCGTCCAGCCGGCGTCGAGGCCGACAAAATGCGGGGCGAACCACACCGTGGGCACGGCTTGCTGCAGCACCCCATTGGGGTCATGCAAATGCAGGCGCCGGCTCAGGACCGGGCGGGGGGCATGCCAGAGCCAACCGCGATCGAGCCAGGCTTGGGCGAAATGAATGAACACCTGTCGCGCCACCTCACGCCGTCTGGCCGTGGGCCAGTCGGGAAAACACAAGCGCAAATTCACTTCGACCACACGACGCCGGGAGGGGACCCCTAAATACAAGAGCCTGCCCAGCAGTGCCCCGAACCCGCGCAAAAGGGGCAAGGGCAAGACACCCAGCGCGCGCATGAGGGCATCGGGCCACAGTCGCATCTCAGTCGCCCCCACGCGGGGTTTTGTGGCGCTCGTAGCCCCACAAATACTGTTCGGGGTGGGCCCGCACCAAAGATTCGACCGCCCGATTCATTTGTGTGGCCAGCTCTTCTGCCGAGGCATTGGGGTCAGACATCAGCTCACACTGCCAAGGGTGCAGATGCACCTTGAAACGGCCACGCGGCAGTCTTTCGCACCAAGATAACAAGACACAAGCACCGGTCTGCTGGACCAGCCTGGGCAAGAGCGACATGGTGTAAGCGGGTTGCCCCCAAAAAGGCGCCCACACGCCCTGTCCCATCGGCGGCACCTGATCGGGCAGGATGGCCGTGCCGGCACCGCTGCGCAAAGCCCGCACCAGGCTGCGCACCCCCGCCAGGGTGGTGGGGACGGCCCGGATGTGGCCGCGCTCGCGCGACTGCGCCACCAAAGTCTGCAGCCAGGCCTTGCGGGCCGGCCTGAACAACACCACCCAGTCGCCGTTTTGCCCGCCATGGCGCTCGGCCAGGGCCTGTGCCCCGACCTCCCAGCTGCCCAGATGGGGGGACATGACGATGACGCCCCGGCCGGCCCGGAAACCAGCAATCAGGTGCTCTTCCCCTTCCCAATCGATGCGTTCAGTGAGCCCCACTGACAAGGGGCGACCCCAGACCCAGGGCAACTCGGCCATCATGCGACCCGCCGCGGCAATGGCCGCCCGGGCACGCTGCGGGTCCACACCGGACAGGGCCACCTGGTGCCGGAACTGCCGCCGGTAGTCGCTGGAACCCAGCCACGCGACCCAGCCCAGCATCGCCCCCAAGGCTTGCATCCAGACCAGCGGCAACCGCCCCAAGAGCCGAAACAAAACGATCATCTGAGAAGGAAATTCAATTTGGCTACAATCTGCATTGTCGCTGAGTTAATGAAGCAACTTGCAGGGCGACACCCGGGGCGACCCGGCGGTGCTTGGGCACCCACTGCTAAAGCGTTCGCCAAATTCTCCATGGATTGGCAACGCGCCAACCACACATTCTGGAGTTTTCAACATGGCGAACGACTATCTTTTCACTTCTGAGTCCGTTTCCGAAGGGCACCCCGACAAGGTCGCCGACCAGATCTCGGACGCCATTCTGGACGCGATTTTCCAGCAGGACCCGCTCAGCCGCGTGGCCGCTGAAACTTTGTGCAACACCGGCCTGGTGGTGCTGGCCGGAGAAATCACGACCAATGCCCATGTGGACTACATCCAGGTCGCGCGCGACACCATCCGCCGCATCGGCTATGACAACACCGAATATGGCATCGATTACAAAGGCTGCGCGGTCATGGTCTGCTATGACAAGCAGTCGAATGACATCGCCCAAGGTGTGGACCATGCGTCTGACGACCACCTCAACACCGGCGCCGGCGACCAGGGCCTGATGTTCGGCTACGCCTGCGACGAAACCCCCGACCTGATGCCCGCCGCTATTTATTACGCGCACCGCCTGGTCGAGCGCCAGGCCATGCTGCGCAAAGACGGGCGCTTGCCGTTTTTGCGCCCCGACGCCAAGAGCCAGGTCACCCTGCGCTATGTCGACGGCAAGCCGCACAGCATCGACACCGTGGTGCTGTCGACCCAGCACGCCCCCGAAATGAGCCTGGGCAACCGCATGACCGACGCTTTTTACGAAGCCGTGCGCGAAGAAATCATCAAGCCGGTGCTGCCCAAAGAATGGCTGACCGCCGACACCAAGTACCTCATCAACCCGACCGGTCGCTTTGTGGTGGGCGGCCCGCAGGGCGACTGCGGCCTGACCGGGCGCAAGATCATCGTCGACAGCTACGGCGGCTCGGCGCCCCACGGCGGCGGCGCCTTCTCCGGCAAGGACCCCTCCAAGGTTGACCGCTCGGCTGCCTATGCGGCGCGCTATGTCGCCAAGAACGTGGTGGCTGCCGGACTGGCCGCGCGCTGCCAGGTACAGGTGTCTTACGCCATCGGTGTGGCCAAGCCGACCAGCGTCATGGTCACCACCT
>JBEAZY010000059.1:0-10686 GCA_041159205.1 Pseudomonadota bacterium
AACAAAGAGATCAGGCGTGGTGACTTCTCATTCGAGATGTCCACAATGCCCGCATAACCCAGATCTTCATCGCCTTGCTCAGCGATGGCCTCTGAATTCACGATCACCAAAGGGCGCCCGAGCAATGGAATGGCACTGTGCACCGCGATATAGGCTTGAAACGGTGGCGAGAATGGCAAGTCACTCACCAGGGTGGGATGGCGGATGTCGGAGATGTCCAGAATGACAAACCCCCCTGCGCTATAGGGCAGGTAAGCCCGATCGCCTTTGACAAAAGCCCCGCCATGCAGCAAGGTGCCAAAAGGCACCCCGGGCTCACCGCCGGCCAACCACTGACCGGGGCGCCACCAACGGGACACCTCCACCGGATGGGCGGGTTCGCTGATGTCCACCACCACATAGATGTGACCGTCGTAGCCTTCGGGCAAGGCCGTGGCGTGCACATAGCGGCCACCGTCGTAGAAATTTCTGTGGGTGCCGCCCCCGCCCGTTTTGTAATGCCCCAACAAACGCGGGTTTTCGGGGTCAGCCAGCCCCCAAATGTAAAAACCCTCGCCATACGGCCCCTCAGGGTCGCCGCCCCAGCCCGGAGGAATACGCTCCATCGAGGTAATCATCAGGCCGTCAGCCACCTGAACCTGCAAAGTCCAGGTGTTGGGCGGGCCATCCATGAACCTCACAAACCGGGGCTGTGTCGGGTCGGTGACATCGGTGATCGACCAGCCGCTGTGCCAAAAGTGGGCGCAGTACAAATACCAACGCCCCTGGTGCTCATGCAAAGCCATCTTGAAGGCCGGCCGATCCTGATTGGGCAAATGGCTCACCAACGTCATGCCCCGCGAGTATTCCGCCCCCATATGACCCATGAAAATCTCCTTTGAAGGGGTCAATCTAACTGATCGGTCAATCATCAACATGCGGAATAACCCTCTCGCGCCGTCATGGACAAGCCCCTGGCCGGTCGCACGCGACTGAAGGCGACCCGCCGGCACCCCTATACATATATTTACATTCGATCAGTATCTAAACCTTGGGTTTTGGCGGGGTTTTTCAGTGATTGACATGATGTCAAAGCCACTCTTTGCGGGTAGCATTGGAAAGTTTTAGAAATATCTGCCCGATGAGCGCGTCTCGAAAGGAAACCATGAACATCAAAAACCCAGGCCGGTGGATTTTGTCGCTGGCAGTGCTGGGTGGATTGTCCGCTTCAATCTACTGGCGTGTTTCCCAAACAGAAGAAGCCAAGGGCCGCAGCGGCCCCGGCGAACAAGCCGTGACGGTGATTCAGGCCAAGGTGGCCGACACCCCCGTGGTGGTCGAAATCAATGGCAGCGTGACCCCGCTGAAAGTGGTCGAGGTGCGCAGCCAGGTTTCCAATCTGGTGCGCGAGGTCCTGATCAAGGAAGGCCAGGTGGTCCAGCAAGGCCAGCCCATGTTCTTGCTCGATGACCGCAATGACCTGGCCAATATCGAAAAACTGCGGGCCACTCTGGCCCGGGACCGGGCGCTGGCAGTCGACCAAGACCGGCAATGGAATCGCTCACGGGAATTGCGGGCGCAAAATTTCATTTCGCAAGGCGCTCTGGACACCACGACGGCCCAGCGCGAGGCCCAATGGGCTCTGGTCAAATCCGATGAAGCCGCCCTGGCAGCCGCCGAGGTGGCCCTGGGGTACAACACCATCAAGGCCCCCATCTCGGGCCGCACCGGTGCCATCAATGTGTTTCCCGGCAGTCTGGTTCAACCCGCCACCGCCGGCTTGGTCACCATCACCCAGGTGGACCCGATTGCGATCCAGTTCAGCCTGCCTGAGAGTCAGTACGCGCGCCTGAAAGCCAGCCACACATCAGACCAGAAAGCCAAGGTCAAGGCCACTGTCCCCGCCACCGGGCTCACTCTGGAGGGCGACATGTACTTTCTGGATAACGCCATAGACGCGGCCAGCGGCACCATCCGGGTCAAGGCCAGCTTCGCCAACCCCAAGGGCGATCTTTGGCCGGGTCAATTTGTCCAGGTCAGTGCAGCCCTGGGCGTGCTCAAAGACGCGTTGGTGATCCCCCCGGAAGCGGTGGTGACCACGGTCAATGGGCGTTTTGTATATGTCGTGGGCGAGGACAACACGGTCAAACCCCAGCCCATCAAGGATGTCTATGCCTTCAAAAAGACCCTGGTGGTGACCGGCATCACGGCGGATGATCGCATCGTTCTCGACGGTCGCCAAAACCTGCGCCCCGGCGGGAAGGTCCGGATCATGACTCCTGCGGGCGAGAAAAAATGAATCTGCCCCAGTTGTGCATCCAGCGGCCGGTCATGACCGTGCTGCTCAGTGTGTCTTGTGTGGTGGCCGGTTGGCTGGCTTACCTTCAATTGCCCATCGCGGCACTGCCCAGTTACAACACGCCCGTCATCAGCGTCACGGCCCAGTTTCCGGGCGCCAGCCCCGAAACCATGGCGGCATCGGTGGCCCTGCCGCTGGAAAAACAGTTTTCCACCATCGACGGCATCAGCGTCATCAGCTCGACCAGCATTCTGGGCGCCACCAGCATCACTCTGGAATTCAATTCAGACAAAAACATAGACCTGGTGGCTGTAGACGTGCAGGCGGCATTGTTGCGCGCCCAACGCCTGCTGCCGGTCGAGATGACCACGCCCCCGTCTTACCGCAAAGTCAATCCGGCCGACGCACCGGTCTTGTTTGTGGCGCTGAGTTCGCCTTCGCTCAATCTGTCAGAGCTCAATGACTTTGCCGAAAGCCTGATCGCCCCCACCATCTCGACCATCAATGGCGTGGCGCTGGTGAACGTGAACGGGCAAAAGAAATACGCCATCCGGGTCCGCGCCAACCCGCAATCTCTGGCCTCGCACAACCTGACCATGGACGACGTGATGACGGCCATCAATTCAGGCAACTCCAACACCCCGGTGGGCATACTCGATGGCCCCAAGCAACTGCTGACCATCAATGTCAATAAACAACTCTACAGGGCACAAGACTTTGCCCAGCTGATCGTCACCAACCGAAACGGCGTCATCATCCGCGTGGGCGATGTGGCTGAAGTGGAAGAAAGTTACGAGTCGGTGCGAACGGCCGCCAGCTACAACGGCGACCGCTCGATCATCCTTTCGGTGCAACGCCAGCCCAACGCCAACACCGTCGAAGTGATCGACCAGATTCGTGCCCTGATCCCCGTGTTTCAGGCCCAATTGCCGGCTTCGGTGCAATTGCTCACGCTGAACGACCGCTCTGTCTCGATCCGGGAGGCCATCCACGACATCAAGATTTCTTTGGCCCTGACCATGGCCCTGGTGATTATGGTCATCCTGGTGTTCATTCGCCATGTGGTGGCCACCATCATCCCCACGCTCAGTCTGCCCGTGTCGCTGATCGGTGCCGTGGCCCTGCTTTACCCCTTGGGATACAGCCTGGACAATATTTCGCTCATGGGCATCACCCTGGCGGTGGGCCTGGTGGTGGACGACGCCATTGTGATGCTGGAGAACATCATGCGTCACATCGAGGAGGGGATGGCCCCTCTGGAGGCGGCGCTCAAGGGCTCGAAAGAAATGGCCTTCACCATTTTCTCGATCTCGGTCTCGCTGGTGGCGGTTTTCATCCCCATCTTCTTCATGCCGGGCGTGATAGGTCTGTTGTTCCATGAATTTGCCGTGGTGGTCGGGCTTTCGGTGCTGGTCTCGGCCCTGGTTTCGCTGACCCTGGTGCCCATGCTGTGCAGCCGCTTCCTGACTGCCGCCAACACCGATCACCAGCATGAAAACCAGTTTGGCCGCTTGTTCGAGCGCGGGTTCAAAGCTGTGCTGGACACCTATGCCGAAACCCTGGACATCGCCCTGCGCCACCGGCGTTGGGTGCTGGGCCTGGCCTTCTTGACTTTTGGGCTGACCGTCTGGCTGACCATGATCAGCCCGAAAGGCTTTTTCCCGGAAGAAGATTTGGGCCAAATTCAAGCCATCACCGAGGCTTCTGAGGACATTTCGTTTGAAGAAATGACCCGCTTGCAGGCCCGGGCAGCGGAGATCGTGCGCCAAGACCCCAATGTGGCTTATGTATCCTCCTTCGTGGGTTCGCCGCCGAACAACCCGCAACAACTCAACAACGGTCGCATGTTCATCGTGCTCAAACCGCAAGCCGAACGGGAAAAAATTCAAAAGGTCATTGAATCTTTGCGCCAGAAACTGCGCTACCCCGGATTCAATGTGTTCATGCGTCCGGTACAGAACCTGAACCTGGGTGGCAAAGTCACTAAAAGCCGCTACCAGTACGTGATGCAAAGCGTCAGTGCAGACGCCTTGACCGAGTGGTCATCGCAGCTCATCAATAAAATGCGCGCCGATGAGGCTTTCCGTGACGTCACCAGCGACACTCAGTTGCGGGGATTGCAGGCCAATGTTCAATTCGACCGCGACAAGGCCGGCGCCATGGGGGTCTCCATTCAGGACCTGCGCAACGCGCTCTATAACGCCTTTGGCGACAGACAAGTCTCGACCATCTTCACCCCGGCCAACAGCTATCTGGTGATCATGGAAGCCCCGGGCGAATTCCGTCAGTTCGAGGACGCCATCAACCAGATCTATGTCCGTTCGCGCACCACGCAACAGGTGGTACCGCTGTCCACCCTGGTCAAAATCAATCGCACCGTAGGCCCCACGGCAGTCAACCACCAGGGCCAATTGCAGTCGGTGACCGTCTCGTTCAACCTGGCCCCCGGCGTGGCGCTGGGCGAGGCCACGGGCAAGATCGAGCAGTTCGGCCAGCAACTGCGCTTCCCGGCCTCCATCATCACTTCCTATGGGGGCGATGCGGCGGTGTTCAAAGGCTCACAGAACAGTCAACTCATCTTGATATTGGTGGCGCTGGCTGTGATCTATGTCTTGTTGGGGGTGCTTTATGAGAGTTATATACACCCCATCACCATTCTGGCGGGTTTGCCATCGGCGGCGGTCGGTGCGCTGATCTTTTTGTGGTTCTTCAAGATTGAGTTGACGCTGATCGCCACCATCGGCATATTGATGTTGATCGGCATCGTCAAAAAGAATGCCATCATGATGATCGACTTTGCCCTGGTGGCCCAACGCGAACAGGGCATGAGCCCGGAGCAGGCGATTCGACAGGCCTGTGTGCTGCGGTTTCGCCCGATTCTGATGACGACGTTTGCCGCCCTGATGGGCGCCCTGCCCATCGCCCTGGGTTTGGGAGCCGGCGCGGAGTTGCGCATGCCCCTGGGTGTGGCGGTGGTTGGTGGGCTGCTGTTTTCTCAGGTCATCACGCTGTACATCACCCCCGTGATTTACCTCTATCTGGATCGATGGGCTGGCACGGGTCCGCTGGTTCTGCCAGAGATCAAAGGCTAAGGAAGTCCTGCAAACCCCATGCGTCGTGTCATGACATCTGAAACGCCTGCGCGCAAAATCGGCATGATCGGGCTGGGCATCATGGGGGGGCTGATGGCCGAGACCCTGATCGGGCATGGCTTTGAGGTCATCGGCCACGACATTTCGGCCCCGGCCAGACGGCGACTGCGCCGGGCCGGCGGCACAGTGGCGAATTCGAACACCGAGCTCGCCTCCCGGGCTGATGTGGTCATGATCTCGGTGGCCAGCAGTGACGCATTGTCCAGCGTGATCGATGATTTGGCCCGGGCCCCGGTTCGGGGAGGCTCACAAATCGTGATCGACACCAGCACATTGCCCCTGGCCGACAAATCACTTGCAGCCGCTGCGCTCAAAGCACAAGGTCGTGTGATGCTCGACTGCCCGATCAGCGGCACCGCCAATCAAATGCAAGACCGTGCCTGGACCATCTATGTCAGCGGACCCCGGCAAGCCTGCCGGAAGGTGGCCCCCATTTTTTCGGCCTTCACCGACAAGGCACCTTATATCGGCCCTTTGGGCTCTGGCATCAAACTCAAATATGCGGCCAATCATCTGGTGGCCATTTACAACGTGGCCTACGCCGAAGTGATCAACTTGTGCCGCAAGATGGGCCTGGACCCGAAGGTGGCCCTGGACCATTTCGGCCACAGTCCTGTGCTGGGCACCGGCGTCATGCGCTCGCGTGTGCCTTTCATGCTGGCGCGCGACTACACCCCGCCGACCATGAAGGTCGAAGTTTGGCAAAAAGACATGCAAGTCATCGGCGACATGGCCAAGTCAGTGCACTGCCCCGTTCCCTTGTTTCAGACTTGCGCATCCGTTTACACCGCCGCCATGGCCTTGGGCATGGCCCAACAAGACACCGCCTGCACCGCTGAAGTGTTGGCCATGCTCAGCGGCGACAGCGCCGCTGAAGCGCCCCGTAAGCGCAAACCCCGAAAACCCCGCTGAGGGCCTGGGCCGGCCTGTGCTCAGTGAGGAATGTCCGCGAAGTGCCGGCTGATGGCCGGGTCAAAGACCCCATCGATCAGCACAAAGAGCATGCGACAGGGTTTGCCGGACCGGTTGGCCCAGGCGTGATTCGTGCCACGTTCGACCAGAAAATCACCGGTCTTCATCAGCACCTCTTCTTTATCAAGCACCAAGGTGATCTCGCCCTCGAGGACCAAGGCGTAATCGACCGATTGAGTGCGGTGCATGAAGGGGTGTTTGGCCTGTCCACTGGTGTTGGTCCCGGCGGTCTGGGTCCCCAAGGCCCCCCAGGCCACCTTGGCATCCTGGGTATCGATCTTCTGTATCCACTCCCCTTCGGGCCCGAATTCGATGATGCGCACCACCGTGCCACCCGGCGGCGGCTCGAGCTTCAAGGGCCGGGAGGTGGGGTCCGCAGCGTTGTCCACTCGGGCGGGTGTTTCATCGGTCATCCACAGTTGAGTCAGGCAATAGCCCACCCGCTTGGGATTGGTGTGCACCGAAGGGGCCAGGCGGTCTTCGGTGACATGCGACAAGCCGTTTTCATCGTGACCCGTCACGATGCGTCGAACCTGGCCCTGGATTTTTTTGTTCTCACTCATGGGATTGATTTCCTGTCATTCCGGCTTGTAGCCGATTTGTTTGACCACCTGCCCCCAGCGGGCAATTTCACCGCGCACGTATTCGCCGGTTTTGGCCGGTGACTCCAGCAAGGCGTCAAAGGCCATGGCTTGCAATTTCTCCTTCACATCGGCAGAGGTCAGCGCTTTGGACAATGCGTCGTGCCAGCGCGCCTGCACCGAAGCCGGTGTACCCGCAGGCAAAAAAGCACCGACCCAGGTGTAGTCGAGCATGTCCGGGTAGCCCAGTTCAGCCAGAGTGGGCACATCGGGCAATATCGGCAATCGCCTGGCGCTTGAGACGGCCAGCGCCCGCAGTTTGCCTCCCTTGATGTTTTGCAGGGGGGCCGTCATCGCCATGCACCCCAGCTTGGGCTCTCCGCCCAACACCGCCCCCACGGCCTGCCCCGCCCCCCGGTAATGAATGGGCGTCATATTGAGCTTGTTGGCAATGTTGAACAGATTTTCGATGGTCAAGTGCGGCGTGGTGCCGCTGCCGGGGGTCGCAAACGCCATGGGCGTGGCCTTGGCCATGGCGATCACTTCGGCCAGACTCTTCACCGGCAAACTAGGGTGAGCCACGATCACATTGGGTTGCGAGGCCACGATGGTGACGGGCATGAAATCTCGCTCGGCGTTGTAACCCGATTCCGGGAATTGGGTGTTGACCACCAAGGCTGAGGAGGTGATCATCAAGGTGTGGCCGTCTGGTGCGGATTTCGCTACCGCCTGGGCCCCGATATTGCCACCGGCCCCGGCGCGGTTGTCCACCAGCACGGCTTGCCCCAGCAACTCGCTCAGCCGGGGCTGGATCAAACGGGCCACGACATCCGGCGGGCCTCCCGGCACAAAAGGCACGATGATGCGCAAGGGTTTGTCGGGCCAATTCGATTGCGCCCGAACCGGGGCCAGCAGACTCGCGGCGGCCAGCGCCAGCAAGGGTCTGCGCCGCATGCCCGCGTTTTTCAACTCATCTTTCATCGACATCTCCTCTTCATCCGTTTTAAACGATCTGTTGCATCAGTGCATAAAGGGCATTTTGACCTTCAAATCCGGTGCCGGGGCGATCGGACAGGGTGATCAGGCCATTCTCGACCCGCGCATCGTCAGCGAAGCCGGCAAACACGCCAAACACACTGGGGTAGGCCTCGCAACCGCCCAAACCAAAACCCGCGACCGCAGCCAGTGTCATGAGGTTGCCCGCATGCGGGAAGACCTGTGAGGGGGACCAACCGTGCTCTCGCAACACTTGCAAGGTTCGGGTGAACTGCACCAAGCCGTAAGACTGTGGAATATCAACTTGCAAAATATCCTGCCCGGGCCGCAAACCCGCAAAGCGCAACAAATTGCGCACATCCTGGGTCGAGAAAAGGTTTTCGCCGGTCGCCAGCGCCCCCGGATAGCCGCTTGCCAACTCGGCCAGGAGGCTGTAGTCGAGCGGATCAGTGGGTTCTTCAAACCAGCGCAGACCGATCGGCGCCAGTGCACGCGCATAGGCCAGACTGTCCTCGGGCCGCAGGCCCGCATTGGCGTCCACAGCCAGTTTTTTGGCGTCCCCCAGCACCTGCAAGGCCGCTTCGATGCGCCGCAAATCCTCGGCCAATGATGCACCACCGACTTTGATTTTCATGGTGGTGTAGCCTTGATCGAGCCGGCTTTGTATTTCAGATTGCAAATCAGACAGGCCCTTGCCGGGCGCATACCAACCCCCGCCGACATAGCAAGGCACACGGGACGGGACCCGGCCTCCGTTGTATCGGCGCGCCAGCAACACATGCAAAGGGACTCTCTCGGCTTTGGCCAAAGCATCCCACAGTGCCACCTCTATGGTGCCGACGGCGATGGAACGCTCGGTATGCCCTCCCGGCTTTTCACGCCGCATCATGCAGGCCAGGGCGCGCTCGGGGTCGATGCGGCCGCTGGCCGGGTCTTGCAGGTTTTGCGGGTCGGCTTGCAACAGGCGGGGAATCATGCGCTTGCGCATGACTTCACCGCAGGCATAACGGCCCGTGGAGTTGAAGGCATAGCCCACCACTGGCTGCCCATCAACCACCACATCGGTAAGCACCGCAACCACCGAGGTGGTCATCTCGCTGAAATCAAAGACCGCATTGCGCAGCGAACTTTGCAAGGCGACACTGGTTTCACGGATGTCCAGAATTTTCATGTGACGCTCACTTCAGAGCGGATGGCATAAGCGGACAAAATCTCTTCGATCTGAGCCCGACAAGCTGTCGCAGAGGCCGCTACTTTCACCCGCAGGCACAAACCACCACCGGCGATCTCGACATCAAAGTCAAAGTCGCCTTTGACCTCTGCAAAAGCAAGTTCAAAGGTCCGACGCGCCGCATCCAATTGCAGCAGGTGCTTCTGCGGCTTGCCCACGGCGGTCAGGGGCAACTGATCCAGGATGATGATTTCCTTGGGTACCGTAGGCCGCTCGGGAATATGTGCCATGGCCACTTGCAGCAGGGCTGCGGGTGTGGCCTCGGCCCCAGGGTGCAATTGCACATACGCCACCGGCAATTCACCAGCATGGGCATCCGGTTTGCCCACCGCAGCCACCAGCGCCACCGCAGGGGATTGCAACAAGGCTTCTTCAATGGCACGGGGTTCGATATTGTGACCGCTGCGAATGATCAGGTCTTTTTTGCGCCCGCTGATGCGTATGTAGCCGCCCTCATCCAGGCTGCCCAGGTCGCCCGTGACCAGCCAACCATCGGGCAGAAAGACCCCTTCGTTATGGCTCGGGTCCAGATACCCTCCCGCCACGCCAGGGCCACCCAGGACCACCATGCCGATTTCGTTGGGGCCGCAGTCACGGACGATGCGACCCCGATCATCCATTTCGCAAATCCGGATTTTCATGTACGGCACCCTGAAGCCCGAACAACCGGGGCGCATCGGGCCGTCACGCGGATCGAGGGTGGCATGACTGGTGTTTTCAGTCAGGCCATAGCTTTGCATGGTGCGTGCCCCGGTGATCTGCTCAATGCGCTCTTGTATGCTGGGGGCAATGGCGGTCGAACCGGTGGCGAAAAAAGGGCGCAAGGAAGAAATGTCTTCACCCTGGGGCGGGTGCTTGACCAGAACGGCCAGTGTGGTGGGCACCCCTGAAATTTGTGTCACCCCGAACTTCTCGATGTAACGCCAGTAATTGGCGATATAGCGCTTGTCGCGTGCCCCATGCATGCTGGGGATGACGGTGGTGTGGCCATTGGCCGTGCTGACCAGGCCACGCACCAGCAAACCCCCGATGTGAAACAGCGGGGTATCGGACAAAACCACATCTTCGGGGGTGAATGCCAGCCCAAGCGTCGCGGCCCATTGCCGATACACCATGCCCCCGTGCAGAATGCGCACAATTTTCGGGTGCCCGGTGGTGCCGCCTGAGTGCACATAACATGCGACATCACGGCGTTGGGCCACCGGCCGGTCAAAAGCCAAATGACCCGGCATCGATTCGGCCATCGACAACAGATCCTGCGTGTGGGCCGGCCCGAACGGGTCATGCAGGGTGAACACCGGGATGGGACTGGGCAGACCGGCGACTGCCGCCTGCACTTTGTCCCAAATTGAAAACCCTTCTGTCGGACCGAGGGCAATGACCGCTGCCACGCGACACTCGCGCATCAGATCGCGCAACGGTTCCGCCTCGAGCATCCAGTTGATGGGGAATGGCCGGGCCGCCAACAGTCCGCCG
>JBEAZY010000060.1:0-11129 GCA_041159205.1 Pseudomonadota bacterium
TCTGGTGCGGGTGCGTTCGGCCCAGGATCTGCGCGATACCATGGCCGGCCAAGGGGGGCAGGGGCCCAAACTGGTGCTCGGCGGCGGCAGCAACCTGGTGCTGACCGGCGATGTCCGGGCCCTGGTCCTGAAGATGGAAAACAGGGGGCGGCGGTGGCTGGGAGAAGACGACAAAAGCCGCTTGATCGAGGCTGAAGCCGGCGAAAACTGGCATGATTTCGTCGTCTGGACCCTGGCGCAAGGTTGGCCTGGCCTGGAAAACATGGCCCTGATCCCGGGCACCGTGGGGGCCGCACCGGTGCAAAACATCGGCGCCTACGGGGTCGAGTTGCAAGACCGTTTCGACTCGCTCGATGCCTTTGACATGCAAACCGGACAGGTCTTTGAGTTGCGCGCCGGGCAATGCGCATTCGGTTACCGCGATTCGGTCTTCAAGCACGGCCCGGACAGCCGTGTCGGTGCCTCCAGCACCTACGGGCTGGGAGGGCGGGCCGTGATCTTGCGGGTTCGTTTTCGCCTGCCCAAGCGTTGGCGCCCCGACTTGAGCTACCAGGATCTGGCCCGCAAACAGGCCGAGCACCCTGAAGCACCGCTGACCCCGCAGCAGGTGTTTGACTGGGTGTGCGAGGTGCGTCGCGCCAAGCTGCCCGACCCGGCAGTCATAGGCAATGTCGGCAGCTTTTTCAAAAATCCCACGGTCACCCCCGAGCAATGCGCCGACATCATCGGCCGCGACCCCAAGGTGGTGTTTTACAACCTGCCCGATGGCCGCATCAAATTGGCGGCCGGTTGGCTGATTGACGCCTGTGGCTGGAAAGGGAAGTCCATCGGCCATGCCGGCGTCTACGAGCGGCAGGCCCTGGTGCTGGTCAACCGGGGCGGGCTGACCAACCCCTGCACCGGTGGCGAAGTCATGACCCTGGCACGGGCCATCCAGGCCAGCGTGTATGAACGCTTCGGGATCATGCTCGAACCCGAACCCGTGGTGATTTGACCCGGGTCTGTCCTAAAGGGTGTTCAGCACGCCCAAGGCCCAAGGCAGACTGCCCGCCGCCGCCAGGGTCGACAGCGTGACCAGGCCCGCTACATAAGGGCCATCAAAACCCATGCGCGCGCTCAGCACATAGCAACTTGAGGCGGTGGGCAGGGCTGAAAACACCAGCAAGACCGTGGTTTGCAGCGGGCTCAAGCCCCAGGCCATGGCCAATAGCCAGGCACTCAGCGGCATCAGCAGATGTTTAATCAACAACAGGCTCAAGGTCAGACACCGGGCATAGCCCAGCCGGTGCAACTCCAAACCCGCGCCCGCCGCCATCAGGCCCAAAGGGATAGAAGTTTGGCCGATGCGCCCCAGAGTGGGCGAGAGCCAGTCCGGCACGCTCAGGCCGGCCAGGTTGAAGGCCAGCCCCCCCACAGTCGCCAGGATCAACGGATTGCGCGACAACTCGCGCCCCAGCCCCTGGCTGCCCCGGCGCGCCATGGGCCACACGGCCGCCACATTGAACATGGGCACGCAAAACCCGATCAGCACCGCCAACTGCTGGACACCGGACGGCCCCAACATCCGGTCGGCCAGCGCCAACCCAAAAAATGAATTGAAGCGAAATGCCACCTGCGCCGCCCCGGCATGCTGATGCGGGCTGAAAAACCGGTTCAATACAGGCACATGGGGCAAGGCATAGGACATCGCGATACCGCTCAAGCCCAGGGTGATGCCGGCCCCGATCATGCTCGAAGCCGCGCCCAGATCAAGCGGGGCCCGGCTGATCGCGTGAAACAACAGCACCGGGAAAAGGAAAAAATACACCAGGTTCTCGACGGGTTGCCAAACGGCGGGCCCGAGGCGGGTATAGCGGCAAATCAAATGGCCACACAGAATCAGCAAAAAATCGGGCAACAATAAAGATACGACGCTCACCGCCCAAGCATAACTTTGATTCACGCACAGGGGTGGGGTGATCGTCGCCAGAGTAACATTTGGTTTTGTGGTTTGCTTAGGGAGAACATCACATGAAATGGAATCGAATCTTCACCGCACTGACACTGTCCGCCATGGCCATGGGCGCCTGGGCCCAGAATTACCCCAACAAGCCCGTCAAATTGGTGGTGCCATTCGCGCCCGGCGGGACCACAGACATCGTGGCCCGTGTCATCGCCGAACCGTTGGGCAAGGCCTTGGGGCAAACGGTGGTGGTCGAAAACAAGGCCGGCGGGGGTGGCGTGGTCGGTGCCCATGAAACCGCCAAATCCACCCCTGACGGTTATTCTCTGGGGGTGGCCACGGTATCGACCACCGCCGCCAATCCGGCCATCAACGCCAAGATTCCTTACAACGTCACCACCGACTTCACGCCCATCGTCAACATCGCGGCCACGCCCAACATCATCGCCGTGCATCCCGGCTTCCCGGCCCGCGATTACAAGGGCTTTCTGGCCGAGATCAAGGCCAACCCCGGCAAATACTCTTATGCCTCCTCGGGCACCGGTGGCATCGGGCACCTGCAAACCGAACTCTTCAAAAGCCTGACCCAGACCTTCATCTTGCACATCCCCTATCGCGGCGCCGGGCCGGCCCTCAATGATGTGGTCGCGGGTCAGGTGCCCATCATGTTTGACAACCTGCCCTCGGCCTTGCCTTTCATCCAATCGGGCAAGTTGATCCCGATTGTGGTGGCTGCCCCGCAGCGCCTGGCGGTGTTGCCGCAGGTGCCGACCTTCAAAGAAGTGGGGCTTGAGCCGGTCAACCGCATGGCGTATTACGGCATATTGGGGCCCAAGGGCTTGCCCAGGGAAGTGGTGGACAAAGTCAGCGCGGCAGCCCGTCAGGCGCTGCAAGACCCGGCGGTGCGCAAACGCATTGAAGACACGGGTTCATTGGTGGTGGGCAATACCCCCGAGCAATTTGCCGCCCAGATGAAGGCCGAGTACGAGGTGTATCGCAAAGTGGTCGAGACCCAGAACCTGCGTTTGGACTGATGGACACCCCCGCCGATGTCACGCCTTTGGCCGATCCGGTCATAGACCGTTTCATCGACGCCATTTGGCTGGAAGATGGCTTGGCCCCCCTCACGTTGGCGGCCTATCGGCGCGATTTGACGCTCTTCAATGGTTGGCTCGCCAGGCAGGTCGGCAAACCCCTGGTGCAAGTGGCTGAAAATGACCTGCAGTCTTATTTCGCCCACCGACATGACCAGACCCGGGCCACCACCGCCAACCGGCGCCTGACCGTGTTCAGGCGGTTTTTTCACTGGTTGCTGCGCGAGCGCCTGATCGGGCTTGACCCCACAGCCCGGATCTTGTCGGCGCGCCAACCCCTGCGCGTGCCCAAAGCCATGACCGAAGCCGAAGTCGAGGCCCTGCTGAATGCGCCCGATGGCAAAGAACCCATCGACCTGCGCGACCGGGCCATGCTCGAGCTGATGTACGCCAGCGGTTTGCGGGTGAGCGAGTTGGTCGGTTTGCGCCGTGTCGACGTGCACCTCAATGAGCAGGTATTGCGCGTCATGGGCAAGGGAAGCAAAGAGCGTTTGGTGCCCTACGGCGAGCAGGCCGCAGACGCTTTGCAACGCTACCTGACCGGGGGCCGCCCGCACCTGGTCGGTGATCGCCCCGAGGAAGCCTTGTTTGTCAGCACCCGCGGCACCCGCAGCGGGCAGTCGATGAGCCGCATCATGTTCTGGAATTTGGTGCGCAAGTACGCCCTGCTGGCGGGCATAGACCGCCCCCTCTCACCCCATACCCTGCGCCATGCCTTTGCCACCCATTTGCTCAACCACGGTGCCGACTTGCGCGCGGTACAGATGTTGCTGGGCCATGCCGACATCTCGACCACCACCATTTACACCCACATCGCCCGCGAGCGTTTGCAGCAGATGCACGCCAGGCACCATCCCCGGGGTTAAAGGGCCGGTGGGCGGTGTTTTATTGCAGCGATGACGAGCCGGGCGCGGTACCGACAAAAATCTGCTCGGCATCGATGGCGTCAAAGCGATACGCCATGCCGCAAAAGTCACAGCCGACTTCAATTTGCCCCAGCTCGCGCACGATGTCGCGCGCTTCATCCTGACCCAGCCCCTCGATCATCCGTCGCACCCGATCGCGGCTGCACTTGCAGGCAAAGCGCGGTGCCTGTTCGCCGATCAGGGGTTCAAACTCGACCCGGTTTTCCTCCCAAAACAGCCGCCTGAGCACCGTCGGTCCGTCAAGCTCCAGCAGTTCCTGCTCTTTCAGGCTGGCCGCCAATATGGCGATGCGGGCATAGTCTTCGTTGCGCCCGATCTGGTCTTCATCGGCCTGGGTGGCCTTGGCCGACAGATTGCCCGCCCCTTGCACCGGCAGGCGTTGAATCAACAGGCCAGCGGCCAACTGGTCATTCGCGGCCAGCACCAGAGTGGTGTCGAGTTGCTCGCTTTGCAGCATATAGTGCTGCAGCACCTCGCTGAATCGTTCGATCGGTTGACCCCGGTCGTCCCACAGCGAGATCACCCCTTGATAGGGTTGCTGGCCCGGCAGGCGGTCACGCGGATCGAGGGTAACGGCGCAACGCCCCTTATTGTGGACATTCACCATCTGGCTCAAAGTGGCCTGTTCGGGCACATCACCCACCACCTTGGCCGTGGCCCGAAAACTCAGGTCGGGTTGCACCTCCACCACCAACAGCTTGACCGGGCCATCGCCAAATATTTGCAGCACCAGCGCGCCGTTTAACTTGATGTTGGACTGCATCAGCGTGGCCGCGGCCGTCATCTCGCCCAACAAGCGCCGCACCGCGGGCGGGTAATGGGGGTCATTGCCCCCGGCCGCTCGCCGTCGCAGCACCTCTTGCCAGCTGCCGGTCAGACGCACCAGCATGCCGCGCACCGGCAGGCCATCAAATAAAAATTTGCGCAGTTCGGACATCAGGCGATCTTTTTCAAACCCTGCCGGTAGCGCTCGGCGTTTTGCACATACCCTTGGGCGATGCGCTTCAAACCCTCGATTTGTTCGGGGGTCAGCTGGCGCACCGCCTTGGCGGGGCTGCCCAGAATCATCGAGCCGTCAGGAAACGTTTTGCCCTCAGTCACCAGGGCCCCGGCGCCGACCAGGCAGTTTTTGCCGATCACGGCTTCATTCAGAATCACGGCACCAATGCCTATCAGGCTGTGGTCGCCGACCGTGCAGCCATGCAACATGACATTGTGGCCCACGGTCACGCCCTGACCGATGTGCAGTGGCTTGCCGGGGTCGCAGTGCAGCACGGTGCCGTCCTGAATATTGGTTTCGGCCCCGATGGTGATGGCCTCGTTATCGGCCCGCACCACCGTATTGAACCAGACACTGGCGCGCTCACCGATGCGCACCTGGCCCATGACCTCGGCGCTGTCGGCGACCCAGGCGTCTGCGCCCAATTCGGGGGTGTGTTGATCCAGTTGATAAAGGGCCATGGTGCGTCCTGTCTGAGCGTTGGGTCTGATTACAATTGTAAGGATGGAACTGCGCCAGACGGCCCTGAGGGCTTTGCAAGAGTCGGACCCCGATGCCAAGGTCGCTGCCGTTCATGCCTGCCAACCCTGGCCGACCCAGGGGCGGATCGACGCTCAGGCCTGCTGGTCCGAAGAACCCGCCGGGGTCCCGGGCCGGCCACGGCGGCCTCATCTCATCCACCCGGGCGCGGTGCCGCAACGCTCGCCCCACACCCCGCGCGGCTTGGCCGCCCTGATGCATGCCGTCTGTCACATCGAGTTCAATGCCATCAACCTGGCCCTTGATGCCATTTGGCGTTACCCCGGGCTGCCCGAAGACTATTACCTTGACTGGTGGCGTGTGGCCTCGGAAGAGGCGGGCCATTTCATGCTGGTCAGGCAACACCTGCGGGGGCTGGGCTTTGAGTACGGTGATTTTGACGCCCACGATGGACTTTGGGCCATGTGTCAGGCCACAGCGAACGATGTGCTGGCCCGCATGGCCCTGGTCCCGCGCACCCTGGAGGCCCGGGGCCTCGATGCCACGCCCCTGATTCAGGCGAAATTGCGCCAAGCGGCGACGCCGCAGGCGCTGTCCGCGGTGGCTGTGCTCGATGTGATTTTGCGCGACGAGGTCGGCCATGTGGCGGTGGGCAACCATTGGTTCCACTGGCTGTGTGCCAGACAGGGCTTAGACCCGGTGGCACAAGACCGGCTCTTGCACGAGCGCCATCGGGCGCCGCGCCTGAAGCCGCCTTTCAACCTGTCGGCCCGCCGCCAGGCCGGCTTCAGCGCACAAGAAATGGCGCAATGGGAAGGACAGGGCCTGCCCGCCGGCGACTAACCCCGTTTGATCCGCTGGAACAGGCGGTGCTCGCATTGCGGGTCGGCGCAGTCTTCGCAGGCCGAAATATAGCGGGGCCTGATTTCGGCCCGGGTGTCACTCAGGCTGCGTGCGTGACGCCCCCAGGCGAAGCGGATGTTGTCGATCAACTCCCGCCCCCGGCCCAGAGCCATCTGAAACGTGATTTGCCGCCCCATCAGGTGCTCTCGCCAGGCCATGGCGTGTTCGCCTTCGGCCCAGACCATCCACAAGTCGGCATCGGTCCATTCGGGGCGGGGCTGCACATCCGGGTGTGCCCAACCCCATTCGATGTCGCGCGGGGCGCGCCGGCTGTCAGAGAAGGCATCGCGCAATGCCACCACCAGCCCCCGCTCAATCGGCCCCAACAAGACCAGATTCATCGCTTCGCGTGTGAGTACTGAACGAACACTTCGCCCTGCTTGACCATGCCGATCTCGCGGCGGGCGCGCTCTTCAATCATCTCGCGCCCATCGCTGAGGTCACGCAATTCGGCTTCCAGCCGCTGGTTGGCAATGATGCCCTGCTGGTTGCTCAATTTCTTCTCGGCCAGAGTTTGTCGCAACTGCATCACGTCTGGCATGCTGCCACGGCCCAACCAAAGCTGACCCTGCAAGACGATCAACATCGCCAGCAGGATCCAGGTCAGGTGTCGGCTCATGGCGTGACTTTAACGCAAGTTGTAGAAGGCCTCACGCCCGGGGTATACCGCGACATCGCCCAAGTCTTCTTCGATGCGCAGCAACTGGTTGTATTTGGCCATCCGGTCGCTGCGGCTCATCGAGCCGGTTTTGATTTGTCCGGCATTGAGGCCCACGGCAATGTCGGCGATGGTCGTGTCTTCCGTCTCGCCCGAACGGTGGCTGATGACCGCGGTGTACCCGGCGCGTTTGGCCATTTCGATGGCGGCAAAGGTCTCGGTCAGGGTGCCAATCTGATTGATCTTGATCAGGATCGAGTTGGCGATGCCCTTGTCGATCCCTTCTTTCAGGATCTTGGTGTTCGTCACAAACAAGTCGTCACCCACCAATTGCACTTTGGCGCCGAGCTTTTCGGTCAGCAATTTCCAGCCATCCCAATCGCCCTCGGCCATGCCATCCTCGATGCTGATGATGGGGTATTTGTCGACCCAGGTGGCCAGCATATCGCTCCAGGCGGCCGCATCCAGCACCATGCTTTCGCCTTCCAGGTGGTATTTCCCATCCTTGAAAAACTCGGACGAGGCGCAATCCAGACCGATGGCAATTTGCTCGCCCGCGGTGTAACCGGCTGCCGTGATGGCATCCAGAATCATCTGAATCGCCGCCTCGTGTCCGGGCACGTTGGGGGCAAAGCCGCCTTCGTCGCCGACCGCCACGCTCATGCCTTTGTCATGGATGATTTTCTTCAAGGCATGAAAAATCTCGGCCCCATAGCGCAGCGCCTCGCGGAAATTCGGCGCCCCCACCGGGATGATCATGAACTCTTGCAGATCGAGGTTGTTGTTGGCGTGCGCGCCGCCGTTGATGACATTCATCATCGGCACCGGCAGCTGGCAACCATTCATGCCGCCAAAATAGCGGTACAAGGGCAAGCCCGCCTCTTCGGCGGCGGCACGGGCCACCGCCATCGACACCGCCAGCGTGGCGTTGGCACCCAAACGGCTTTTGTTCTCGGTGCCATCCAGGTCGATCAGGGTCTTGTCCAAAAAAGCCTGCTCCGAGGCATCCAGTCCCAATACGGCTTCAGAGATTTCGGTATTGATGTGCTCCACCGCCTTGAGCACCCCTTTGCCCAGGTAGCGCGACTTGTCGCCATCGCGCAATTCAATCGCTTCCCGGCTGCCGGTCGAGGCACCCGAGGGCACGGCTGCGCGTCCCATCACTCCACTCTCCAGCAACACATCACATTCGACGGTGGGGTTGCCCCGGCTGTCCATAATTTCCCGGCCGACGATGTCGACAATTGCACTCATGTTGTTTTCCTCAAGTTTTCAAATGATGATGGGGTTGGAGGTCAGACGCCTTCGACCACGACCATGCGCATGATGGCGGCGTTCTCGCGCGCCACCCGGGCTTTGCCGTATTCGGGCGAGTTATAAAACGCATGCGCCGCCGACACGCTGGGAAAGCGCAGCAGCACCAGCCGGTCGGGCACCCAATCGCCTTCGATGACTTCAAAAGCGCCCCCGCGCACCAGAACCTCGACTTGGTGGGCTTCAAAAGCCGCGCTCGACCACTGGCGGTACTCGGCGTACTGCTCGGGGTTGGTGACGCGCACGTTGGCGATGATGTAGGCGCAAGACATGGGGAGCCTTTCAGGGCTGGAAATCGTTTTCCAGCAGGGGTTGTGACTTGGTCACGCGATCGAGCGCCAACAGGGTTTGCAGCAGCGCTTTCATGTGCTTGAGCGGCACGGCGTTGGGGCCGTCGCTCAAGGCGCAGGACGGGTTGGGGTGGGTTTCCATGAAAAGCCCTGCCACGCCCACCGCCACGGCGGCACGCGCCAGCACCGGCACCATCTCGCGCATGCCGCCCGAACTGGTGCCCTGGCCACCCGGCAGCTGGACCGAGTGGGTGGCGTCAAACACCACCGGTGCACCGGTCTCGCGCATGATCGCCAGGCTGCGCATGTCGCTGACCAAATTGTTGTAACCAAAACTGGCACCACGCTCACACGCCATGAAGTTGTCCGGGTTGAGCCCGGCGGCTGTAGCGGCCGCACGCGCCTTGTCAATGACGTTTTTCATGTCGTGCGGCGCCAGGAACTGCCCCTTTTTGATATTGACCGGCTTGCCCGACTGAGCCACCGCATGAATGAAGTCGGTCTGACGGCACAGGAAGGCAGGCGTTTGCAGCACGTCAACCACCGCCGCCACCGCCGGGATCTCGGCCTCAGAGTGGACATCGGTCAGGATGGGGACATTCAACTCTCGGCGCACCTTGGACAAAATTTCCAGGCCCTTGTCCATGCCGGGGCCGCGAAAGCTGGTGCCGCTGGAACGGTTGGCCTTGTCGTAACTGCTCTTGAAGATGAAAGGAATGCCCAGCTCGGCAGTGATTTCCTTCAAATGGCCTGCCACATCCATTTGCAACTGCTCGCTCTCGACCACGCAGGGGCCGGCAATCAGGAAAAAGGGCTGGTTCAGGCCGATGTCAAAGCCACACAGTTTCATGCCACGGCTTTCAGTTGGGGCGATTTTTTCAAATCCAGGGCGGCCCGAATGTAGGCATTGAACAGCGGGTGACCGTCCCAGGGGGTGGATTTGAATTCAGGGTGGAACTGCACCCCCATGTACCAGGGGTGCACGGCCTTGGGCAACTCGACGATCTCGGTCAGTTGCTCGCGCTGGGTCAGTGCCGAGATCACCAGCCCCGCCTTGCGCAGCTGATCGAGGTAATTGACGTTGGCTTCATAGCGGTGGCGATGGCGCTCGGTCACCACATCGCCATAAATCTGGTGCGCCAGAGTGCCGGGAGCGACGTCTGAGCTTTGCGCGCCCAAGCGCATGGTGCCTCCCAAATCAGAGCCCTCGGAACGCTTCTGGATGCTGCCGTCGGCGTCTTTCCATTCGGTGATCAGGGCGATCACCGGGTTGGGGCACTGCGGCTCGAACTCGGTGCTGTTGGCATCGTTCAGCCCCGCCACATGGCGCGCGTACTCGATGGTGGCGACTTGCATGCCAAGGCAAATGCCCAAATACGGGATGCGGTTTTCACGGGCATACCGGGCGGCGCAAATCTTGCCTTCTATGCCGCGCTTGCCGAAACCACCGGGCACCAACACGGCGTGGTACTGCGACAGTTGCGACACATTGTCGGGGGTCAGGGTCTCGGAGTCGATGTAAGTGATGCGCACCCGGGCATGGTTTTTCAACCCGGCGTGGCGCAGCGCTTCATTCAGCGATTTGTAGCTGTCAGAAAGATCCACATACTTGCCGACCATGGCCAGGTTGATTTCGTCTTGCGGGTTCTCCACCTCATGCACCAGCTGGTCCCAGCGATTCAGGTTGGCAGGCGGGGTATTCAGGCGCAACTTGTCACAAATCAATCCATCCAGGCCCTGTTCGTGCAACATGCGCGGCACCTTATAAATGGTGTCCACGTCCCACATCGAAATCACGCCCCATTCGGGCACATTCGAGAACAGGGAAATCTTGGCTCGCTCGTCCTCCGGAATCGGGCGGTCGGCGCGGCACAACAGGGCATCGGCCTGGATGCCGATTTCGCGCAGTTTCTGCGCCGTGTGCTGAGTGGGTTTGGTTTTCAGCTCACCGGCGGCGGCGATCCAGGGCACATAGCTCAGGTGGACAAACGCGGTGTTGTTAGGCCCCAACTTCAAACTCATTTGCCGCACCGCTTCAAGGAAGGGCAAAGACTCGATGTCACCGACCGTGCCGCCGATCTCCACAATGGCCACATCCACCGCATCGGCGGAGTTGACCCCCGCGCCACGGCGGATGAAGTCTTGAATTTCATTGGTGATGTGCGGAATGACCTGAACCGTTTTGCCCAGGTAATCGCCCCGGCGTTCCTTTTCAAGCACGCTCTTATAGATTTGGCCAGTGGTGAAGTTGTTCGACTTGCGCATGCGAGTCGTGATGAAACGCTCGTAGTGGCCCAAATCCAGGTCGGTTTCAGCCCCGTCATCGGTCACAAACACCTCGCCATGCTGAAATGGCGACATGGTGCCCGGATCGACGTTGATATAAGGGTCGAGTTTGATAAGGGTGACTTTGAGGCCCCGCGACTCGAGAATCGCTGCGAGGGAGGCTGAGGCGATCCCTTTGCCCAGGGATGACACCACACCGCCAGTGACGAAGACAAATTTGGTCATGTCCAGTGCGG
>JBEAZY010000061.1:0-6969 GCA_041159205.1 Pseudomonadota bacterium
CCCCGCCATCACCCATGATGTCGAGCAGGTCGGTGACATCACCGCCATCGACCCCAGCGTGGTTCAGGCCTTGCAAAAAGACGCGTTCATCCCGGTCATCAGCCCGCTGGGTTTTGGTGCCGACAACGAAAGCTACAACATCAATGCCGACGTGGTGGCGGCCAAGCTGGCCACTGTGCTGCGGGCTGAAAAACTGGTTTTATTGACCAATACCCCTGGCGTGCTCGACAAAAATGGCCAGTTATTGACCGATTTGTCGGCCCGCCGGATCGACGAACTTTTCGAAGATGGCACCATCAGCGGTGGCATGCTGCCCAAAATCAGCGGCGCCCTCGATGCCGCCAAGAGTGGCGTGAACTCGGTACACATCATTGATGGTCGGGTGCCGCACGCCTTGTTGTTGGAAATTCTGACGGATCAGGCCTTTGGTACCATGATCCGTTCGCATTGAGCCTGGAGGCCACGCCATGTCCGATTCATTGGACGAATCCCAAGCCGGTTCATCCCCCGCACCCGCCACCGAGACGCGCAAGCGGCCCAAGCCGGGCGAGCGTCGCATGCAAATTTTGCAGGCCCTGGCCTCCATGCTGGAAAAGCCCGGGTCTGAGCGCGTCACCACGGCGGCGCTGGCGGCGCAGTTGCAGGTCAGCGAAGCCGCCCTCTACCGGCACTTCGCCAGCAAGGCGCAAATGTTCGAGGGGCTGATCGATTTCATTGAACAAACGGTTTTCACCCTGATCAACCAGGTGGTCGAGCGCGAGGGTGACGGCATCGCCAAGGCCGCCCGGGTAGTGGCCCTGACCCTGCAATTCGGCGAGCGCAATCCAGGCATGGCCCGGGTGATGGTGGGCGATGCACTGGTGCATGAAAACGAGCGCCTGCAACAGCGCATGAATCATTTCTTTGACCGCATCGAACTCAGCCTGCGCCAGGTGCTGCGCGAGGCGGCGGCGGTTCAGCAGTCCAGCACCCCCACCGTCGAGGCGCAGGTTCGGGCCTCGGTGCTGACCGCTTTCACCGTCGGTCGGCTGCAGCGGTTTTGTCGCTCGGGTTTCAAGAAAAGCCCTTCGGAAACCCTCGATCAGGCCTTGTCCCTCATGTCCTGAGGCACGCCTGGCGTGTCGCCAGGCTCAGAGTTTCAAGCCGACTTTGGCCCCGCTGGCCACAATCTCTGCCCAAGTGTTGTCGTCGACCTCAATGCCGTTTTGGCGGCGCGACAGGCGCGCCCCTCGCTCGGGCTCACCCGCCAGGTGCACCCCGTCGGTGCCCGGTGCGTCCGGGCTGGCTTTGAGCCAGTCGGCAAAGGCCAGCGCCTCGCTGCTGAACGACTCGGCCACGCCCAGGGCCCGGGGGTCGATCACAATGCCCAGCATGCCGTTGTACACCGCGCGTTTGTCGTTCGCCTCATGGTGCCAGGTGCCGCCGCCACTGAGCGCGCCCCCCAGCAATTCACAGGCCACGGCCAGCCCGAAGCCCTTGTGTTCGCCAAACGGCATCAGGGCCCCATAGCGGCCATTGCTTTGCGGCACCACCACGACCCCGGGTCGGGTGGTGGCCTGGCCGTGCTCGTCGATCAGGGTGCCCGGCTCGACCGATTTGCCCAGGTTGTGCGCGACCCGCATCTTGCCCTGGGCCAACCGACTGGTCGCAAAGTCCAGCACAAAGGGTTCGCGGCGTGCCTCGCCCAGCCCCATCGGGATGCCGATGCAGCAGGGATTGGTGCCGTAGCGGCCATCGCCCCCGTGCCAGGCCGCCACCACCGGGCGCGAGCGCACATTGACAAAGTGCATCGAAATGTAGCCGCGCTCGACCGCCATTTCGGCAAAGTGGCCGATGCGGCCCAGATGGTGGGCGTGTGAGAGGGTGTAAATGCAGGCGCCATGCTCGCGCACTTTTTCAAAGGCCATCGCCATCGCCTGGCCGCCCACGATTTGCCCGAAGCCTTGCCGTCCGTCCAGGCCCAACAACATGCCATGGTCGGTGCGCACCTGCACCGATGTGTTGGGGGTCAGGCCGCCTTCACAAATGGCATCGATGTAGCGCGGTGCCATGCCCACGCCGTGTGAGTCATGGCCACTGAGGTTGGCCAGTACCAGGTTGGCGGCCACGGCGCGCGCCTCGGCGGCCAGGCTGCCTGCGGCTTCAAAGAGACGGCTGAGTTGGTCTTCCAGGGCTTGGGCTTGAAAGTGCATGGACATGGGGTGGGCCTCAGAGCGTTGCAGACAAACATTTCACCATAACTTGCCCTATCATGGCAGGCCGTATGCTTCACACGAGACAACACCAAGGAGACATCAAGCATGAATCAACTGGACATGAAGGGCCGCCACGGGGTGGTCACGGGGGGCGCGACCGGCCTGGGGTATGCCATCGCCGAGCGCATGGTCGCTTCCGGCGCACGGGTCACGCTTTGGGACCGCGACATCGGCGGCATGGGTACCGCGGCTGAAAAAATCAAGGCGCGCTATGCCGGGGCTCAGGTGGCTTGTGTGTCGGTCGATGTCACCAGCCATGCCGCCGTGGTGCAGGCCACGGCCCAGACGCTGGCCATCGCGCCGGTCGATGCCATGGTCAATTGCGCCGGGATCAGCGGCCCCAACGTCAAGCTGTGGGATTACGGCATCGACGACTGGCAGCAAGTGATGAACATCAACATCAACGGGGTTTTTTATGGTTGCCGGGAAATGGTGCCGCACATGCGTCAGCGCAAATACGGCCGCATCGTCAACATCGCCTCGGTCGCCGGCAAAGAAGGCAACCCCAACGCCAGCGCTTACAGCACCAGCAAGGCGGCCGTGATCGGCCTGACCAAGTCGCTGGGCAAAGAGTTGGCCGACCTGGACATCAAGGTCAACTGCGTGACACCCGCCGCCGTCAAGACCGCGATCTTTGATCAAATGTCGGAGCAGCACATCAACTTCATGCTCAGCAAAATTCCCATGGGCCGCTTTGGCAATCCCGACGAAATCGCCGCCATGGTGGTTTGGCTGTGCACCGAAGATTGCTCGTTTTCCACCGGCGCGGTGTTCGACCTCTCGGGCGGGCGCGCCACCTACTGATTGCTTTTTAAAACCACAGGAGAAACCATGAAACTTGTACGCTATGGCAAACCCGGCCAGGAAAAACCCGGCTTGATCGACGCCGAAGGCAAACTGCGCGACCTGAGCAAAGTGGTCGCCGACATCGGCCCCGACACGCTGGACGACAAGACCCTGAAAAAACTGGCCAAGCTCAAGACCGACAAACTGCCTCTGGTCAAGGGCAAGCAGCGCATGGGTTGCCCCGTCAGTTTTGTGCCCCAGTTCATCGCCATCGGCCTGAACTACGTGGACCACGCCAAAGAGGCCGGCATGCCGATACCCAAAGAGCCGGTGGTCTTCCTGAAGGCCAACAGCTGTATCCAGGGCCCTGACGATGACGTCATGTTGCCCAAGGGGTCCAAAAAAGGCGACTGGGAGGTCGAACTGGGCATCGTGATCGGCAAAAAAGCCAGTTACGTCTCGCAAAAAGAAGCGCTCGAATATGTCGCCGGTTATTGCGTGGTGAACGATGTGTCCGAGCGCGAGTACCAGCTCGAGCGCGGCGGCACCTGGGACAAGGGCAAGGGTTGCCCCACCTTTGGCCCGATCGGCCCCTGGCTGGTGACGAAAGACGAAATCACCAACCCGCACAAACTGGGCATGTGGCTCGATGTGAATGGCCAGCGCATGCAAAACGGCAGCACCAAGACCATGATTTTTGGCGTCGAAAAGCTGGTCAGCTATTGCAGCCAGTTCATGACTCTGTTGCCCGGTGACGTGATCACCACCGGCACCCCTCCGGGTGTCGGGCTGGGCATCAAGAAAAACGGCAAACCCGCGCCGGTGTTCCTGAAGGCGGGCGATGTCATGACCGTCGGCATCGATGGCCTGGGCGTGCAAACCCAGCGCGTCATCGCCTACAAAAAATCTAAATGACCTTCAGCCCCAGGCCACCCGGCGCGGTGGGCTGTGGCAAGGGTTCTTCATCAAAGGCCACGTCGCCGCCCTCAAAAGCGGTGCCCGTGGCCTTGATGTTTTTGAAGTCAAACAGGCCCCCATCCATCAGATGCGAGGGCACGGCGCTTTTTAAAGCATTGAACATATTGTCCAGGCGGCCCGGGTGTTTGCGCTCCCACTCTCGCAACATCGCGCCCACTTGTTTGCGTTGCAGGTTTTCCTGGCTGCCGCACAGCGTGCAGGGGATGATCGGAAATTGCCGGTGCTCGGCCCAGCGGATCAGGTCGCGCTCGGCCACATAGGCCATGGGGCGGATGACCACATGCTGCCCGTCATCGCTGACCAGTTTGGGCGGCATGGCCTTGAGCTTGGCGCCAAAAAACATGTTCAGGAAAAAAGTCTGCAGGATGTCGTCGCGGTGATGGCCCAGCGCGATCTTGGTCGCCCCCAACTCGCGCGCCACCCGGTACAAAATGCCCCGACGCAGGCGGCTGCACAGGCTGCACATGGTCTTGCCCTCAGGGATTTTGTCTTTCACGATCGAGTAAGTGTCCTGGTTTTCGATGTGAAACGGCACCCCCGTTTCGCGCAGGTAATTGGGCAACACCTCGGCTGGAAAGCCCGGTTGCTTTTGGTCCAGATTGACGGCAATCAACTCAAACCTGATCGGCGCGCGGGCCTGCATTTTGAGCAGGATATCCAGCATGCCGTAGCTGTCTTTGCCGCCCGACAGGCAGACCATGACCCGATCACCCTCTTCGATCATATTGAAGTCCACAATCGCCTCACCGACCAGCCGGCACAGGCGCTTTTCCAGTTTGTGGGTTTCGCGCTCGATTTTGGGCGCAAGCAGGGCGGTCTCGGGCAGGGTGATCATGCCCCGTATTGTCGCACCGCCCCCCGGGCCCTGCTCGCCAACGTGCCGGTCACAGAATTTTGGCGATCAGGGCGCACAGACCGCTCAGCAGCACCGTGCTGCTCAGGGGGATGAACCACTCGCGGCGAAACAAGCGGAAGCGAAAATCACCCGGCAGGCGCCCAAAGCCCAATTTCTGCAGCCAGGGGGTCAGGCGATTGATTAGCAAGAGCGCCACGAAGACAACGATGAGCCAGCGGAACATGGTCGGGCCTACAGGGTGTGGGTGCGGTCGCCCTCGACAAAGCCCAAGGGCTCCCACGATGATTGGGCGCCCAGCGCGATGACTTTGAACAACTCGCCCATTTCATGCTCGGTGAGCAGTTTTTGCGCCATGGCCCGCTCTGCCAGGCTGGCGCCTTCAAGCATTTCGACCAGACCCGAATTGATCAAAAACCGGGCCTGCGAGGTGTAGCCCAACACCTCCAGGCCCGCCTCTTGCGCGGCCAGCGCGATGCCGGTGAAGTTGACGTGGGCGGTGATGTCTTTGGCCCCCACATCGGCCAGCGGGTCGGTGTCGCTGCGGTGCCCCTGGTGGCACATCAGGGTGCCCATGTGGCGCTGCGGGTGGTAGTACTCGCGCTCAGGGAACCCGTAGTCGATCAAAAAGACCGCCCCGCGTTGCAGGCGCTGAGCCAGCGTGCGCACAAAAGCTTCCGCCTGCGGGTGTATCTCACACAGGTAGTCGTGGCTGCCCTCAATCTCCAGCGGCGGACGCAAGTCGGTCGGGCGATCAGACCATGCCCAGGGCCGCTGCGGGTCGTCGTTCGCCACCACGCCGCGCTCATGCCAAGTGCCGTTTTGACGCGACAGCAGTTGCACCGGCATGGCGTCTAGCAACTCATTGCCGACCACCACCCCGCTCATGCGTTCGGGCCACTCATCGTGCCAGACCACCCGTTGGCCATGCCCGGCCAGCGTTTCCTGTTGCCGCTGACGCAAAGCGCCCGACAGGTCCACGATGTGGTAGCGCGTCACCGTTTCCCCCAGGGCGTTCAGCAGTTGCAAGGCCAAAGCCCCCGTGCCGGCGCCAAACTCAAATACCTCCTGGGTCCGGGTGGTGTGCAGGGCCTCTTGCACCGAGCGTGCCAGGGTGCGCCCAAACCACACTGAGAGCTCGGGGGCCGTCACAAAGTCGCTGCCGGACTCGGGCATCCGTCCCAGTTTGCGCAAAGGGCCGCTGTAATACCCCGCGCCCGGCGCATACAAGGCCAGGGCCATGAACCGGTCAAAGCCCATCCAGCCCCGGGACTGGGACATTTGACGGGCAATCAGCCGGGCAAGGGCATCGGGGGCTTTCATCGCCTCATTATTCCAAATCAAGGACAATGACATTTTTCGCACACATTTCAGCCATGTCCAAATGGGTCTGGGTCAGCGGCGGCGCACACCGCCTGGGTAAGGAAATCAGTTTGGCGTTTGCCCGGGCGGGCTGGTCTGTGGCCGTCCATTGCCGCGAATCGCTCAGTGCCGCCAACGGGCTGGCGCGCCAGTGCCAGGATTTGGGGGTGCAATCGCGGGTGCTCCAGGCCGATTTGGCCGATGCCCGCCAAACCCGGGCCATGTGCGACGAAATGCAGCAGACCCTGGGCACCGATTTGCGCTGTGTGGTCAACAACGCTTCCTTGTTCGTGCCCGACCATGCGCACGATTTTGACGACGAACAGGCCCTGGCCCAATGGCAAGTCAACCTCATGGCGCCCATGCGCATGGGGCGTTGGCTGGCCGGTCTGCATGGTTCGGCCAGGCAGCCACAAGCCAGTCTGATCCACATCCTCGATCAAAAGGTGTTCAACCTCAATCCCGACTATTTTTCCTACACCCTCAGCAAGTTGGCTCTGCATCAGGCCGTGGCCCTGCAGGCCCAGGCGCTGGCCCCCACGCTGCGTGTCAATGCGGTGGCCCCGGGCCTGCTCTATCTCAGTGGCCCGCAGACCGAAGCCAATTTTCAGGCCGCCGGGCGCGCCAATTTGCTGCGCCAGCCCATTGCCCCCGAACAGGTGGCGCAGTCGGTGCTTTTCCTTGCCCAAAACCCTGCCATCACCGGGGCCAGCTTGCCGGTGGACAACGGCCAGC
>JBEAZY010000062.1:0-5687 GCA_041159205.1 Pseudomonadota bacterium
TCTTTCGACCTTGGTTACTAGAACCTTGGCAATCGCCTTAAAACACCCACGCTTATCGGCTGTAGATTTTTAATGAACCTTCCTCGCTGATCGGTCGATGCCGACTGGCCGAGGTTTGCAATTCTGGTGTTGCCACCGTGTTTTGCAGAGCCTTGAATTATGACACGTTTTTTAAAGACCTGTCAAACCCTAGGGTTTTTACTGATTTTGCGTTGTTCAATCACTTGAACGATTCGCTGTTTTCAGCAGAGCCTCGGATTATGACACGAAAAATTTGTCGATGTCAACTACCAAGTAAAAATTTCTTTTTGCCGTCACATATTGCCTGTTATTTTGAACGATGCAAACTAAGTAAGGCGTTTCAGCAAAGCAGCTTTATATTCTAACCACAAAATTCAGGCGCGTCCAGCATCGGGACCAAATTCAGTGAAATTAGGGAAGTCCTGCAAAGCTCGCTGCCTGCAAGTGGTGCCCAAAATCGCGGTGCCGTGCAAGGCGCACGCCGACATAATCGACGCATGAGTTGGATCACCCTGCAACAGGCCCAATTGGCCTATGGTCACCTGCCCCTTCTGGATCAGGTGGATTTTTCTTTGGCCGCTCAAGAGCGCGTGGGCCTGATCGGGCGCAACGGGGCGGGCAAGTCGACGCTGTTGCGCCTATTGGCCGGGCTGGAGACGCCGGACGATGGGCAGGTGCAAGTGTCCCAGGACGTGCAGCGCGCTTATGTGCAACAAGAGGCGCGTTTTGACCCCGCCATCAGCGTCTTTGACACCGTTTCTGAGGGCTTGGCCGATGTGCGCGCATGGCTGGCGCAGTATGAACGCGGCGAGGGCGACATGGATGCCTTGCAAAACCTGATCGAAACCCGCCAAGGCTGGGGCTGGGCGCAGCGGGTGAATGAGACGCTGCAGCGGCTGCGACTGAACGGCGAGGCGCTCATGGGCACACTGTCGGGGGGCACGGCCAAGCGGGTGGCGCTGGCACAAGCCCTGGTGCAGTCGCCACAGGTGTTGTTGCTGGATGAACCGACCAACCACCTCGATTTGGACAGCATTGCGTGGCTGGAGGACTTGTTGTTGGAGTTCAGGGGCAGCCTGGTGGTGATCACCCACGACCGGGCTTTTTTGGATCGGGTGGCCACGCGCATCATCGAGTTGGACAGGGGCCGTTTGCTTTCATACCCCGGTAACTACAGCCGCTATCGGGCACTGAAAGATGAGCAGTTGGCGCAAGAGGCGGTGATTCAGGCCAAGGCCGACAAGTTGTTGGCGGGCGAAGAGGTGTGGGTGCGCAAAGGGGTCGAAGCGCGGCGCACACGCAGCCAGAGCCGGGTGCGCCGGCTGGAGGCGTTGCGCTCGCAGCGCGCGGCCAGGCGCGAACAGGTGGGTCAGGTGCGCATGGAGGTGGCCAGCGGCACACCCAGCGGCAAGCTGGTGGCCGAATTGACGGCGGTGAACAAGTCGTTCGAACAGGCCGACGGCGCGCGTCAGTGGGTCGCGAAAGACCTGGATCTGACCGTCTTGCGTGGCGACAAGGTGGGCCTGATTGGCCCCAACGGCGCGGGCAAGACCACTTTGCTCAAAATGCTGCTGGGCGATATGGCCCCCGACAGCGGGCGGGTGCGTCAGGGCAGCAATCTGCAAGTGGCCTATTACGATCAGCAGCGCGAACAACTGGACCTGGATGCCACGCTGGAGGACTTCATCAGCCCGGGCAGTGAGTGGATCGAGATCGGCAGCCGTCGCCAGCATGTGAAGAGTTATCTGGGTGATTTTTTGTTTTCGCCGGCCCGCGCGCACTCGCCGGTGCGCTCACTCTCGGGGGGTGAGCGCAATCGGCTGTTGTTGGCCCGGCTGTTTGCCCGCCCAGCCAATGTGCTGGTGCTGGATGAGCCGACCAACGATTTGGACATCGAGACACTGGAGTTGCTGGAGCAATTGGTGCAAGACTATGCGGGCACGGTGTTCATCGTTAGCCACGATCGCGCTTTTCTGGATGCGGTGGTCACCAGCACTCTGGTGTTTGAAGGTGAGGGTCGCTGGCGCGAATACGAGGGCAGCGTCGAAGACTGGCTGACTCAGTCGCGCCGGGCGGCCTTGTGGGCCGAGCGCACAACGAGCGGCACCCCTGCCTCGGGCATGGCGTCTGCGATATCCCCGGCGAGCAGCCCGGACGCGCCCGCGACAAGCACGGCCGGCAGCGCGTCTGTGACACGCGTCACGCGCAAATTGAGCTACAAAGAGCAACGCGAGCTGGAACAGTTGCCCGCGCGCATGCAAGCCCTGGAACAGGAGCAGCAGGCCTTGCGGCAGACTTTGGCCGAACCCGATATTTACACGCGCGACCCGATGGGGGCGGCGCGCATGCACGAGCGGGATGCCGCCATCGAAGACGAATTGATGCAATGCCTGGAACGTTGGGAGGAATTGGGTTCATGAGCAGTGTGCATTTGGTGCGACACGGGCAAGCCTCTTTTGGCGCCGATGACTATGACCGCCTGAGCGAACTGGGGTGGCGGCAAAGCCGGCGCTTGGGCGAGTACTGGCATGAACGGGGGCAGGCGTTTGACCGGGTGATCACGGGCACCTTGCGCCGCCACGATGAAACCTGGCGTGGCATCGCCCAAGGGCTGGGGGTGAATGAAAACGACCTTCCCGTGCAGCGCACGTCCAGTCTGAACGAATACGACAGCGCCGCCGTCATTGCCACCGTCCACGCGGGCCCGCTGCCCAAAGCCGATACGCCAGAGTTGTACAGGGCGCACTTCAAGTTGTTGCGCGAGGGTTTGCGGCGCTGGATGCAGGGGCTGGCGCAACCGGCGGGCATGCCCAGTTATGCAGACTTCAAGGCAGGCATTGCACAGGTGCTGACCGATATTTGCGCGCAACAGCATGGCAAGGTGCTGGTGGTGTCCAGTGGCGGGCCCATCGCCACCACGGTGGGGCAGGTGCTGGGCACACCGCCCGAGTCGACCATTGAACTGAATTTTCATATCCGCAACAGCGCCGTGAGCGAGTTGACCTACAACCCCAAAGGGCACCGTTTGATCAGTTACAACACGCTCTACCACCTGGACGCACCGGCGCATCGCGACTGGGTGACATTCACTTGAGGGCTTGCAAGACGTCGGCCACGCTGATGAGTTCAGACAGCACCACGGGCTCTTTGCCGGGCCGGTAAATGGCGTAGACCGGAATGCCAGTGCGATCCAGGTCGGCCAGGGCCTGCGTGATGGCGGGGTCGTGGCGGGTCCAGTCGGCGCGCAGGGCCAGCACATTTTGATCTTTGAAGGCCTGCAGCACTTCGTCGCGGTCCAAGGTGGTTTTTTTGTTGACCTGACAGGTGATGCACCAGGCGGCGGTGAAGTCGACAAACACTGTGCGCTTCTGAGCCAGTGCCTGATCGACCAGCTCGGGCGACCAGGGCCACCACTGTCCGGCGGGGCTGTCGGCCTGCGCTTGCACGGTGACAGCGCCTGGCATCGGCTCTTCGTGGCTGAGTTGCTGGCCCAGCACCCACAGGAGCCAGACCACGGTAGCGACCATGGGCAGGGCCAGGAGACGGCGCAAGCGGTTCATCCAGGCACCGGGTCGAGGCATGAAGCGCACCACAGCGGGAAAGTGGCAGGCCAATAGATAGGGGCTGGCCAAGCCCAGGCCCAGCATGGCAAACACCGACATGGCTTGCGGCCAGGGCAAGGTGACCGCCAAGCCCAGCGAGGCCCCCATGAACGGTGCGCTGCAAGGGGCCGCCACCACCACGCTGAGCAGGCCAGTCAAAAACGCGTCGAAGGCCGGGTGGCGTGACTGCCACTGCCACATGCCGCCGGGGAACCAGCGATCGATGTGAATCAGGTCGGCCAGGTTGAGCGCGATCAGGGCGAACAAAATGGCCAAGCCCGCAACCACCCATGGCGACTGCAATTGAAAACCCCAACCTACCGCCTGGCCGGCGGCGCGCAAGGCCATGAGCAGCGCCCCCAGGCCCAGCAGGAAGAGCCACACCCCCAAGGTGTAGGCCCATCCTTGCAGGCGGCGCATGGCCGGGGTGTTCTGGGCTTGACCCAGAGCAAACATTTTGATCGCCAGCACCGGCAACACGCAGGGCATGAGGTTGAGCAAGAGCCCGCCGATGAATGCCCCCAACAGCGCCCCCCACCAGCCCAAATCTGCCCCGCCCTGTGCGGGCGTGCCGGTCTGCTGGGTGAGTCCGGGTTGCGGCAGGGGTGGCCAGTCGCCCTGCACGGGGGTGCTGACGCGCCAAGCGCGGGCCTGCGCGCCCTCGCCCACCACCCACCACCAGGTGAGGGTGCCGGGGGCCTGGGTGCGCAAATCGCTGAGCGGCAGGCGGGCGCTGAGCGTGCTGTCTTTCCAGGTCAGTCGCGCGCGCGGATGGGTCTCGGCCGGGGCGGCGATGATTTCATTTTGTTCAGGGTACAGCGCCATTTTCTGGCCGCGCCACGGCTCAGGCCAACCCGAGGTCTGAACCACCAGTTGGCCGTTTTCAAAGCGAGCCGAGGCCTGGCCGGTGAATTCAAGCGGTTGCTGGTCAAGTGTGGCGGCGACCTCGGGTGAGTGTCGGCTTTGCGGCGTGGCCCAGGGGATGCCTATTTTGAATGAGCCGGTTTGTGGAATGCATTCGGTGCGACAGACCAGCCAGTGGGCGGTGAGGCCCACGGTCAGCAGACCGTCGGCCCCGGGGCGTGCGGCTTCGGATATTTTGAGCGGCGCGACCAATGCCACGGTTTGCTCAAAACCGTAGTTGACCAGTTCACCCAGACGCAGTTTGCGCGGAATTGGCCAAAGGGGGTCTTGTGCCGTGACGCCAGCGGGCAGCTGCCACTCGAACGCGGTCGGCAAACCCGAATCACCGGGGTTTTTCCAATAGGTGTGCCAGTCTTTTTGGTGCCGCAAGACGAGGCCCAACCAAAGGGGCGCACCCTGGCCCACGCCTTGCGGGGCATGCCAGACCAACTCGGCCTTGACTTGGGGGGTGTTGAAGGACGCCGACGGGGTGAATGCCCAAGCGGCGTTCAAGCATACGGCCCACAGCACGCCAATAAAACGAATCCACATGGGACGATTTTCCCCGAAAAAAATAATTGGGGTCAGACCCAAAATAATTGGGGTCAGACCCCAATTTCGATAAGATAGGTGCATGACAGATTTGCCGAGCCTTTGGGGCGCCTTGCGAAGCGCCGATTTCGACCGATTAGACCCGGCGCAAACTGTGGCACTGTTGCCCCTGGGCGCGACCGAACAGCATGGCCCGCATTTGCCGCTGAATGTGGACCATGTCCTGGCCGAAGCGATGGTCTCGGGCGCGGTTCAGCGCCTGCCCGCAAATACGCCGGTGCTGGTTTTGCCCACCCTGTCCGTGGGTCTGAGCACAGAGCATGTGGCGTTTGCGGGCACTTTGTCGCTGTCCACCGAGACTGCCTTGCGGGTGTTGATCGAGGTCGGGCAATCGGTGGCCCGCTCCGGAGTGCGCAAACTGTTGATGTTCAATGCCCACGGCGGCCATGTGGCGCTGATGGATTTGGCCGCACGCGAGTTGCGCGCCCATGGTTTGACGGTGTTTCACACCAGCTACGAGCAGTTGCCATTGGGGGCGGCGATCGAGGTCTTTGATGCGCAGGAACGCCGCTATGGGGTGCACGCGGGCGAGGTGGAAACTTCGATGAT
>JBEAZY010000063.1:0-15025 GCA_041159205.1 Pseudomonadota bacterium
GTGCCTTGATCAGGCGATGGGCATCGTACCCTCCCAGGGAAGGCTGGGCATGGATCCATTGGCGGGGTTGCATTTTGATCCACTGCAAACGCTCTTGCATGCGTCGACCCACCTCTTCGTGCAACCAGGCCGGGGAGGTTTGCTCAGGCCGGCCCAGCCACCAGCGCCGACACGCCACCGGGTCATGGGTGGGGGGCACCGCGTGAATATGACCCAATGGGCCGGAGTCGGGGGTGTTTTCCATGCTGGGCGCAGTATATTGCCCAGCGTGATCAATGGGAGGCGCATGGTGAATTTCAACTGGTCGCAGTGTCTCATCTGTCGGCGTTGGCCGGTGCCGACTTTGTGCCCTGATTGTCGTCAGCGACACACCGCGCTGCTGCCGCGTTGCCCGCACTGCGCTTTGGCGCTGCCGCCAGGGCGCTTGCAGTGCAACCACGACGACTGTCGGCGCGATCTGGGCTGGCACACAGCCTGCGCAAGGGTTGATTACGTCTTACCCTTCGATGGCTGGATCAGGCGCTTGAAGTTTGCCGGTGACTGGGCCCTGGCGCGAACCATGGGCCAACTCATGCGTGAATGCCCGCTGGCCCAATCCTTGTGGCAACAAGCAGACTGGATCGTGCCCATGCCTGTCTCGGGCCAAAGACTGCGCGAGAGAGGCTACAACCAGGCGGCATGGCTGGCGCGGCAATGGGGGGGGCGCGATCGGCGGCTGCGCATGGGCGGCTTGGTCAAATGCCGACACACACCGGCACAGGCTCAAAACGGCCGTGAACGCCGCTGGGCACAATTGCAAGGCAGCATGCAATTGACACTGCCCGTGCAAGACGTGAAGGGGGCCCGGGTGCTGCTGGTTGACGATGTGATGACCACCGGGGCCACCTTGAGTGTGGCCACCGAATGTGTGTTGCAGGCAGGCGCCCGAAGGGTGGATGTGGCGGTATTCGCCCGCACCCCGCCCAAGCCGGGACTACACTGAGGGGAATATGTTTCAAATTGTTCTGGTTCATCCGGAAATACCTCCCAACACCGGAAATGTGATCCGGCTGGCGGCCAACACCGGTTGCCAGCTGCACTTGATCGAGCCCCTGGGCTTTTCGATGGAAGATCGGCAGATGCGGCGTGCAGGGCTCGATTACCACGAGTACGCTGACGTCCGGCGACATGTCAATTGGGACTCATTTTTGGCCGCGATGCAGCCCGACCCTGCGCGCTGTTTTGCATTGACCACCAAAGGCAGTGGCAGCGTGCATGGCACGGCGTTTGAACATGGTGATTGGCTGTTTTTCGGCAGCGAGACTTCAGGGCTGCCCGCCACGGTGCGCGAGTGGTTTGCGCCTGAGCGCCGCCTGCGTTTACCGATGCGGGCAGGACAGCGCAGCCTGAACCTGTCGAATTCGGTGGCGGTGACCGTCTATGAGGCCTGGCGGCAAAACGGGTTTAAAGACACTGAAGCCCCATGATGGGCCTTGAAATTATTCAAACCGGGAAGACTTGAGCCATAGTCCGAAACCCGCCCCCACCTCAGGGTGACGAAAGGCCAACTCGACCGTGGCCTCGAGGAATCCCAATTTGCTGCCGCAGTCGTAACGCTTGCCCTCATAGCTGTAGCCCAACACCGTTTCGTCGGCAAGCAATCCAGCGATGCCATCGGTGAGTTGAATTTCGCCGCCCACACCTCGCCCGCCTTGGCGGATGCGATCAAACACAGCGGGGCTCAGGATGTAACGCCCCGCCACCGCCAAGCGCGAAGGGGCCTGATCCGGTGTGGGTTTTTCCACCATGCGTTCGACCTGCACGCAACCCTTTGTGGCCGGATGTCCGGCAATGATGCCGTAGCGCTGTACTTGATCCAGGGGCACTTCCTGCACCGCCAAGACCGAAGCCCCGGTTTGCGCGTGCACCGCCACCATTTGTTGCATGACGCCAGGCCCGCCCGGCAAACCCACCATCAAGTCATCTGCCAAGAGCACGGCAAAGGGATGGTTGCCCACCAAATGCTCGGCGCACAAGACGGCATGGCCCAGACCCATCGCACGGGGCTGGCGCACATAGCTGCACATCATGTCATCGGGCTGCACACTGCGCACCAGATTCAGCAAGGCCGACTTACCCGCCTGCTCCAATTCGTTTTCCAACTCATACGCGGTGTCAAAGTGGTCTTCGATGGCGCGCTTGTTGCGGCCGGTGACAAAGATCATGTGCCGGATGCCGGCCTCATAAGCCTCTTCAACCGCGTATTGGATGAGCGGCTTGTCCACCACCGGCAACATTTCTTTCGGGCTGGCCTTGGTGGCGGGTAAAAATCGGGTGCCCAAACCGGCCACCGGAAATACCGCATGTTGGATGGTGCTCATGGATGCGTTGTGGGTGTGGATGGTGTGAATCAGCCCAAACGGGCCAGTTGGGACTGCACTTTGGCCAGCGTATCACTAAAATCGACGAGTCGCTTTTTTTCTTGCTCAATGACAGCAGGCGGGGCTTTGGCCACAAAGGCCTCATTGGAGAGTTTTCCTTCGGCCTTGGCGATTTCGCCCTGCAATCGGGCCGCTTCTTTGCCCAGACGGGCGCGCTCGGCATTCACATCAATTTCAACAAACAAGCACAAGCGCAAGCCATTGCTGACGGCAACTGCCGAGTTTTCAGCCGCTTGCGCCCAGGCGGGTTCGCTCTCATACACTTTGACTTCACTGAGTTTGACCAAGGCCTGCAAGGCGGCGGCATGACCCGTCAGCCATAGGGCTTGGGCCTGATCTGGAACCAGGGCCAGCAAGGGCACACGCTGCGAGGGCGACAGACCCATCTCACCTCGCAGATTGCGGCACGCGTCCACCAGTTGTTTGAAGCGGGTGATGTCAGACTCGGCCTGAGGGTCGATGCGCTCGGTCTGGCTGACGGGGTAGGCCGCCACGCTGACCGAAGGTCCTGCACGCCCGGCCACTGGAGCCACCTTTTGCCATAACTCTTCGGTGATGAAGGGGATGATGGGGTGCGCCAGACGCAGCACGGTTTCAATGGTGCGAATCAGGGTGCGGCGGGTGGCACGTTGTTGCGATTCGGCCCCCGTCTGAATTTGCACCTTGGCGATCTCAAGGTACCAGTCGCAGAACTCATTCCAGACAAAGTCGTAGATGGCCTGCGCCACCAGATCAAGCCGGTACTCGGCAAAGCCTTTGGCCACCTCGGCTTCGGTGCGCTGCAGCTGCGAGACGATCCATCGATCGGCCTGGCTGAAGGACATAAAGCCGTGGAAGGGACCGCCGACGGCGCACTCGGCCTTGGTGTGCTCTTTCAGGCCACAGTCGTGGCCCTCGCAGTTCATGAGCACAAATCGGGTGGCATTGAACAACTTATTGCAAAAGTTGCGATAGCCTTCACAGCGCTTGCTGTCAAAGTTGATGCTGCGCCCCAGTGTGGCCAGCGAAGCAAATGTGAAGCGCAGCGCGTCAGCACCGTAGGCCGGGATGCCTTCGGGGAATTCTTTTTGGGTGTTCTTGCGCACCTGGGGTGCCGTCTCGGGTTTGCGCAGTCCCTGGCTGCGTTTGTCCAGCAAGGGCTCAAGCGCGATGCCATCGATCAGGTCGACGGGGTCGAGCACATTGCCCTCCGACTTGCTCATCTTTTTGCCTTGTGCGTCGCGCACCAGACCGTGGATATAGACGTCGCGGAAAGGCACCCGCCCCGTGAAGTGGGTCGTCATCATGATCATGCGCGCGACCCAGAAAAAGATGATGTCGTAGCCAGTCACCAGCACCGTACTGGGCAGGTACAGATTGTAGTCACTGGTGTCGGCGGCTTCAACTTCGGGCCAGCCCAGGGTCGAGAAAGGCACCAGGGCCGATGAATACCAGGTGTCGAGCACATCGGGGTCGCGGCTCAAGGTCTTGCCGGGGGCCAGTGCCTGTGCTTCGGCCTCGGTGCGGGCCACATAGACGCGCCCGTCTTCGTCGTACCAGGCCGGAATCTGGTGGCCCCACCACAACTGGCGTGAAATGCACCAGTCTTGTATGTGGTTCATCCACTGGTTGTAGGTGTTGACCCAGTTCTCGGGGATGAAGCGGACCTGGCCACTTTGCACCGCATCAATGGCCTTTTGAGCGATGCTCTTGCCGGTGGGGTCGCTCGGGCTGACCTGACTCATGGCGACGAACCACTGGTCGGTGAGCATGGGTTCAACCACCTGTCCGGTGCGGGCGCAACGAGGCACCATGAGGCGGTGCTTTTTGACCTCGACCAACAGACCCAGGGCCTCAAGGTCTGCGACCACACGCTTGCGCGCCACAAAACGGTCCAGCCCTCGGTACGACTCTGGGGCTTCTGTGTTGATGGTGGCATCGAGGTTGAGGATGCAGATCATGGGTAAACCATGACGCTGCCCCACGGCATAGTCATTGACATCATGCGCGGGGGTCACCTTGACCACCCCGGTGCCAAAGGCTTTGTCCACATATTCATCGGCAATGACCGGCACCAGACGACCGGTCAGGGGCAATCTGACCTGCTTGCCAAGCAGATGACGGTATCGTTCATCTTCGGGGTGCACCATGACTGCAGTGTCGCCAAGCATGGTTTCAGGCCGCGTGGTGGCCACCACCAGCGACTCGTTGCCATCTTCGATGGGATAGCGAATGTGCCACAAGGAACCCTCTTCTTCTTCACTTTCAACTTCGAGGTCAGAAACCGCGCTCATCAGCACCGGGTCCCAATTGACCAGGCGTTTGCCACGGTAAATCAGCCCCTGCTCGTATAAGCGGACAAAGGTTTCGGTGACGACGCGCGAGAGCTTGTCGTCCATGGTGAAGTATTCACGGGTCCAATCGACACTGTCACCCATGCGGCGCATCTGTTGGGTGATGGTGTTACCGCTTTTTTCCTTCCACTCCCAGACTTTGGCGATGAAGTTTTTGCGCGCCTCGGGGGGAGTTTTCCCCATGTCGTGGCGACTGATGCCCTGTTCTTGTAACTGGCGCTCGACCACGATTTGCGTGGCAATGCCCGCGTGATCGGTGCCCGGAATCCAGACCGTGTTGTGCCCGCTCATCCGGTGGTAGCGGGTCAGGCTGTCCATGATGGTCTGGTTGAAGGCGTGCCCCATATGCAACGTGCCGGTCACGTTGGGCGGTGGCAATTGGATGGCAAACCCAGGTTGACCGGCTTGGGGCTGGCCTGTGCCCCTGTGACCGGCCACACCGTAGCCCCGGCGCTCCCACTCGGGTCCCCAATGGGCTTCGATGGCGGCGGGCTCAAACGACTTGGACAGGCTTTGCAAGGCGGGCTGATCGGGTGTGTTGCTCATGGGGTTTGCAATGAAGGGGGGCAAACCCGCGATTTTACCGATGCGCCGCGTGGCGTTTTCTGCCCACAGGCCGTTCAATGAAAGAACTTGAAAGCAGTCAACATCAGGCCTGTGGCGGCGACATGCAAGCCCAACATCTTCAAGCTGTGGTCATGGATGTATCGCATCAGGCGGACCTCAAGCTGGGTCATCTCGACGCGCAGTTCGGTTCCCAGTTGCTTGATCTCGGCGCGCAATTGGGTGCCCAGTTCATTCATTTCAGCGCGCAGTTGAGTGCCCATCTCAACCATCTCCTGGCGCAACTCAGTCTTCATCTCAGCCATCTCGGTACGCAAGTTGTTTTGTATCGAAATGCCGTCGGCTTGGGTCATGAGTGCCTGGTGGTCGTGTTGGCGATGTCGCTCAATGCCATGTTCTATCGATGATTTAAGCTCAGCCTCGACTTGTCGCGCGATATCTGGGGCAAAGCCTGAAACCGCCAAAGCCTCCATGAGCTTGTGTGGCGTGGTGGAATCGTTCATGGTCTTCCTTAGAGTTAACACATGAAACTATTTGAATACAAAATAAATCAAATAGTCAATCAAAAACACCTAAATAGTGCATATGTCACAAAATCGCCCCGGACTTCATCGGGCCATGGCCAATGACCTGGCCACCGATTGCACCAGTAGTCCATCCATGGCCAGACCCGTGGCGGCCAAATAGGCGTCTGGCCGCACCAGGGCCCAGCGTCGATCGATCGCCCGACAGGCCTGCCGGAGCACTGCTTGGTGGTCGACGATGTGCTCGACCGCCTGCGGCTTTTGCCCCTGGCCCACGACCTGCACCACTCGCAGCAGCGGGGTGTGCTGGGCCAATTGGCGCAATCGGGCCACATCAGGGCCGCTGAGCGGCCCAAAAACCAGCAACAAGAGGGCACCATCGGCCCAATTGAGCAGTTCATTGAATGCGGCCGAGCGGCCATTGGCCCAGCGCAAGGTCACGTTTTGCACCGACACCCCGCCTCCCGCACATGCCGGACTGCGGCTGTAACTATTGGCCTCGGCCATGCGACCGGTGTTGACCATGTGTCGGGCAAAACGGTGCTTTTTGGCCAAGGCCAGCGTGGCCTGCCGAAACGTTTGTGCCGCCGGGTCAGTCGGGCGCAAAAAACGCGCAGTGCGGTTGGTGACCTGTACGTTGCGTTGCGCGGCCTCCAGGCGCTCGTCGTGGTAAGAGTTAAGCAGGATCGCCGGGGCTTGCCCGCGCACCACGGCAGCCAGCTTCCAGGCCAGGTTGTCGGCGTCGGCAATGCCGGTGTTGCCACCACGCGCGCCAAAAGGGCTGACCACCTTGGCTGTGTCGCCCATGAAAAACACACGGCCCACGCGCATCTGGCGCACGCATTGGCTACGATAGGCGTAGGGGCCGACCCACACGATGTCGCATTGCACATCGCCACCGAATTGGCGCTTGAGTCGCTCCAGCACCACATCTTCTCGGCTGACATAAGCCGGGTCGGCGTTGGGGGCCATTTGGTAGTCGATGCGCCAGACCTGGTCGCCCATCAGGTGCTGCCAGACCGCCCGGTTTTCATTGAAGGGGGCTTCGATCCAGGTGTGGCGTTCGGTGGGTGGCGTCGTTTTGAATTTGACGTCGGCGATGCACCAGCGGTCATCGCCGCGCTTGCTGTCGAGTTGGGCACCGACCCAGCCATGAAAAGGGGTGTGCGAGCCGGTGGCATCGATGACATGCTCGGCTTCGATTTGGTAGCTGCCCTGGGGGGTTTCTATGCTGAGCAAAGCGCGCTCGGCATTTTGCTCAAACCCCACCACACGCGAAGACCACCTCAAATCGACGCTGGGCCTTCGGCGATTGAGCTCGGCAATGCGTTCGACCAGATACCCCTCAATGTAGAACTGCTGGATGTTGATGAAGGCCGGTTGGCGGCTAAGGTTAAAGTTGCTTTGGGCCTTGAGGTCAAAGCTGAACACTTCGTCGTGCCCGGCAAACGTGCGCCCCACGCTCCATTCGATGCCCTTGCCTGCGATGCGATCAAAAATGCCATAGCGCTGAAAGATTTCCAGCGATTTTTGGGTGTAGCAAATGCCGCGTGACGAGGCCCCTTTGACACCGACGGTGTTGTCTTCATCGAGCAAGACGGCCGGCACCCCCAGATTGGCCAGTCCGCAGGCCAAGGTCAGGCCAGAGATGCCGCCCCCAACGATGACCACCGAGTGGCGCCCCACACGCTGTTGGGTCAGTTCCGGTGGGGTCACGAAAGGATATTCGGGCAGGGCGTAGCCTGTGCCTTCGGTGAATTCATAGCCGTTGGTGTAGGCCACCTGGGCGAAGGCGGCGGCGGTGCTGAGTGTCATGGAAGCGCCTTGTCTAAATCCTGATTCACTATAACGCAGTGCAGTTCTTCGGGACGAGCCGGATGGTTAAGGCAGCCTTGAGCAAAATAAAGAGCCGACTTTGTGTTTCGCCATGGAAACCCCTCACGACAAGACGCTTCGGCTTTGATCGGTCGCTTCAGACAGGCCGGCCAATTTATAATTATTTATATTTACTTTTTATTGGATTTTTTTCATCATGCCCGTGCGTCAAAAAGTGATGGTCAGTCTGACAGCCCATGAGTCCGAGCTTGTCCTGATCGATCAGTGTCTGAATTATTTGAGGGTTGGCGGGGTGGACGGGGTGGTGATTCACATCAACGCCAATTCGGCCTTCAACACGGCATTGTTCATCCAATATTGCACCCTGATGGGCGCTTGGTTCGCGGATCGACTGTATCTCAACCCATACTCGGTGCCGATTCAAATACACTCGCGGGATCAGAGGGTGGTGACCAGTTTGCATCGTGCCCACATCGCCAATTTCCAGTACCTGTCGTCCTGTGGCTTGGATTTTGATTATTTCGCGCTGGATGCCAGTAATTCGCTCTTGATCAGACCCGGGTTAAACCCATACATTCTGGATCAGCAGCGAAATTTATTGGCACAAGAAGACATTTCGGACCATTGGTTTTGGCGCCCAGTTGTTTCATCGGATGCAAACCTGTCCAAGGAAATGACACACATCAAAATATCGGCCCATGAGGGCACGTGCTATTTGAAAGAGACTTTTCGAAAAATTCTCCAATCTGTCATGACCTACGAGTTAACCGAGCAGACTTCCCAGCTGTTGGGACACCCACGGTTGGAGTACCCCAGAGAGGAAGTTTTGTTTCCGACGTACTTTTATAAATACTTCAGAAACGAACCGACCGGGCTGAATTACATCGACTTGCCGTGGGTTAGAAACTTGGTTTGGCAAATTGACGAAGTGAAAAAACACATGGCAGAAAATTTTGAAAATTTCGGGCCCAAGTTTGGCATCAAAAGAGTCGCAAGAGAGATCAATGACCCGCTCAGAGCGTTCATCGGCACCGTTTATGGTTACAGAAACGAAATCGTGAACATGTTGAGATCCTGAAATATCGGACCGCTTTAACCACGCAAACTGATCATCAACATGGTGTAGGGGGGTCAGTGCCAAAGCGACTCGAGGTTCATGGGCGAGTTTGTTGTTCAGGGCCACACCAAAGTACCTGCCATTGCCTATGCCCATTGCCATCTTTGCCCTTGCGATGTCATTCGGCGGCCGATTCATTTCCAGGGACTCATGTGCATTGCCATTAGAAAAAGCACACCCCCTGATTAAATCAATAGTTTTTTTCTATGGTAGGGATTAATCTTCGCAATTGGACGCCCGGAACAATTAGAAGGTAACCTTCGTTTTGTCTTTGACAAACCTTCGTCAAAGAATGTCCATCAACCAAAGGAGATATTCCATGGCAGCTCTCAAAGGCTCGAAAACGGAAGAAAACCTGAAGGCCGCCTTCGCAGGCGAGTCTCAGGCTAACCGCCGTTACCTGTACTTCGCAAACAAGGCCGACGTTGAAGGCCAAAACGATGTGGCAGCTCTGTTCCGTTCCACCGCAGAAGGTGAGACCGGACACGCCCACGGTCACCTCGAGTGGCTGGAGCAGTGTGGTGACCCCGCCACCGGCTTGCCCATCGGTTCGACCCGTGACAACCTGGCCGCTGCCGTGGCCGGTGAGACCCACGAGTACACCGACATGTACCCGGGCATGGCCAAGACCGCCCGTGACGAAGGGTTTGACGAGATCGCCGATTGGTTCGAGACCCTGGCCAAGGCCGAGCGCTCGCACGCCAACCGCTACGCCAAGGCATTGGCCGAGTTGGCCGACTGATCGCCGCGAGCCTCAAGAGTCGGGCGTTGGGTCGCAAGGTCCAGCGCCCTTCTCTTGGTGCTTGCAAACCTTGGGGACTTCAGGAATTTTTGCAAAACTCGCTGCGTGCAAGTGGCACCCGGGTATGTGGTGTCACGACGCATGGGGTTTTGCTGTCCATCCCTAAGTCACCCTGTATCGATCAATGACTTCAAGAGGATTCACCATGGCACGAGAAGGCAGCCTGGAAGCCCCCACACGGCATCCCATCGATTGGAAGAACCCCGAGTTCTATCACGAGGAATCCTGCTTCAAGGAAATGGAGCGGATTTTTGACATATGCCACGGTTGCCGCCGCTGCGTCAGCCTGTGCGGGTCTTTCCCGACCTTGTTTGACCTGGTCGACGAAGGCCCCACGGGTGAATTGGACGGCGTGGACAAGAAAGACTTCTGGAAAGTCGTCGACCAGTGCTATTTGTGCGACCTGTGCTATCTGACCAAGTGCCCCTATGTGCCGCCGCACGAATGGAATCTGGACTTTCCGCACACCATGTTGCGCGCCAAGGCGATCAAGTTTCAAAAGGGTGAAGTCAGCTCGGGCGAGAAGTTTTTGGCTTCCACCGACACGCACGGCTCATTCGCCGGCATCCCGATCGTGGTACAGGCCGTCAACGCCATCAACCAGACCAAGGTGGCGCGCAGCGTGATGGAATCGACACTGGGGGTGGATCAACGGGCCTGGCTGCCCTCTTTGGCCAGCAAGAAGTTCCGCTCTGCCGCCCCCAAGGCCCAAGCCACACAAGTGGTGGCGGGTGAGCGCACCCCCGGCAAGGTGGCGATTTATTCGACCTGCTATGTCAACTACAACGAGCCGGGCATCGGCATGGATCTGCTCAAGATCCTGGACCACAACCACATCCCCTATGAGTTGGTCAGCAAAGAGAAGTGCTGTGGCATGCCCAAGCTCGAATTGGGCGATCTGCAGTCGGTGAATGAAAACAAGGAAGCGAACATCCCGGTTCTGGCCCAATACGCCCGCGAAGGCTACGCCATCATCAGCGCCGTGCCCAGCTGCACCTTGATGTTCAAGCAAGAACTGCCCCTGATGTATCCCGACGACGCCGAGGTGCAGGCCGTCAAAGAAGCCATGTGGGACCCGTTTGAATATCTGATGGCGCGCAAGCGAGACGGCCTGCTCAAGACCGAGTTCCCGCAGTCTCTGGGCAATGTGAGCTACCAGATTCCTTGCCATGGACGGGTGCAAAACATCGGTCGCAAAACCGAGGAAATGTTGAAGATGATCCCCGACACGACGATCAACACGATCGAGCGTTGTTCGGGACACGCAGGCACTTTTGGCGTGAAAAAAGCCTTCCACGACCAAGCCATGAAGCTCGGCAAACCCGTTGTCAAGGCCATGGCCACCATGAAAGACGGCTCCAAGCCCGACCACATCAGTTCCGACTGCCCTCTGGGCGGTCACCATTTGGCGCAGGGCTTTGAAGCACAAGGGCTGCCCGTGCCCGAGCTCAATCACCCGCTGACGCTGGTGCGCAAAGCCTACGGTCTCAAGTAATTCGGAGTCAGACACGATGCAAATCACCGGACACATCACCCCCGAAAGCCTCATGACGCTGGAGGCTTATCACAAGTACCGCAAAGAACATAAAGCCGAGGTCATCGCGCACCGCAAAATGCGCAGCGTCGCCTTGGGCGAGCACATGACGCTGCAGTTTGAGAGCGAACTGACCATCCGCTACCAAATTCAGGAAATGCTGCGCATTGAAAAAATCTTCGAGGAAGAAGGCATCCAGCAGGAAATCGATGCCTACGCACCGCTGGTGCCCACGGGCAGCAACTGGAAAGCCACCATGCTGATCGAGTACCCCGACGTGAACGAGCGCCGTCGCGAACTGGCGCGCCTGATCGGGGTGGAAGACCGGGTGTTTGTGGAGGTGGAAGGTCAAGCCCGCGTGTATGCCATCGCAGACGAAGACCTGGACCGCGAAAACGACGAAAAAACCTCGTCGGTTCACTTTGTGCGCTTTGAGTTCAACCCCGCCATGGTGGCGGCCATCAAGGCAGGGGCCCGGGTCGTGCTCGGGTGCGATCACACCAACTACCCCTACCACTGCGACATCGCGGCCGACGCGCTCAGCAGCCTGGCCGGTGACCTGAAATAAGCTTGGGCAGGGGGGCCATTTCCCCCCTGCCCTGCGCCATAATATCGGACGGTCGGGGCGTTAGCTCAGTTGGTTAGAGCAGGGGACTCATAATCCCTTGGTCGGGGGTTCAAGTCCCTCACGCCCTACCAAATTTATGGGTAGAAGCTCGATCTTTAAAGGCGGTTCCGTCAAGCGCGCGCCACGCCCCCCTGCCCTCAACCTTGAAGGTAGCGCTCCACCAACATTGACCAATAGGCCGAACCCAAGGCGATATTGTCGTCATTGAAGTCGTATCCGGGGTTATGAACCATGCAGGCCCCATGGCCGCCCCCCTCGCCGCTTCCGTTGCCTATGAGCAAGTAGCACCCGGGCACTTGTTCCAGGATGTAAGCAAAATCTTCGCTGCTGGTCAGCGGTTGACCCTGTGGCGTGACGCACGAGGCACCCACCAAATCTTGCGCCACTTGCCGTGCGAAATCGGTTTCGGCCGGGTGATTCACCAGCACAGGGTAGCCACGCTGGTATTCAACCTGTGCGCTGACACCATAACTTTGCGCCTGCGCATGCGCCAGTTCAGTGATGCGCTTTTGCAGCAACTCGCGAACCTGTGAACTGAGCGCACGCACGCTCAAACTCAATACGGCTTGCTGCGGGATCACATTGTTGACCGAACCCGACTGAAACGCGCCCACGGTGATGACCGCCGTTTCCAGCGGGTCGACATTGCGCGAGACGATGCTTTGCAAGCCCAACACAATGGCGGCACCTGCCACCAACGGGTCTGCCGCCTGGTGAGGCATGGCCCCATGTCCTCCCTTGCCGTTCAGGGTGATCGTGACGTAGTCTGAAGAGGCCATCATGGGCCCCTCGCGAAACATCAGATGGCCTTGTGCCAGTCCGGGCATGTTGTGCATGGCAAAGACCGCATCGCATGGGAATTGCTGCAAGAGGCCATCTTCCAGCATTTTTTTGGCCCCGCCCAAACCTTCCTCGGCCGGTTGAAATATCAGGTTGAGCGTGCCCGAGAACTGAACATTTTCAGCGATGTGCCGGGCAGCAGCCAGCAACATCGCGGTATGTCCATCGTGGCCACAGGCATGCATGATGCCCGGCTTGCAACTGGCATAGGGCAAGCCGGTCTCCTCCACAATGGGCAATGCGTCCATGTCCGCACGCAGACCCAGATTTTTTCTGCCTTGGCCCCGGCGCAACTGACCCACGACACCGGTCCCCCCCAGGCCTCTGGTGACCAGATAGCCCAGTTGTTGCAGACGCTCGGCCACCAGATCGCTGGTCCGGTACTCTTTGTAACCCATCTCTGGGTGGCGATGGATATCGCGCCGCAATTCAATGAATTCGGCAGCCTGCGCCGTTAAGGCCGCTAATCGCTCTGGGGCAGCACGTTCTTGAACTTGGCTCATCGGTGATCCTGCCAGCCCATCACTGGGGTTGCAGGTTGATCGATTTGGCAATCGCGCGATAACGCTCAATTTCGCTTTGATAAATTCGAGTCAACTCCGCTGGCGTGCGTGTGGCGAGCACCACGTTGCCGCTGGATTCCAGGGCTTTGCGCGTTTCAGGGGCTTCGGCCGAGGCATAGAACGCCTTATTGAGCGCCATGACCACATCATCGGGCGTATTTTTATGCACCAGAATGCCGGACCAGATGTCAAATTCCATGCCCTCCAGGCCTTTGATGGCGGCCATGGCGGGGAATTGCTTGAACAGCGGATGCGGGGTCTTGGCAGTAACGGCCAAACCTTGTATCTTGCCGTCGATGATGGTGGCAGGAATGGAGCCGGCCATGGGCAGGAAGGCCATGTCAATTTGTCCGCCCATCAAGTCGCTCAAAAGCGGGGCAATGCCTTTGTAAGGCACATGCAGTGTATTGATTTTCGTGACCTGACCGAATTTCTCACCGATCAGATGGTACAAAGAGCCAGGACCGACGCTGCCATAGGTCAGGGGGTTATTGGGGTTCTTGCGGGCCAGCGCAATCAAATCGTCGACCGTTTTGACGCCCAAATTGGTGCGAACGGCCAGGATCGTGTTGGTGGTCGTGAATTGGGCCACCATTTTGAAATCTTCCGATTTGTATTTCACCCCCTGAATCGCCATGGGTGCCAACACCAACTCCATGGGGCTGGCCAGGGCCAAGGTATAGCCGTCGGCAGGCACATTCATCAACTTTGACAAGCCTATCGAACCTCCGGCGCCGCCAAGGTTTTCAATGATCATGGTCTGGCCTAGCTTGGCGGCGGCGTCAGGCTGCACTTTGCGGGCAAAGAAATCGGATGGGCCACCCGCCGGGTAGGGCACGATCAGACTGATCGTCTTGTGGGGATAGTTTTGAGCTTGGGCTGAGAAAAGGCTGACAGCGCAAGCCAGAACCCCTATGGTTTTGAGCAATCGGGTGAAGTTCATGAAAATCTCCTGGTTAAAAAGGGTGAAAAAATGTGGAAAGTATCTGGGGCTTTCAGCATTGACCAAGCGAGCAACTTCGTCCTCTTGAAAGCGCTGCACAGTATCTGGTCTGCCGCTATAGTTCCTAGACTATGTCCAACTGCCGGATTGAAGTTGATTGATGCGCTGTGATTCAAGTTATATTCAGATCGGCGTGCACTGGCACACCATGCTGTGCTTGCGCCCAGGACATGACGTGTCCGGCCAATTGATGCGCAGTGATGGCGCTCAGGGTCCAGCCCAGATGCCCATGGCCGGTGTTGTAAAAAACATTGGCTTTATGGCCTGCGCCCACGCGCGGCAGCATATCGGGCATCATGGGGCGCAAACCCGCCCAGGGCACCACCTTGCGCGTGTCTATGCCCGGGAAGCATTGATTCACCCACTGAATCAGCGGTTGAATCCGATCGGCGCGGATGTCCAAATTGATGCCGTTGTATTCCGCGGTTCCCGCCACGCGGAAGCGGTCTGCCCCCAAACGGCTGGTCACCAATTTGGTCTCATCATCGAGCAGGCTGACATAAGGCGCCGCCGCCTGGCTGCCCTGGTCAGGCAGATTGACGGTGATCGAGTAGCCCTTGACCGGATATATGTTGAGACGATCACCCAGCTGCGCAGCCAGCCGGCGACCATGGACACCGGCGCAAACGACGATGCCGTCAAAAGTCAGAGAATCTGTTTCTCCGGCATGTTTGACTTGCACAAATGCGCTTTGGCCGTTGGCCGCCACGCTGAGCACTTCGTGCTCGTTCAGAATCTTGACCCCTAGACGCTCACAGGCTTTGGCCAGGCCGTAGGTGAATTTGTGGATATCGCCCGTTGAATCGCTCTCGGTGTAATAACCACCGTAATAGTCACCATGCAGCGTGGGTTCGATCGCGC
>JBEAZY010000064.1:0-6633 GCA_041159205.1 Pseudomonadota bacterium
AAAGACCTGGGCCTGCATTGGCGGCGGGGCGAAGCCTACTTTGCCCAACACCTGATTGACTTTGACCTGGCGGCCAACAACGGTGGCTGGCAATGGGCGTCATCGAGCGGCTGCGATGCCCAGCCCTACTTCCGCATTTTCAACCCGGTCAGCCAAAGCCAAAAATTCGACCCGGAAGGCAAGTTCATCAAACGCTATTTGCCACAGCTGGCCGGCCTGTCGGCCAAAGCGATACACGCCCCCTGGGAACACCCGATGGAGCTGGCCAGCTGCGGCCTGACCCTGGGGCGCGACTACCCTGCCCCCATCGTTGACCATGCCCAGGCTCGGGCCGAAACCCTGGCTCGCTATGCGGTGGTGAAGAAATAGATTCAGAAATTGGGGTCAGACCCCAATTAACTGGGGTTCATTAATTGGGGTCTGACCCCAATTTCTGTGACCCCAATTTCTGGAGGATATCGGGGGGGGTGACCACCGGGACCCCGGCGGCGTGTTGGTGCAGTTGGCGCAGCAGTTCATCGCAGGCCTTCAGGGCTGCTTCCCGCTGTGCGGGGTCTGGGGTTTGGGCGCTGTCACGGCGCAGGGCTGTGGCCAGTGCCAAGGACAAGGTGGACAGGCTGGGGCTGGGCTGTTCAGCGCACAAATCGGCGAGTTCATCGGCCAGGCGCAAGGCCTGAAAGGGCAAGACCGAGGTGGGGCGCTGGAGCCATTCGGCCAGGACCGAGCGCAACTGGGTGATGCGCGGTTCGGCGAGCTGCAAAAAAAGATCGAGCCAGGCGCTGAGTCGGGTGGGTTCACCGTGACCCGAACGCAAGGCCAGCAGCAGCTCGGACTCAGGGTTCATCAGATCTGCACCATCTCAAAATCTTCCTTGCGCGCACCGCATTCGGGGCAAACCCAGTTCATGGGTACTTGCTCCCAGAGGGTGCCGGGGGCAATGCCCTCTTCGGGGGAGCCCGCCGCCTCGTCATAAATCCAACCGCAAATCAGACACATCCAGGTTTTCATAAGGCCATCATGCTCGCATAGAATGATCCGGTCATTGTAGCCTCGCCCCGTGTCCGATGGCCCCGGTGTGGGCCACCAAGCTTTACGCATGAACGAAGAACCCGCCACCGAACTGGATGAAGAAACCCCCGCCTGCGTGTTGTGCTTCAACGCCAATGATGCCTCGGGTGCAGGCGGTCTGGCGGCTGACATCTTGTCGATCGCTTCGGTGGGGGCGCACCCGATGGGGGTGGTGACCGCCTGCTATTTGCGCGACACCGCAGAGACCACCGGGCAACACAGCCTGGATGATGATGCCGTCAGCGAGCAGGCCCGTCAGGTGCTGGAAGACGTACCGGTGCAGGTCATCAAAGTGGGTTTTGGCGGTTCACCCGAGAACCTGAGCGTAATGGCCGAAATATGCGCCGATTACTCTGAGCTGCCCGTGGTGGCCTATATGCCGGGCTTGAGCTGGTGGGACGAAGAGCCGATGGAAGACTACCTCGATGCCTTTCGCAGCCTGATCCTGCCGCAAGCCACGGTTCTGGTGGGCGAACACCACCAACTTTGGCGCTGGCTGCTGCCCGACTGGTCAGCCGACAAGCCGCCTGGCGCACGCGACATTGCCCGCGCCGCTGCCGAGGCCGGTACCCCCTACACCCTGATCACCGGCTTGCCCGGCCCCTCGGAGCAGCATGTGGAAAACCAGTTGGCCACCTCACAAGGTGTGATGGTGAGCGTGAGTTTCGAGCGCTTCGAAGGCGTTTTCGTGGGTGCGGGCGAGACCCTGAGCGCCGCGCTGGCGGGCCTGCTGGCTTTGGGCACCGATCTGGAGGCCGCCGTCAGCGAGGCCCTGGGTTATTTGGACCAAACCCTGGCGCATGGTTTCCGGCCCGGCATGGGCCATGTCCTGCCCGACCGCCTGTTCTGGGCGCAGCCCGATGCAGAAGACGACACCGAGAGCGGGGATGAGGCACCCGATTTCCACCCCGACCCGCCAACCCGCCATTGAGCCCCAGTTTTTTTGAAGAGGAATTGCATTCATGAGTGACCGCAACCAGATCTTGTTTGAACGTGCCGCGCAAGTCATTCCCGGTGGGGTCAACTCACCCGTGCGGGCGTTCCGGGCGGTGGGTGGCACGCCACGCTTCGTGGCCCGCGCTCAAGGGGCCTACTTCTGGGACGCCAACGGACAGCGGTACATCGATTACATCGGCTCTTGGGGGCCCATGATTTTGGGCCACGGTCACGCGGCCGTGTTGGAGGCGGTGCAAAAGGCCGCCGTAGACGGTTTTTCGTTTGGGGCCCCGACCGAGCGAGAAATCGAACTTGCCGAAGAAATCTTGCGCCATGTCCCTTCGATGGAGATGGTGCGACTGGTGTCCTCCGGCACCGAGGCGGGCATGAGCGCCCTGCGTCTGGCCCGTGGCGCGACCGGGCGCAGCAAGATCATCAAGTTTGAAGGCTGCTATCACGGGCACGCCGACGCCTTGCTGGTGAAGGCGGGCTCGGGCCTGGCCACCTTTGGCAACCCGACCAGTGCCGGGGTGCCGCCCGAGGTGGTGCAGCACACGCTGGTGCTGGAATACAACAATGTGGCGCAACTCGAAGAGGCCTTTGCCCTGCATGGCAAAGAGCTGGCCTGCGTGATGATCGAGCCCATCGCGGGCAATATGAACTTTGTCCGCGCCAGCGTCCCCTTCATGAAGCGTTGCCGCGAGTTGTGCACGCAGCACGGCGCCTTGCTGGTGCTGGACGAAGTGATGACGGGCTTCAGGGTGGCGCTGGGCTCGGCGCAAAGCGTTTATGCGAAAGCCATTGCGGGTTTCAAGCCCGACTTGACGGTGCTGGGCAAGGTCATCGGCGGCGGCATGCCGCTGGCGGCTTTTGGCGGACCCAAAGCCATCATGTCGCAACTGGCCCCGACTGGCCCGGTCTACCAGGCGGGCACGCTGAGCGGCAACCCGGTGGCCACCGCCTGCGGCCTGACCACCCTGCGCGAGATCGCCAAGCCGGGGTTCTGGGACGCCCTGAGCCAGCGCACGCAAAGTCTGGTCGATGGCCTGCAGGCCGCGGCCAGGAAAGCGGGGGTCGCTTTCAGCGCCGACTGCCAGGGGGGAATGTTTGGTTTCTTCCTCTTGCCTGAGTTGCCGCAGAACTACGCCCAAGTGATGAAAAGCGACAGCCCGCGCTTTAACAAGCTGTTCCATGGTTTGCTCGATCGTGGCGTCTACATCGCACCCGCCCTTTACGAGGCCGGGTTCGTGAGCGCGGCCCACACCCAAGCCGACATCGAGGCCACCGTGGCCGCTGCGGCCGACGTGTTTGCCGGTCTATGAAGAAATTGGGGTCAGACCCCAATTAATGGTTGCTTTGGCGCCACGGTGCTGAAATTGGGGTCTGACCCCAATTAATGGGATTCCAGTCAATGCCGGAAGTGGCGCACGCCGGTGAAGACCATGGCCACGCCGCGCTCGTTGGCGGCGGCGATGACTTCGGCATCGCGCATTGAGCCGCCCGGCTGTATGACGCAGCTGGCGCCGTGGTCTATGACCACATCGAGCCCGTCACGAAAAGGGAAGAAGGCGTCGCTGGCCACCGCCGAGCCTTTGAGCGAGAGGCCGGCGTGCTCGGCCTTGATGCTGGCGATGCGGGCGGAATCGAGCCGACTCATTTGCCCGGCCCCGACGCCCAAGGTCATGCCATGGCCACAAAACACGATGGCATTGCTTTTGACGTATTGGGCCACTTGCCAGGCGAACATCAGGTCTTTCAGTTGCTGCGCCGAGGGCTGGACTTGGGTGACGACCTTGAGGTCACTCAAACGCAGGCTGTGGTTGTCGGCGCTTTGAATGAGCAGGCCTGAGCCGATGCGCTTGATGTCCTGGCGGTTGCGGCTGGCCGCGACATCGGCGGGCAGTTCGATGTGCAGCACGCGCACATTGGCTTTGGCGCTGAGCAGCGCCAGGGCGTCGTCGCTGTAGCCCGGGGCGATCAGGACTTCGACAAACTGCTTGCTGACGGCTTCGGCAGCAGCCAGGTTGAGCGGTCGGTTAAAGGCGATGATGCCGCCAAAAGCGCTGGTCGGGTCGGTCTGGAAAGCCTTTTGATAGGCCTGCAAGGGCCCTTCGGCCACCGCCACACCGCAGGGGTTGGCGTGCTTGACGATCACGCAGGCCGGGGTGTCAAAGCTCTTGACGCACTCCCACGCCGCGTCGGCGTCAGCGATGTTGTTATACGAGAGTTCTTTGCCTTGCAACTGACGCGCCGTGACCAGCGAGCCCGGCGCGGGGTGTAGATCGCGGTAGAAGGCCGCCGACTGGTGCGGGTTCTCGCCGTAGCGCAAGTCTTGTAATTTGACGAAGTGGGCGTTGGACTGGGCCGGGTACTCGAGGCGTTTGGGTGCGCCGTCGGCCTGCGCCGGGTTGAAGTCGATGCCGCTGAGATAGTCGCTGATGGCGGCGTCGTACTGGCTGATGCGGTTGAATGCCGCCACCGAGAGGGCAAAGCGGGTGGCCTCTGAAACTTTGCCCTGGCTTTGCAACTCGGCCAGTACCACCGGGTACTGGGTCGCATCGGTCAGCACGGCCACGTCTTTCCAGTTCTTGGCGGCGCTGCGCACCATGGCCGGGCCACCAATGTCGATGTTCTCGATGGCCTCTTCCAGGGTGCAGCCCGGCTTGGCCACGGTGGCTTCAAAGGGGTAGAGGTTGACCACCAGGAGATCGATGGTGTCTATGCCATGGTCTTGCAAGGCCTGCATGTGGGCAGGCGTGTCGCGACGGGCCAGCAAACCGCCGTGCACCTTGGGGTGCAAGGTTTTGACGCGGCCATCGAGCATTTCCGCAAACCCGGTGACTTGCGCCACCTCCTGCACCGGCAGACCGGCCTCGGCGAGCAATTTGGCCGTGCCCCCGGTGGAGATGAGGCCCACACCCAACTGGTGTAGTTGCCGGGCCAGTTCCACGATGCCTGATTTGTCAGAAACGGAGAGAAGAGCGTTCATGGTTTGATCAGCTTGTATTGCAGCAATTTCTTGCGCAAGGTGTTGCGGTTCAGGCCCAGCCAGTCGGCGGCGCGTGACTGATTGCCTTCGGCATGGCGCATGACCATGTCGAGCAGCGGTTTTTCAAAGCTGCCCAGCATCAGCTCGTAGAGGTTGTCGGGTTCGGTGCCCTTGAGGTCTTTGAAATAGGCCTCGAGGCTGGCACGCACCGCTTCTTCAATGTGTTTTTTACTCATGTCTTGACGGTTTGATGCAGGTTCATGAGCGGGGCTTCAGGCCATGGCGGCGAGGGGACCCGGTCGCTCAGTGATTCGATGTCGTCCAAATAGTCGTTCAAGGCCAGGCTTTGCCGGCCCGGGTCTTCCAGGGCGTTGATGCGGTCGCGGAACGCATCGGCCCCCGGCCAGCCGCGCACATACCAAGCCAGGTGCTTGCGGGCGCTGCGCACGCCGGTGTACTCGCCATACAGGTCGAGGTGTTCTTGCAGATGCGCCAGCAGCCAGCGGCGCACTTCAGCCACCAGCGGCGGGGCCAGGTATGTACCCGTTTGCAGAAAATGCGAGATCTCGCGAAAAATCCAGGGCCGGCCCTGGGCGGCGCGCCCGATCATGAGGGCATCGGCCCCGGTGTGGCGCAACACCTGCAAGGCCTTGGCCGGGCTGTCGATGTCGCCATTGGCCACCACCGGGATGGACAGGCGCGACTTGATGAGCGCGATGGTGTCGTATTCGGCCAAGCCCTTGTAGCCCTGATCGCGGGTCCGACCATGGATGGTGAGCATCTGAATGCCCGCCTCTTGCGCGGCCATGGCCAACAAGGGGGCATTGCGCTGGGTGGCAGACCAACCGGTGCGCATTTTCAAAGTGACGGGCACGCCCCGGGGCTGGCAGGCGTCGACCACGGCTTGGACGATGCGCAAGGCGAGGTCGGGCTCTTGCATGAGGGCTGAACCGGCCCATTTCTGGCAGACTTTCTTGGCCGGGCAACCCATATTGATGTCGATGATTTGAGCCCCCCGGTCGATGTTGTAGCGGGCGGCGTCGGCCATCTCGGCGGGGTCGGTGCCAGCGATCTGCACGGCGATGGGCCCCGCTTCGCCCTGATGGTCGGCCCGGCGCGAGGTTTTCAGGCTGTCCCAAAGTTCGCGGCGCGAGGTCACCATTTCGCTGACCGCATGGCCCGCGCCCAGGGCTTTGCACAATTTGCGAAACGGCCGATCGGTCACGCCCGCCATGGGTGCGACCATGAGGGCATTGGGCAGTTCATAGGGACCGATGCGCATAGGGAAGTCGGGGCGAAAAGGAGGGTCGCGGCAAAACCACGATTGAAGCAGGGTCGCCATTCTACTGCCGAATTTTTAAGCAACCTGACACTGCGCGGGCCCCACAACCCCACACTACACTTGTGGTCATGAGCGAATGGATGCAACCCTTGATGGACTGGCTGGCCCTGCCCCAAGTCGGGCTGAGCACGGTGTTTGTGGTGGCCCTGGTGTCGGCCACCCTGGTGCCCATGGGCTCAGAGCCCGCGGTGTTCGCCTTGGTGAGTCTGAACCCCGATTTGTTTTGGCCAACCCTACTGGTGGCCACCGCAGGCAACACGCTGGGGGGCATGCTGGGCTGGTGGATGGGCCTGGGGGC
>JBEAZY010000065.1:0-11424 GCA_041159205.1 Pseudomonadota bacterium
GCCCGGGCCCGCGGGGCCACCTTGCGCTTCAAAGACATCACCGTGCCTGTCCCGGACATCACGTTTCCACTCAATGAAAATCGCAAATCGGGCTTCCTGCCGCCTCTGATCGGGGTCGACACCAGCAACGGGCTGACCTATATCCAACCCTATTACATCAACCTGGCGCCTAACCGCGACGCCACCCTCACCACCAATGTGTATGCCCGGCGCGGCGTCAGCTTGGGCGGAGAATTCAGATACCTCGAAAGCACCCTGCCCGACACCCGGGGCGAGGTGCGGCTCAACTACATGCCGCAAGACGAGCTCAGGGGGGGGCAGCGCTGGTCATACTCTCAGCAACACACAGGCTTTACCACCTGGGGGCAACAAGACCTGCGCCTGAATCTGAATCTCAACCGGGTCAGTGACGACAATTACTGGAAGGATTTCCCCTTCTCATTTGGCGCCCTGAACCAGCGCCTGCTACCGACCGACTTCCAGCTCAGCAGCACCCGTGGCGAGTGGACCACCACACTGCGCAGCTTGCGCTGGCAAACCATCCAGGATGTCAACTCACCCCTCACCGCGCCCTATAACCGAAGCCCGCAGATCAATGTCCAGTTCGCGCGCAACACCGAGAACTGGGATTGGGGCTGGAGCAATGACCTGACGGCTTTTTCAGCCGACCGCATGCAGGCTTGTCTCAGCGCGCAACTGCGCCAATCGGGCACGCTCATGACCGATTGCCAGCCCAATGCCAACCGCCTCACCACCCAAGGGCGTGTGGCCCGGCCCTTTCATTACAACGGCTTGACTTTGACCCCGAAGCTCATCGTCACCGGACGCCAGTACGAATACGAAGGCACCGGCATGGGCATCGATGGCAGCCGCTATGCGCAGGGCATGACCGTGCCCACCTTCAGTCTGGATGCTGGCGCGCGCCTGGAGAAAAACACCACCTTTCAGGGCAGAGACTGGATCCAGACCTTAGAGCCCCGCGCCTTTTTTGTCCATACGCCCTACCGGGACCAGTCGGTGTTACCGGTGTATGACAGCGCGCGCTATGACTTCAACTTTGCCACGGTCTTCACCGAGAACACCTACTCGGGTTACGACCGCATCGCCGACAACCGCTTGCTGACCTTGGGGGCGATCACCCGGTTTTTGAACCCTATAGACGGTTCTGAAGGGGCACGTTTTGGTTTTGCACAGCGCTTGCGGTTGAAAGAGCAAAGGGTATTGTTGCCGGGCGAAACCAATTTGAACGACCGCCTGAGCGACATGCTGCTGGGGGCCACCGTTAACCTCAATCGTCAGTGGCTGTTTGACTCCACCGTGCAATACAACCCCAAAACCGGCAATTCAGAACGCTCAGCCGTCGGGGTGCGCTTTAACCCGACCCCATATCGCCTGATCAATGTGTCCTACCGCAACCAAACCCAATTCCAGAGCGAGCTGGTGGATATCGCCTGGCAATGGCCGCTGAACGACCTCTGGGGCGACCGTGGCTCTGACATGGGTGCCGGACAGGGCCAGGGCGAAGGGCGCTGGTATTCGGTCGCAAGGATGAACTACAACCTGCAAGACAAGCGTCTGGTCGATACCTTGATGGGGCTGGAATATGATGCCGGATGCTGGCTCGGGCGACTGGTGATCCAGCAACAACAATTGGGTGTATTGGTCAATAACCGCCGAATCATGTTCCAATTGGAGTTTTCTGGCTTTGGCCGGGTCGGTGCCAACCCCTTGCAACAACTTCAGACACAAATTCCCCGATATCAGATGCTGCGCGACAATCGACTTGCCGCCCCCAGCCGTTTTGGACTGTACGACTGAACCATGCGATTTGATCTCCCCAGCGCTGCCCGCTTGCTGTTCTTCACCGGCTGCATGGGTTGGGCCCTCTGTGCCTCAGGGCAGGCCCTAAGGGCAGGCGGCTCCGCCTCCGCCGGTGTGGGCCTCAATGTCTCGCCCGGTGTCCTCTCGGCCCCCGACCGCTCGGTCAATTTCATCGTGGCCCTGGTCGACAACGAACCCATCACCAACCATGATGTTCGACAGGCCATCCAGCGCCTGCGATCCCAGGCCCAGCAAACCGGGGCCAGCCTCAATCCCGAGGGCCTGGCCAACGACGCCCTCGAGCTGCTGATCTTCGAGCGCAGCCAGATTCAATGGGCGGAGCAAACCGGCATTCGTGTCAACGACGAAGAGTTGCAGGCCCAGGCCCAGGCTGTGGCCGAGCGCAACCGGCTGTCGCTCGACGACTTTTATCGTGAGTTAGAGCGCCAGGGCGTGAGCCGCCGCCGTTTCCTGCAAAGCTTGCGAGAACAGCAAATGTTGCAACGCCTGCGTGACCGCGATGTGCCTGGCCGCATCAACATCACCGAGCCCGAGATCGACCGCTATCTCCGCGAACAAAAAGCCGCCATGGCGCAAAACGCCCGCATTGAGTTGGCACAGATTCTGGTTGCCGTTTCTGACGACGCCAGCCCTGAGCAGGTGGCGCAGGCGGAACAAACGGCGCGGCAATGGCGCACAGAGATCGAAAAAGGCGCCGATTTCTCAGAGATCGCCCGACAGCGTTCACAGGCCATGGACCGCAACCAGGGCGGTCGCATGGGCCTGCGTGAAATGGACCGCTACCCTGAACTGTTCATTCAGGCCACTCGCGACTTGCCCGAGGGGGGGCTGGCCGGCCCCGTGCGGTCCGGCGCCGGTTTCCACCTGCTCAAATTGATCCAGCGCCCTGCCGCCAATGCACTGAACATGGTGCAGACCCGCGCGCGGCACATCCTGCTCAAGCCGGGCGGCAACCTCAGTCAGGGTGCGGCCCGGGCCCGTTTATTCCAATACAAATCCGAGATCGAGCGCCGCCAGGCCGACTTCGCCCAGCTGGCGCGCGAGCAATCACAAGATGGCAGCGCGGCTGAAGGGGGCGATTTGGGCTGGGCCAGCCCGGGCCAATTTGTGCCCGAATTTGAACAGGCCATGAACGAACTCGAGCCCGGACAAATTTCAGACCCCTTGGTCTCGCGCTTCGGGGTTCACCTCATCCAGGTGCTCGAGCGCCGGGAAGTTCCCCTCACGGCCCGGCAAGAGCGCGAGGCGGCCCGCAACGCCCTGCGCGAGGCCAAATACGGCGAAACCCTGGAGACCTGGGCCAAAGAGGTGCGTGGCAAAACCTTCGTCGAATATCGCGAGCCGCCCCAGTGAAGCATGTGGCGCGCAAGCGCTTTGGCCAACACTTCCTCACCGATCCCGGTGTGATCGACGCCATCGTGGGACTGATTGCGCCGGCCCCCGGTCAAACCATGGTCGAGATAGGCCCCGGCTTGGCGGCCTTGACCCAGCCTCTGGTCGAGCGCCTGGGGCAATTGACGGTGATCGAGCTGGACCGCGACCTGGCCCGGCGCCTTCGACTGCACCCGCAGCTCAGGGTGGTCGAGTCTGACGTGCTCAAAGTCGATTTTTCCTCGATGGCGCGGTCATCGGGCACCCATGAGATTGCGGCCAGGTGGCGGGTGGTGGGCAATCTGCCCTACAACATCTCGACACCCATCCTCTTTCATTTGCTGGACCATGTCGAGGCCATCGAAGACCAACACTTCATGTTGCAAAAAGAAGTGGTTGAACGCATGGTGGCATCCCCCTCGACCGCCCAGTACGGCCGACTCAGCGTGATGCTGCAATGGCGCTACGACATGGACATGATGTTGGACATCGGCCCCGAGGCCTTTGACCCGCCGCCCAGGGTTGACAGCGCCATCGTTCGCATGGTGCCCAAAACCCGGCCCATCCCCCTGCAGCTTGCCGTGCTCAGTGAGTTGGTACAGGTCGCTTTCAGCCAAAGACGCAAACTGCTGCGCCACACCCTGGGGGTGTGGCTGCAACAAAAAGGGGTGCAGACAGATTTCGATCTGCAACGGCGGGCCGAGGAAGTGCCGGCCCTGGCCTATTGGCACCTGGCTCAGGCCGCTGTCAGCCAGTAACCCGCGTTGAACGGGCTGCTCATGCGCAAGGCCATGGGCGAAATATCGACCAGCTTGTCGGTCGGCATTTTTTCGACTTCGCTCAATTCGATGCCCAGGGTTTCCGGCGACAGGGCGCGGTCGCCCTCAGCCACCGGGGCGCGTGCGACCGAGAACGAGTAGAAACAGCGGAACGGCACCTTGCGATCCGACCAGTAATCGGCGATCTCGCGGAACACATCCAGCAACTGCTCGCGGGCTTCCTTGTCAAATTTGGCGTGTGCCGGCAAATGCTCCAGCACCAGAATGAAGCCGGGTTGCGGGCCCGACTTGTGCAAAGGGTCGGTCATTCCGTCGTAGAGCGAATCAAAGTTCTTGCTCGACTGGGCGGCCAGCATGAATTCCTGGGTGATGGTGTCCAGCACGTCTTGCTTGCTCAGGGCCTGCGACAAATTGGCGTACAAAAAATGATGCCCCAAGTGCTGGGCAGCCTGTTGCAAATCAGCGACGCGGTGCGCGCGGATCGACTGAACAATATTGGTTTTCACATGACGAAGCGGCGTGTCCATCTTCGTGGCTTCCTTGTTGTGGGTAAAACGCTGCGAAAGAAACTTGGGCTCGACCCATCAGATTAAAAATGCTGCAGAGCAACAAATTTGACCCATCGGGTTTACCCGAAAAACCGAGTGGCTCTAGTGTGACTGAAAAGGCAACAAAATGCAAGTCAGTGGGGCATTGCCCATGTCCGGGTGTAAACCAATGAATTCACTCGGATGATATTTTGCCCCGGGTGCACCACCTAGCCCGCATCATGACATCGTCCAAAGTGAGCGCCCACAATCGGGCGTTTTCAGCGGCTGTTGTTGGCATCCACCACGGTCAAGGCGGTCATATTCACGATGCGGCGTACCGTCGTGCTGGCCGTCAAAATGTGCACGGGCTTGGCCGCCCCCAGCAAAACCGGGCCTATGGCAATGTTACCGCCGGCCGCCGTTTTCAGCAGGTTGTACGAAATATTGGCCGCATCCAGATTGGGCATGACCAGCAAATTGGCCGATCCGCTCAGCGTGCTGCTGGGCATCAGGGCCTGGCGGGCAGCGGCATCCAAGGCCACATCGCCGTGCATCTCGCCGTCAATTTCCAGCCACGGGGCACGTTGCTGCAACAAAGCCAGGGTTTGGCGCATCTTGACGGCCGTCGGCTGGTCGCTGCTGCCGAAGTTCGAGTGCGAAAGCAGGGCCGCCTTGGGCCGGATGCCAAAGCGCAACATCTCCTCGGCGGCCATCACCGTGATCTCGGCCAGCTGTTCGGCCGTGGGGTCATAGTTCAGGTGGGTATCGACCAGAAACACCTGCCGATCCGGCAACAACAATCCGTTCATGCAGGCATAGGTATTGACACCGGCGCGGTGCCCGATGACCTGATCAATATAGAGCAAGTGGGTGGCCGGTGTGTTCCAGGTGCCGCAAATCATGCCGTCGACATCGCCCTTGTGCAACAGCATGCTGCCTATCAGCGATAGGCGCCTTCTCATTTCGATTTTCGCCAGCGTCTCGGTCACACCTTTGCGCTCGTTCATGCGGAGATAGGTTTGCCAGAAGTCCCGGTAGCGGGCGTCTTCTTCGACGTTCACCACCTGATAGTCCACCCCCTCGACCATGCGCAGACCAAAGTTCTCGATGCGCTTGGCAATCACCGAAGGTCGGCCGATCAGGGTCGGCAGCGCCAGCCCCTCGTCCACCACAATCTGGGCCGCCCGCAACACCCGTTCGTCTTCACCTTCGGCGTAGGCCACGCGTTTTTTGCTCGCCTTCTTGGCCGCCGCATAAATCGGCTTCATGATCGAGCCCGAGGCATACACAAAGCCTTCCAGCCTTTGTCGGTAGGCGTCCATGTCGCTGATCGGTCTCTGCGCCACGCCCGAGTCGGCCGCTGCCTTGGCCACGGCCATGGCGATCTTGATCATCAGGCGCGGGTCAAAGGGTTTGGGGATGAGGTATTCAGGGCCGAAGGCCAAAGACTCTCCGGCATAAGCGGCCGCCACCACCTCGCTTTGCTCGGCTTGCGCCAGCTCGGCAATGGCGTGCACGGCGGCAATTTCCATCTCGGCCGAGATGGTGGATGCCCCGGCATCCAGCGCGCCCCGGAAAATATAAGGGAAGCACAGCACATTGTTGACCTGATTGGGGTAGTCACTGCGACCGGTGGCCATCACCACATCGTCGCGCACCTGGCGCACTTCTTCGGGCAGGATCTCGGGAGTCGGATTGGCCAAGGCCAGGATCAAAGGCCTGGGGGCCATGGTCTTGACCATTTCAGGTTTGAGCACCCCCCCGGCCGACAAGCCCAAAAACACATCGGCACCGCTGATCACATCGGCCAATTTGCGCGCATCGGTTTTTTGCGCATACTGAATTTTGTCTTCGTCCATCAACTCGGTGCGGCCCTCGTAGACGACACCGGCCAGATCCGTCACCCAGATGTTCTTTTTGGGCAGCCCCAGTTTGACCAACAGACCCAGACAGGCCAGGGCGGCAGCGCCGGCACCCGACACCACCAGCTTCACATTTTTGATGTCCTTGCCCACCACCTTCAGACCATTCATGATGGCCGCACCCACCACAATGGCCGTGCCATGCTGGTCATCGTGGAAGACGGGAATCTTCATCCGCTCGCGCAGCTTGCGCTCGACATAAAAGCAATCAGGGGCCTTGATGTCCTCCAGATTGATGCCGCCGAAGGTCGGCTCTAGAGCGGCGATGATGTCCACCAGTTTGTCGGGGTCCTTCTCATTGACCTCGATGTCAAACACATCAATGCCGGCAAATTTCTTGAACAGCACCCCTTTGCCTTCCATCACCGGCTTCGAGGCCAGGGGGCCAATATCACCCAGCCCCAACACGGCGGTGCCGTTGGTCACCACCGCCACCAAATTGCCCTTGCTGGTGTATTTGAAAGCAGCGTTCGGGTCTTTGGCGATTTCCTCGCAAGGGGCCGCCACCCCGGGGGTATAGGCCAGGGCCAAATCGCGCTGGTTGACCAGTTGTTTGGTGGCCTGAATCGATATTTTGCCCGGGCGGGGCAACTCATGGTATTCGAGGGCCGCACGGCGCAATTCTTTCTGGGCCGAGGTCTGGGCGGGCTTTGAGTCATTCATTAACAAGTCTCCTGCTTGGCCACAAACATCCGGTCTGGGCCAATATTGATACACATGAATTGTAGGCGCACCCCCTGACGGCAGAACACGTCAGGGGTTGAGGCAGTTTTTACACCCAGTGCATCAATGGGGGGTCTGGCGCATCAGGGCCTCGATCTCGGCCACCTTGACCGGCACATCGCGGGTGATCAGCTCACACCCCTGATCAGTCACCACGGCATCGTCCTCGATGCGGATGCCGATGTGCCAAAACTTTTCGGGCACGTCCTGGGCCGGACGCACATACAAACCCGGCTCCAGCGTCAGCACCATGCCTGCTTGCAAAATGCGGCTAGGCCGGTCCTGGACGGTGAGTCCGCTGATCGGGTCCTGGCGACTGCTCACTGTGTCCGCCTCGCCGGGTTCGACATAACTGCCGCAATCGTGCACATCCATGCCCAACCAGTGGCTGGTCCGGTGCATATAAAAACGGAAATAGGCGCGCTTTTCGATCACATCCTCCAAACCACCGACTTGGTCGCGCCGCAGCAGGCCCTCGTCCAGCAGCCCTTGCGCCAGTACCCGCACCGCGGCCTGGTGCGGGTCATTGAACCGGGCCCCGGGCCGGGTCGCCTGAGCCGACGCCTCTTGCGCGGCCAACACAATCTCATACAAGCTCTGTTGGGCGGGCGTAAAGCGCCCATCGGATGGAAAGGTGCGGGTGATGTCGCTGGCGTAGCCGTCCAGCTCGCAGCCGGCGTCGATCAGCACCAACTCACCGGCTTTGAGCGGCGCGGTGTCGGCACGGTAATGCAGCACGCAGGCGTTGGCCCCTGCCGCCACGATCGACGTATAAGCCGGGAATTGCGAGCCGTGCCGACGGAACTCGTGCAGCAACTCGGCCTCCAGGTGATATTCCCGCGCATCGGCCCCTGCCCGCAGAAGTGCCGCACTGGCCTGCATGGCGCGCACATGCGCTCCGGCGCTGATGCGGGCGGCCCGCCGCATGGTGTCCAACTCGTGGGCGTCCTTGAACAGCCGCATTTCATCGAGCAACAGGCAAAGGTCCTGCTGGGTCGCCGGGCACTGTGCGCCCAGTCGTACCCTGGCCCGCACCTTGTTCAGCCAGCCCTCGATCCGGGCCGCCAGACCCTCGTGGGTGGCAAAGGCAAACCAGACCACAGAGCGGTTCTCCAGCAACTTCGGCAACACCGACTCGATCTCCTCCACCGAGATCGCCTCATCCACCCCCAGCGCTTGCGGCGCAGCGCCGGGCCCCAGCCGGTAACCGTCCCAAATCTCGCGCTCCAAATCTTTGGGTTGACAAAACAAGGTGCTGTGGCCTTGCGCGGTCAGCACCAACCAGGCATTGGGTTCCGTGAACCCCGTCAGGTAATAAAAATAAGAGTCATGCCGGTAGGGGAAACTGCTGTCGCGGTTGCGCCCCCGCTCGGGCGCGGTCGGTACCACCGCCACGCCGCCCGGGCCCAGTTGGGCCGCCAGCCGTGCACGCCGCTGTGCAAAAACCGACATCGTTGAATCAACCATAAACACTCCTTAATTCCGCCAGTCGCTGCGGTGTCCCCACATCGACCCAGGTGCCTTCGTGCAAGCGCCCCGACACCCAGTCCAAATCCATCGCCCGCCGCAACATTGGCGCCAAAGCGGCCTTCACCCCTTGCGGGTTTCCGGGTGCCAACTCACACACCGGTGGGGTGAAAAACGACTTTTTGTACAAACCCAAAGTGCTGAAGGTCAGACGTGTCCCCGAGGCCCCGGGCCCCAGGTTCAAGACCCGATCATCGGCCAGCCCGAAATCCCCCAAGGCGTTGTGGGCGGGGTTGGGCACCAGCCACAATCGCGCCCGGTCTTGGCCGTCCGCCAGGTCGGCCATCTCAGGGCCAGCGAAGCCAAAATCCGGCGCAAACACATCGCCCGCCACCACCCAAAACACTTCGGCCAAGCTGGGCAAGGCGCGCAAAATGCCCCCGGCGGTCTCCAATGCCCCGCCAAAATCCTTCCACTCATTAGAGTAAGTGATCGCCAACTTCAATTGAGTGTCATCGGGGTCAACCCAGACCTCACCAATGCCTTGCACCACTTGGGCTTCCAGCCACGCGGTGTTCACCACCACATGCCGGTGACCGGCCCGTGCCAACTGCTTCAAATGCCAGGCCAGCAGTGGTCTGCCACCCAGCCGCAACATGGGCTTGGGCGTCTCATCTGTCAGGGGGCGCATGCGCTCGCCCCGGCCAGCGGCCAGCACCAGGGCTGTCGCCGCCGCTTCGTGACCCGTATTCATCGATCAGAGTGTACGCCGCAAACACGGCGCCAGACTTGTCTGCAGGCTGCGGTTCATTCGAAACCGGCGCAGGTCATTCGGTCAGGGCAGGCATACAATGTCGGGTTGATTCAAACCAACCCCTGCATACCCCCATGGCACCTCAAAATTTGATGGCCAACGCCATCCGCGCCCTGACCATGGACGCTGTCCAGCAAGCCAACTCAGGCCACCCCGGTGCCCCCATGGGCATGGCCGACATGGCGGTTGCCCTCTGGGGCCGCCATCTGCGCCACAACCCGGTCAATCCGCACTGGCCCAACCGCGACCGCTTTGTGCTCTCCAACGGTCATGGCTCGATGTTGATTTACTCACTGTTGCACCTCACGGGCTATGACCTGCCCCTGCAAGAGTTGAAAAACTTCCGTCAGTTGCACAGCAAGACCGCCGGGCACCCCGAGGTCGGCATCACCCCGGGGGTAGAGACCACCACCGGTCCCCTGGGGCAGGGCATCAGCAACGCAGTCGGCATGGCCCTGGCCGAAAAGCTGCTGGCGACCGAATTCAATCGCCCCGGGCACGCCATCGTTGACCACCACACCTACGTGTTTTTGGGCGACGGCTGCCTGATGGAGGGCATCAGCCACGAGGCCTGCTCGCTGGCCGGGGCCTGGAAACTCAACAAGCTCATCGCGCTCTACGACGACAACGGCATTTCCATCGACGGCCAGGTGACCCCCTGGTTTGGCGATGACACGGCGCAACGCTTCAAAGCCTACGGATGGCAGGTCATCGGCCCCATCGACGGCCACAACGCCGAAGCCGTCAGCGCCGCCATCGAGCGGGCCAAGCACAGCGCCACCCAGCCCACCCTGATCGTTTGCAAAACCCACATCGGCAAGGGCAGCCCCAACCGGGCCAACACCGCCAAGGCCCACGGCGAACCGTTGGGTGCTGAAGAAATCAAGCTGACCCGCGAAGCGCTGGGCTGGGGGCACGAGCCCTTTGTCATCCCGGCCGAGGTCTACAGCCTGTGGAACGCCAAAGACGCCGGACATCAAGCCCAATCCCTTTGGGATCGCGGCTTTGCGGCCTACCAAAAAGCGCACCCCGAACTCGCGGCCGAATTCCTGCGCCGCAGCGCCGGCCAGCTGCCGGCCCGCTTCGACCAGTGGGTGGTCGACACCGTGCTGGCCGCGCACCAAAAGGCAGAGACGGTGGCCAGCCGCAAGGCCAGCCAGCTGGCGCTCAACGAATTCACCGCGCGCCTGCCCGAGTTGCTGGGCGGCAGCGCCGATCTGACCGGCTCCAACCTGACCCACACCCCCAGCACTCCGGCCCTGCGCGTCAATCTGGCGGGCGATGTGGCGCGCAACGATGCGGGGCAGGGCGGTCGCCACATCAACTACGGTGTGCGCGAGTTCGGCATGGCCGCCATCATGAACGGTGTCGCCCTGCACGGCGGTTATATCCCCTACGGCGGCACCTTCCTCACTTTCAGCGACTACTCGCGCAACGCCATACGAATGGCCGCGCTGATGAAACAGCGCGTGATCCATGTCTTCACCCACGACTCCATCGGCCTGGGCGAAGACGGCCCGACCCATCAGTCCATCGAACACGCCGCCAGCCTGCGCCTGATCCCCAACCTCGACGTCTGGCGCCCTGCCGACACCGCCGAGACCACGGTCGCCTGGGCCATCGCCTTGCGCAACGCGCAGCGACCCACCGCACTCTTGCTGAGCCGTCAAAACCTGCCCTACCTGCCCAAGCCCACATCCGACCAGTCGGCAGACGCCAGCGGCTTGGACGCGATCGCCAAAGGCGCTTACATCGTCGCCGAGCCCAAAGATGCCGGGCTCAAGCGCAAAGCCCAGGCGGTCATCATCGCCACCGGCTCCGAGGTGTCGCTGGCCTTGCAGGCCCAGGCCGCATTGGCGGGGCGGGGCATCGCCGTGCGAGTCGTCTCTATGCCCAGCACCACCACCTTTGACCGCCAAAGCGTCGCTTACAAACGCGCCGTTCTGCCCGACGGCCTCCCCCGCGTGGCCGTCGAA
>JBEAZY010000066.1:0-9571 GCA_041159205.1 Pseudomonadota bacterium
CCGGACTTTGCACGATTGCAAGAGCGACTGCACGATTTGAGTTCGATGGTGAAACTATTCCTCGAACCCGCCCCGCCCGGTCTGGTGCGCTGGGCCGAGGTGGGGGCAGCGGTGCGGGTCACCCAAAGCCCGCTGGACATCGCCGAATTGTTTCATCAGCACCTGGCACCCAAGACGCCTGCTGCGGACGGGCCGGATGGTAAAGCCGATCCATGGGCCGATGGTGAGGGTTCAGAGCCTGCCACCGCACCCCGGGCCTGGATCTTCACCAGTGCAACCCTAGGGCACGACGATGGCCTGACCTGGTTCACCCAACCCTGCGGCCTGGAGTCGGCCCGTGTGCTGCGGGTGCAAAGCCCGTTCGACTACAAGCGCCAGGGCGTTTTGCATGTACCGCGTGACATCGTGCCCCCGCAGGACGGTCAGCACCCGGAGCAGGTGGCTGCTTTGGCGCAAGAGATCGTGCGCGCATTGCAAGGCCGCACGTTGGTGCTGACCACGACCTTGCGCGCCTTGCGCCACATCGGTGATCACCTGCAACGCGCTTTTGCCGAAGACCCGCGCATCGAGGTGCTGGTGCAGGGGGAGGGCTCGAAGCGTGAGTTGATGCAGCGCTTCCAGCAGGGCGGGCAAGCCCATGGCACGCAGGCAGAGCAAGGGTTTGTCTTGGTGGCTTCGGCCAGTTTCTGGGAAGGCTTTGATGTGCCGGGCCAGGCCTTGCAAGCCGTGATCATCGACAAGCTGCCTTTCCCTCCGCCGAACGACCCCTTGGTCGAGGCGCGTGCGCAAGCCCTGCAAGCCCGGGGCAAAAGACCCTTTGTCGACTATTTCATCCCCGAAGCGGCTGTGTCTTTGAAACAAGGGGCCGGGCGCCTGATCCGGCGCGAGAGCGACAAGGGGGTGCTGGTGGTGTGCGACCAACGTCTGTTGACCACGGCTTACGGCAAATTGCTGATGGCGGCCTTGCCCGATATGGCCAGGGTCTCAGAGCGATCGGTGTTGTTGCAGGCCCTGGAGCGCTTGCGGCGAAACAGTTAGGGAAGTCAAGACTTCCGCAGGGAAGCACCTGTTCACCAAAACTTCCACCACGATTTGGCCGGGAGCGGGGCGGGGGCGAGGCTGCCATAGTTGGCTTGCCAAACACGACGGGTGTCGTCACGCAATTGATTCAGCCCCATCTTCTCGTAGCAATCAGCCAGCAACTCGAGGGCGTCTTTCACGGCTTCGGTGCCCTGATAGTCCTGGATGGTGGCCTGCAGCCGATTGACCGCGGCGATATAGGCCCCCCGCCGGTGATAAAAACGGGCCACATTGACTTCCGAGCGCGCCAATGTGTTGACCATGTAGGCCATGCGCAGACGGGCGTCTTCCGAGTATTTCGAATCTGGAAAGCGGGTGACGAGCTCTTTGAAAGCCTCAAAGGATTCTTTGGCGGCTTTCTGGTCTCGGTCGGCCATGTCCTGTTTGGAGAACAGTTCCAGGAAACCCACTTCTTCGTTGAAATTCACCACCCCTTTGAGGTAGAGGGCGTAGTCGATGGCCGGGCTGGCGGGGTGGATTTTGATGAACCGGTCCAGCGTCGAGAGGGCCAGCGCGGTGTCTTTGTTCTTGTGATAAGCGTAGGCTTTTTCCAACTGGGCTTGTTGGGCCAGCGCCGTACCGGCGGCACGGCCTTCAAGCTTTTCGAACAGTTTGGCCGCCTTCTCGTACTGCAGGTTGGACATTTCGTCGCGAGCCTCGGAGTAGATCTTGTCGACGCTCCAACCGGCGGTGGGGTCTTTCTCGGTGCTTGCGCAGGCGACCAGGCACAAAGCCAAAAGAACAACGGATAATCGGTCACGAATGAGCACGCAGCCCCCTTTAGATTGCAACACCCCGCCATTATCGGTCATCGAGACCGATTCGGCAGAGGCAGATGCCCACGAGGGTGAAGAAACGCGCCCGCTGGTGGTCCCGTTGTCCGGCCATGGGGAACGCCTGGACAAAGTGCTGGCCACGGGCTTGCCCGAGTTCTCCAGAAGCCACTTGCAGCAACTCATGGCCCAGCAATGCGTCACTTCGGCCGACGGGCAGGTGTGGCAAAAGCCCTCGGCGCGGGTCAAGGCCGGACAAGCCTTTCTGGTGTTGTTGCGCCCGACCGATGAGGCTCAGGCGTTCCGGGCCCAGCCCATGGAGATCGTGTCGATCTATAGCGACGAGCATCTGAGGGTGATCGACAAGCCTGCTGGCCTGGTGGTGCATCCGGCGCCGGGGCATTGGGGCGGCACCTTGCTCAATGGCTTGCTGGCTCTGGACCCGGCCGCCATGGCCATGCCGCGCGCCGGCATCGTGCACCGGTTGGACAAGGACACCAGTGGCTTGATGATGGTGGCCCGTCAGCGAAGCGCCATGGATGCCCTGGTGCAGGCCATCGCCCGGCGAGATGTGCGACGCGAATACCTGGCCCTGATCCAGGGCCGTTGGCCCCACGATCAACGGGTCAGCCTGTCGGGGGCCATAGGGCGCGACCCCAGGCAACGCCTGCGCATGGCGGTACTGGACCCCGGGGTGCATATGGCCAAACCGGCGCTGACGCACATTGAAGTGTTGCAACGCGGCGAGCAGCACACCTTGCTCCATTGCCGACTGGAAACCGGGCGCACTCATCAGATTCGGGTGCATCTGGCCCACGCGGGGCACCCTTTGGTGGGCGATGCCTTGTACGGGGGGCAGCCCTTGCCCCGCATGACGCGCCAAGCCCTGCATGCCTGGCGGTTGTCGCTGACCCATCCGTTCACCGGCCAGCCCTGCGCATGGTCTTCGATGCCACCCGCCGACTTTTTGCAAACCTTGGCCGATTTGGGGCTGGGCTACAATTTCCGGCAATGATGAATACCCAACAAGCCAGGCGGGTTCTGGAAACCGCCTTGATCTGTTCCGCCCAGCCTTTGTCGATGCGCGACATGCGCGTGCTGTTCAATGAAGCCCTGGGCGCAGACACAGTGCGGGGCCTGTTGGATGACTTGACCCACGAGTGGGCGCAAAAAGGGGTTGAACTGGTTCAGGTGGCCAGTGGCTGGCGCTTTCAGAGCCGACCAGAAATGCGCGAGTTTCTGGATCGCCTGCATCCCGAAAAACCGCCCAAATACACCCGCGCCGCGCTGGAGACCCTGGCCATCATTGCCTACCGCCAACCGGTCACCCGGGGCGATATGGAGGACATCCGGGGCGTGACCATACACAGCACCGTGATCAAGCAACTCGAAGATCGGGGCTGGGTGGAAGTGATCGGTCATCGCGAGACGGTGGGCCGGCCGGCCCTGTACGCCACCACGCGCCAGTTTCTGGACGACTTGGGCCTGAGCGCCCTGGATCAATTGCCCATGCCCAGCGAAGGTTTCTCCTCCGGTGCGGGTCTGCAGTCCTTGCCGGGTTTTGAAGACCTCGGCAGCGAGGCGCAAGACCCCCAGCCAGAGCACCAGCGACAAGATGCGCATGCCGAACAAAACCCTCTGCCCGATGATGAGGCCAGGGTGGATGAGTCTGGCTTGCCCGACCCGATGGCCCCTGCGGGGGACGCGCCCGACCCATTGCGGGAAGGCGCATGAAAGGCGTCCGCTTCGATGAACTGGTGTCTGGCTCTTTTGACCAGGCCCAGGCCAAAGCGCAGACCGAGTCGGGTGCCAAACGTGTCCTGTCCCCCGAACCTGAGGCCCCCAAATTGCACAAGGTACTGGCCCAATCGGGCCTGGGCTCGAGGCTGGACATGGAGCGCTTGATCGCCCAGGGCCAGGTGAGCGTGAACGCCGAAGTGGCCCATGTGGGGCAGCGCGTCAAAGCCGGTGATGTGATCCGCGTCAACGGCAAACCCATACGCTGGCGTGCCCAGGCCGAAACCCCGAGGGTGTTGGCCTATCACAAGCCAGCCGGTGAGGTGGTCACCCTGGACGACCCGCTCAATCGCCCCACCGTGTTTCGCACCTTGCCCAGGCTCTACCACGGCAAGTGGCAGTCGGTGGGTCGTCTTGACCTGAATACCGAGGGTTTGCTGCTGTTCACCAACTCGGGTGAATTGGCCAACCGGCTCATGCACCCCCGCTTTGGCCTCGAGCGTGAATACGCAGCCCGGGTGCTGGGGGCCCTGTCGAAGGAAGAGAAAGAACGCTTGCTGCAGGGCATCGAGCTGGAGGACGGCCCGGCCCAATTGTTGAGCATAGAAGATGGGGGCGGCGAGGGGGCCAATTGCTGGTACCGCGTCACCATCGCCGAGGGGCGAAACCGCGAGGTTCGGCGCTTGTTCGAAGCCCTGGGGCATGCGGTCAGCCGTCTGATACGCATTCGTTACGGGGCCATGCAATTGCCCCGTGGTTTGGCGCGCGGAAGCTGGATGGAACTGGATGATGTCGATGTGTCCTCGCTGATGCGCAGCTCGCGCTTGGCCCAGCCGGCCCAGCGTTTAGGGGCCGATAGCCTGGCCCGACAAAGGAAAAATCGAAGCCGCTCGCCGAAAAAGCGTTGAACCCCCCGGTTTTCGAGGGCCACAGAGGTCGTTTCGGGCGTGCTTCTTGCTACAATCCCGGGTTGTATTTCAATCTTAGGGATAAATCATCATGGCCACCGAAAAAACACTCTCCATCATCAAGCCCGATGCCGTCGCCAAAAACGTGATTGGCCAAATTTACGCCCGTTTTGAGGCTGCCGGCCTGAAAATCGTGGCCGCCCGCATGGCTCACCTGTCGCGCGCCGAGGCCGAAGCGTTCTACGCCGTGCACAAAGAGCGTCCTTTCTTCAAAGACCTGGTCGATTTCATGATCTCCGGCCCGGTCATGATTCAGGTGTTGGAGGGCGAAAACGCCATCCTCAAGAACCGTGACCTGATGGGCGCCACCGACCCCAAGAAGGCCGCCCCCGGCACCATACGCGCCGATTTTGCCGACAGCATCGATGCCAACGCGGTGCATGGTTCGGATGGCCCCGAGACCGCTCGCCATGAGGTGGGCTTCTTCTTCGCAGGTCTGAACGTTCACAGCCGTTGAAGGGGCGGGGTGATCCCCGGTCCCGTCTTGTGTAGACCAGGCCCATGCATGTCAATCTGCTCGATTTCGACCGTGATGGCCTGATTGGCCATTGCGCGAGCCTGGGCGAAAAGGGTTTTCGGGCCACCCAGTTGTTTCGCTGGATCCATCAGCGCGGGGTAGCCGATTTTTCCCAGATGACCGATTTGGCCCAGACGCTGCGGCACAAACTGACCCACACGGCCCGGGTCGAGGGTTTAAAACCCCTGACGCAGCATCAGTCGGCCGACGGCACCATCAAGTGGCTGTTCGATGTGGGCGATGGCAACGCCATCGAAACCGTGTTCATCCCGGAGGATGACCGGGGCACCTTGTGCATTTCTTCTCAGGCCGGTTGCGCCGTGGGTTGTCGTTTCTGCTCAACCGGCCATCAGGGCTTCAGTCGGCAACTGAGCACCGGTGAAATCCTGACGCAACTCTGGCATGCCGAACACTACTTGCGTGCCCATCTGGGGCAAACCGAACGGGTGATCAGCAACGTGGTGATGATGGGCATGGGCGAGCCGCTGCAAAACTACCACGCGCTCGTGCCTGCCTTGCGCGCCATGCTCGACGACCATGGCTATGGTCTTTCCCGGCGCCGCCTGACGGTATCCACGTCGGGGGTCGTCCCCATGATGGAACGCCTGGCCCAGGATTGCCCGGTGGCTTTGGCCGTGTCTTTGCATGCCCCCACCGACGACTTGCGCGACCAGTTGGTCCCGATCAACAAGAAATACCCCCTGGCCGAGTTGTTGCAGGCTTGTCAAGGCTATCTGGCCCATGCACCCCGTGATTTCATCACCTTTGAATATTGCATGCTCGATGGGGTCAACGACCGCGACGAGGATGCGCGCGCCTTGGTCGATCTCATGCGACATGGTGCCGGGCGGGGCATCCATGCCAAATTCAACCTGATCCCCTTCAACCCTTTTCCCGCCTCGGGTTTGCGCCGCTCGCCTGCGGCTCAGGTACAGCGGTTTGCCCATCATTTGCAAGACCAGGGTTTTGTGACTACAGTGCGTAAAACCCGTGGTGACGACATCGACGCGGCTTGCGGACAATTGGCCGGAGATGTCAAGGATCGAACCGATGTGGCCAGCCGCATGAATCGTCACCCGATCCCGATCGCCATTGAAAAGTCAGAAGTACGACCCCATGAGCATTGATTCCACCCCGAACGCCAACCCCGGCCCCATGGGCCCCGGGGCCATGATGCGCCACGCTCGCGAAGCCAAAGGCTTGCACCTGACGATGTTGGCCACGACTTTGCGCGTCCCCCCCGAGCGGCTCAAGGCCCTCGAGTCGGAGCGTTGGACCGATTTGCCCGATTTGGTGTTCGCCCGTGCCTTGGCCATGAGTGTGTGCCGACAGTTGAAAATCGACCCGGCACCGGTGCTGGGTGCCATGCCCGACGCCGACCCCCGCCGTTCGGTGCGTGTCACTGCGGCCATCAGCGAGCCTCTGGGGGGCATGGCTTCTCCTTCGTCAAACCTGCAACGCACCTGGCTGATGGTGGGCTTGGGGGCTTTGGTGCTGGTTCTTTGGGTGGCCTGGGGGCTGTTGCTTGACCAGGATTCACGCCCCAACACTTCGGTGGAAGTGCCTGAAATGCCGCCTCCGAACAGTGGGTTGCCCGCTGCGGTGACAGAGCCTGTGGCGCTGGAACCTGCCCCCGCCGCTGCACCCGCAGCTGCACCCGCATCTGCCCCGCCACCCGCACCGGCAACCGTTGGCGGTCCTGTGTCCGGCCCTGCGGCGCCCGGCGCCCCACCCCAGGTCATCACCCCAGTGCCGACACCGGCCAAAGCCCCGGTCCCGCCCGCATCGGCCACTCCTTCCGGCACCCAACCATGACCCAGACCGAGACGCCCATCGCCATTGCGGCCGTGCCGGCCCGGCGCACGCTGCAAGCCACGGTGCGTTGGCAAAACCGTGTCGTCACCATCGGAGGCGATGCCCCCGTTCGGGTGCAATCGATGACCAATACCGACACGGCGGATGTGATAGGCACCGCCATTCAGGTCAAGGAACTGGCCCTGGCCGGTTCCGAGCTGGTGCGCATCACGGTCAATCATGACGAAGCGGCCAAGGCGGTTCCCGAGATACGGGCCCAGCTTGATCGCATGGGCATCGATGTGCCCCTGGTGGGCGACTTTCATTACAACGGCCACCGCTTGTTGACCGATTACCCGGCTTGCGCTGAAGCCCTGTCCAAATACCGCATCAATCCCGGCAATGTCGGGCGTGGCGACAAACACGACAAGCAGTTTTCACAGATGGTGGAAGTGGCCTTGCGTCATGACAAACCCGTGCGCATCGGCGTGAATTGGGGCAGCCTCGACCCTGATTTGTTGGCGCGTTTGATGGATCAAAACGCCCTTCGCCCCAACCCCTGGGAGTCGCGCCAGGTCATGTACGAGGCTTTGATCACTTCAGCCATCGACTCGGCCCAACGGGCGGTGGCCCTGGGCATGAGGGCCGAGCAGGTTTTGCTCAGTTGCAAGGTCAGCGGTGTGCAAGACCTGATTTCGGTCTACCGCGAGCTGGCCCGCCGCTGCAACTTCCCGCTGCACCTGGGCTTGACGGAAGCCGGCATGGGCACCAAGGGCACTGTGGCCTCTGCGGCTGCCCTGTCTATCCTGCTTCAAGAAGGCATCGGTGACACCATCCGGGTCTCTCTCACGCCGCAGCCGGGTGAATCACGCACGCAAGAGGTGGTGATTGCGACCGAAATTCTGCAGGCCCTGGGCTTGCGGGTGTTCGTGCCCAGCGTCACGGCCTGTCCGGGTTGTGGTCGCACCACCAGCACCACCTTTCAAGAGTTGGCCAAACAAATCGATGACCATTTGCGGGCGCAAATGCCGGTTTGGCGGGCCCGCTATCCGGGCGTCGAGGCGCTCAAGGTGGCGGTGATGGGGTGCATCGTGAACGGCCCCGGCGAGAGCAAGCACGCTGACATCGGCATCAGCCTGCCGGGCACCGGCGAGTCGCCCTCGGCCCCGGTGTTTGTCGATGGCGAGAAAGTTGCCACCTTGCGCGGCGAAGGCATTGCCGCCGAATTCCATCAGATGGTGGAACAATACATCCAAAAACGGTTTGGGGCCAAGACCCCAGCACCCTGAAATCTGAACATGGCCATGGCTGATAAATTGGTTGCCGTCAAAGGCATGAATGACTTGTTGCCCGTCGACTCGCATGCCTGGGAGTGGTTGGAGGGCAAGGTGCGTGAGCTGATGCATCGTCACGGTTATCGTCAAATCCGCACCCCCATCGTCGAACCCACCGGTCTGTTCGTGCGCGGCCTGGGTGAGGTGACCGACATCGTCGAAAAAGAGATGTACTCGTTCACCGACCGCCTCAATGGGGACTCTCTCACTCTGCGCCCCGAAGCCACCGCTGGCGTGGTGCGGGCTGTGGTCGAGCACAACTTGTTGTACGACGGCGGCAAGCGGTTGTATTACATGGGCCCCATGTTCAGGCATGAGCGGCCCCAAAAAGGCCGTTATCGCCAATTTCACCAGATCGGGGCTGAGGCCCTGGGTTTTGGTGGCCCCGAGGTGGACGCCGAAATGATACTGATGGCGCATCAGCTTTGGCAGTCGCTGGGGCTGGACGATGTGCGACTGGAGGTCAACAGCCTGGGTCAGCCCGACGAGCGGGCCCGCCATCGGGCCGCCTTGGTGGCTTACTTCGAGGCCCATGCCGATCAATTGGATGAAGATGCCAAACGGCGCCTGCATAGCAACCCCCTGCGCATCCTGGACACCAAAAACCCGGCCATGCAGTCTTTGGTCGAAGCCGCCCCCAAGCTGATGGCGCACCTGGGCGAAGACTCGCAGCGTCACTTTCAGACTGTCCAGCAAATCCTGCGGGCCAACGGGGTTGAGTTCCGCATCAACCCCAGGCTGGTGCGAGGCATGGACTACTACAACCTGACGGTGTTCGAGTTCATCACCGACCGCCTGGGTTCGCAAGGCACGGTTTGCGGCGGTGGCCGCTACGATGGCCTGATTGAGCAAATCGGTGGCAAACCGGCCCCGGCGGTGGGCTTTGCCATGGGGGTCGAGCGGGTGCTTGAGTTGCTTCGGGGCAATGGCCACTGGCCCCAGGTCCCGGTGCCCGATGCCTACGCCATTGTGCCCGATGCCAGCCAATTGCCCGAGATCATGGCACTTTTGCAGCGTTTGCGCGGCGCTGGCTTGTCGGTTCAGATGCACGCCGGGCAGGGCGAGGGCATGGGCAGCATGAAAAGCCAGTTCAAGAAAGCCGACGCCAGCGGTGCCGCTCATGCACTGGTATTCGGTCAGGATGAATGGCAACACGGACAGGTGTTGATCAAGTCATTGCGCGATGGCCAGGGTGCCCAGCGCGCGGTGGCCCTGCAAGACTGGGCCCTTTGGGCCGACGGGCTGAAGGGCCCACAGGGGAAGTGACAGGTTCAAGCCCCCAGGACCTAAAATCTAACTTTCAACCCAAACACATACCATGGCCTCGCACCTCGACCTAGAAGAACAAGAACAAATTGACCAGATCAA
>JBEAZY010000067.1:0-6979 GCA_041159205.1 Pseudomonadota bacterium
GGTCAGCACCGACAGGGTGTCCCTGGTCTCAGTCAGCGATTGCACAATCAGGCGCCCCAACTTGGGTCTGATCAGCGCGGTCAACTGTTCCGGGTCTTGAGAACGGGCGCTGGCTTCGGTCAAGGCTTCCACGACAGTGCGCATGTCGCGAATGGGCACGCCTTCTTGGAGCAGGCCCTGCAAGGTTCGAGTCACCACACCCAGACTTAACTTGCCAGGGACCAACTCTTCGACCATCTTGGGGTACTTGGCAGCCAATTTGTCCAACAGTTTCTGAGTCTCGTCATGGCTGAGCAGCTCAGAGGCGTTCTCGCGCAAAATCTTGTTCAAATGGGTGGCGATGGTGGTGCTCGGGTCGACCACTGTGTAACCTAAGGCCCGAGCTTGATCGCGCATGATGGGCTCAATCCAGACCGCTTCCAACCCGAACGCTGGCTCGCGTGTGACTTCGCCATTAAGCTTGCCATAGACCTTGCCCGGATTAATGGCCAGTTCACGCCCCACCTTGACCTCCCCCTTGCCGCGAACCACACCGTTGAGAATGATGTGATATGTGTCAGCCTCCAGGTTCAGCGCGTCTCGGATGCGAACAGCCTGAATCAAAAAGCCTAACTCGGCAGAGAGCTTTTTGCGCACGCCCTTGACGCGAGCCATCAATTGGCCGCCCGACTCGGCATTCACCAGCGGAATCAATCCGTAGCCGATTTCCAAACCAATCAGATCCACTTGTTCGACATCGTCCCAATCGAGCTCTTTGGGGGGCTGCACCACCTGTTCCTCGGCCTGTTGGGCTTGGTCAATGGCCATTTTTTTGTGAACCACGAACAAACCGATGCCCGCCGTGGCAGCGGCAAGTGTCAAAAACACCAAGTGGGGCATGCCGGGCAAAAGACCCAGAAAACCCATGATGCCGGCGGAAATGAACAGGGCGGGCGGATTGGCCAACTGATGGGTGGCCTGCTCGGTGACCGATTCGGGGGTAGTGACGCGCGTCACGATAATGGCCGTGGCCAGAGAGAGAAAGAGTCCGGGGATCTGCGCCACCAATCCATCGCCGATGGTGAGCAATACATAGGTTTTGGCGGCCTCAGCCACGGGCATATCGTGTTGTCCAATGCCGATGGCCAAACCTCCGACCACGTTGATCGTCAAAATCAGAAGACCAGCGATGGCATCACCGCTGACAAATTTGGATGCGCCGTCCATGGAACCAAAGAAGTCCGACTCTTGCGACAACTCTTCCCGGCGCTTTCGGGCCGTGTCTTGGTCAATGATGCCGGCATTGAGGTCGGCATCGATCGACATTTGCTTACCGGGCATGGCGTCCAAGGTGAAACGTGCATTGACCTCCGAGACCCGGCCTGCGCCTTTGGTGATCACGATGAAGTTGATGATCATCAGGATGATGAACACCACAAAACCGATCACATAATTTCCTGCAATCACAAATTCGCCAAAGGCAGCAATCACCTGCCCCGCCGACTCGTGCCCTTCATGACCATGCGACAAAATGACCCGAGTCGAAGCCACGTTCAGGGCCAGGCGCAACATCGTGGCCAACAACAGCACAGTGGGAAACACGGAAAAATCCAAGGGCTTGCGTGTGCCAATGGCGATCATGATGATCAGCAGGCCCATGATGATGTTGAAGGTAAAGAAAATATCCAGCAACAAAGGCGGCAGTGGCACCACCAGCATCGCCATGATCAGCAACACCAATGCAGGAATTCCCAGTCCGCTCTTGTCAAAGCGCGAGAATACCTGTCGAAGATTTGACACAGAGATGGCGTTCATGGCCCTGGAATGGAAGATTCAGACATACCCCCTAGTCCTCGCAATATTTATGCCACGCTTTCAGACACCCGCTTTTCGCATCGGTTGGCGCACATCTTGCGGAGATTGGAACAAGACCAGCAAGGTGGCAATCCATCTCCCTGGTCACCGATCTTCAGGACGCAGGAAAGACACCCATGTTGAACATCCCGACTTTACCGACCGAAACCCCTTCGGGCGTGGGTCAGACCGGAAAATCGAATTCTTTAGAACTCAGAAATGAGGACAATGCCCTAGTCGACGGCCCCACTTTCCGGGATGTCATGTCGCAATTGGCTTTGACACCATCGGGCAGATCAAAGAATCCACAGGCGAATACCGAGACGCAGCCCGAGTCGGTGTCGGATGCCGAAACGACCGAGCAGCGGCAAGAAATGGCCAGTGACACCGCTTCCCTTTTCCAAATCTCAACGGAAGGGGCCAATGCGGCGATGGTCTCGACTGCTCTTCACACGAATGGGGCAGGCCATATGAGTTCCTTCACTGCCCATCAAACACCCCCGGGTCCAAACGGAGAAATCCAGCCATCTGAGCAAGCCTTGGAACAATCGACAGGGAAGGCGCTCTTCGGCGCTCCTTCGACTGCCTCCCCTTTTGGGATCTCGACCGTTCAAGCCGCATCCGTATCGACTGCGGCTTCCCTTTTGGGTCATCAGGCCAACAGCTCCAATGAAGTGGGGCCTGGCCCAGAAAACGAAACGCAAAACCAGATGGATGACAGCGCGGGGGCCGACCATACCTTGGCGTCGCCTACCGCAAAACACATGTGGCCTGCTGATGCGGCCTGGCCCGCCCCATCGGCTCTGAACCGTTCGGATCAAGCCCAGGACTCAGCCAGCTTGGCCCCGAACCATTGGCATGAAACCAGACTGACCCATCAATTCACCGTCATCACGGGTTCAGCCTCGACATTGAGTGAGGACAGTCTGACCGAGTTCGCTTTGCAACAGGGCTTGGATGAAAAAACCGTGAAATGGCTTTTTCTGAACGACGCCGCGCAAGTCAACCAAACACAGGCCAAGATCACACTAAACGGCGCAGGATTGGTGGGACTGGGCGCCCAGTGGCTCATTGGGGAAGCCCCCGGGAAAGGCCCGTTTCCTTGGTCCGCGCGGGCCGAGATGGACTTGGATCTGACCCCTGGATTGCAAAGTCAGTGGAACGACTGGTTCAAATGGAATACCAAATTACATCCTTCGGCATTGACTTCAGCAGGATCAATCCTGGAGTCTGGGTTAGGTTCCCCCCGCCTTAGCACTCTGAATGGGTCAGAGGCTGCAGATGGCCGCACCAACGATGCCTCAGTCCATGCCGCCCTGTCATCTCCATCTCACTCAAGTCCGGGCAATTTGACCTCCAAAGCGGGGGATACAGGATTTTTAAAGGAATTGGGCATACAAAAGGCGACACCCCTATTGGGTCAGGACTTGGCCGAAAAAATGAGCCTGGCGATTGGTAAGCGCATTTTGGAGGCCTTTGAAAAGGGTGACTGGCAGATCAAGATTCATTTGCGGCCCGCCGAATTGGGGCATGTGGAAGTGGATTTGCGGATGCGAGGTAATGCCCTGGACGCTCAGCTCAGCGCCAATCAGAGCGTGACCCGCGACCTGTTGGAGAGCGGGCTGGCGAAATTAAAAGACTCGCTGACACAAACAGGCATGGATGTTGCTTCGGTTCGTGTGAACGATGGACAATCCTCTCGATCTGGCGGAGATTCGACACCCCGCCAACCACAGGCGCGTTTCGCGCCGCAGGGATCTGAAGATGGGTCGTCGTCGCCGACAGAAAATCCGGCTGCCACGTTGCGTTCTTCCAACCACGATGGGAGTTTGGATTTGATGGCTTAGACTCGAATTTGAAAGGCATTGCCATGGCTGACGAAGAAGTTGAAGTTGAGAAAAAGAGCAAAGGCCCATTGATCAAAATGATCCTTTTGGTCCTCGGGCTCATCATCGTCCTGGTCAGTACCGTCGTGGGCACTTTGTTCGTCTCTGGGGCCTTTGACCGCAAGCCTGATGAGCTGATGGCCGAAAAAATCAAAGAGCTTGAAGCCAAAATCGAAGCTCAGCAAGCGGCTGAAAAAGCCGATGACTGCAAACCGGACAAGGAAGGCAAGGGCTGTGAAGATGGCCCTAAAAAAGTCTCCAAAGAATCGCCCGAACTCAAGCGCTTCGAGAGCACCTATATGGAGCTTGAGAAAAATCTGCTGGCCAATGTCACCGGGTCGCGCAAAGTCATGTCGGTCAACATCGGCTTAATGACTTTTTACGATGACCGGGTGTTCAAAAATGTTAAAAAACACGAGGTGGCGCTGCGCTCGGTATCGCTGGACGTGATGCGTCAAACCACGGAAGCGGACATCAGCAAACCCGAGTTCCGACAAAACCTGGCTGCCAAGATCCGCGACGAAATGAATAAGGTATTGACCAAATACGAAGATTTCGGCGGCATCGAGGAGGTTTACTTCACCCAGTTTGTGGTGCAGTAAGCCCATCTCACACCAGAGGCGATCATGGCCGAAAATACCCCCCTGCTGAGCCAGGAAGAGCTGGCCGCGCTGGCCGAAGGCGTCGGCAACGGCAGCATAGAAGTGGACTCGGGTTTCAACACCGATGCCCAGGTCACCAAGCACGACCTGGCCTCCGAGGACAGCAGCCTGGGCGTGAACGTGGGCTCATTGGACATGATCAATGAGCGCTTCATTCGCTTGTTCAGATTGGGCATGCTCGAGGTCCTCAGGACCAGCCCGCGCATGAATCCGGGCCGAGTACAGATCGTGCGCTTTGGTGATTACCTCAAAGACCTCAAAGCGCCATTGTCGGTCAACATCGTGCGCATGCCGCCTTTGCGGGGCTACGCGATGGTGGTCATCGAGCCTGGCGTGATTTTCAGTTCTTTGGACAGCTTCTTTGGCGGCTTTGGCAAGGGCGTGGCCCAATTGCCACCGGGTCGTTTGTTCACCCCCACCGAATCACGAATCATCAAAATCATTTTGCAATTGTTGTTCAGGTCTTACAAGGAAGCTTGGGCACCGGTGACGAGCGTCGATTTTGAACACGTCAGCTCGGAAATCAATCCTCAATTTGCGCAAATCGCCGACGAGAACGATTTGGTCGTGCTGAACCGTTTTGAATCCGATCATCAATCGTCCACCGGTGGCTTCATCGACCTGGTCATCCCCTACATGGCACTCAAGCCCGTTCGGGATTTATTGCGCAGCCGGGTGCAGACGGGGGACGGCGATGAGGAATCGGATAAGTTGTGGCGTCAACAACTGGCGGCCGCACTTTACGACTCAAGGCTGGAGATGCAAATTCTGATGGGCTCAGTCATTCAAACCGCCAAGCAGATGCAAGAAATGAAAGAAGGCGATGTCATTTACTTCAAAAAGCCCGACCATGCCCGCGCCGTGATTCGCGACATGCCCATCTTTGATGTGGAAATCGGAACTTTTGGCGGCCAGGTGGCCGTGAAAATAGTTCGCGCCATCCCTATGCCCGATCAGGGCGATCAACCGGTTTAACACTCGGAGTAACCATCATGAGCGATGCCACAGAAGACAGTTCCGTCGACGGGAAAATCCAACTCGACGTGCTACAGAACATCCCTGTCACCCTGTCCATTGAGGTGGGCCGAGCGGTCATCAAAATACGCGACCTGATGCGACTGAGCCAAGGCAGCGTGGTGGAACTCGACCGCATTGCGGGCGAGCCTCTGGATCTGCTGGTTAACAACACCGTGGTGGCTCAAGGCGAGGTGGTGCTGGTCAATGATCGCTATGGCATCCGCCTGACCCGGGTGGTGCCGCCCTCTGAACGCCTGGAAAAACTCTGATTCCGTCATCCCTCACCGAGCATCATGCCCCACCTCGACATCGCCCAATACCTGCTGAGCTTCGGCTTGGTCATAGGTTTATTGCTGGGCGTTTTGTGGATGCTCAAACGAATCCAGACGCAAGGTGGTCTGAAGCGGCGTCAAGGATCACAACGGATAGAGATCGTTGAATCGGCTTCACTAGGAGCCCGCCAAAAATTGGTTCTGGTGCGCCTGGGTGAACGTGAGGTCTTGTTGGGCGTGACCCCCATGGAAATCCGTCCCCTTGACCTGTCGCAGGCCGAACCCAAAAGCACCATGGAGTGGTTGCGGAGCCGTCAACCATGATCCGCAGGCTTCTTATCGCCGGACTGGCTCTGCTTCCAGCCCTGGCCTGGGCTGCCCCCGAATTGCCCGCACTGATTGCCACCAACACCGCCAGAGGTACGCAGTACAGCCTAAGCCTGCAATTGCTGGCTTTAATGACTCTGCTGTCATTGCTGCCCTCCATTTTGTTGATGATGACCGCATTTGTGCGCATCATCATCGTACTCTCCATATTGCGCCAGGCCTTGGGTACAGGTCAAACGCCCCCCAATATGGTGTTGGTGGGCATCGCCATGTTTTTGACATTTTTTGTCATGTCCCCGGTGTTGTCGGAGGTTTATACCAACGCGGTGATCCCTTACATGAACCAGAACATGGCTTTTGACAAAGCGCTCTCTCTGGCAGAAAAACCCATTCGAGAATTCATGTTGCAGCAGACCCGCGAGGATGACATCTCTTTGTTCATGGAAATCGCACGGAACAAACCTGTCAGCAGCCCGGCAGAAGTGCCTTTCGTGACGCTGGTGCCGGCCTTTCTGACCTCGGAACTGAAAAGTGCATTCACCATTGGTTTTCTGATCTACATCCCATTTGTCGTGATCGACCTGATTGTGTCAAGCGTGTTGATGTCGATGGGAATGATGATGTTATCGCCGATGATGATTTCCATGCCCTTCAAGCTGATGCTGTTCGTGCTGGTCGATGGCTGGGGCATGATCATGGGCTCATTGGCCTCCAGCTTTGTGATGCCCAATTAAAGGAATTTTATGGATAACGCCATGGTGATCGAACTGGGCCGACAGGCCATCTGGATTTCCATATTGGTCTGCGCGCCCTTGTTGACCGTCGCTCTATTGGTTGGGGTGGTCATTGGCATTGTGCAAGCCGCCACCTCCATCAATGAAATGACATTGAGCTTCATTCCCAAGCTGGTATTGATGGCACTGGTCTCGCTGGTTTTCGGCAGTTGGCAACTCAGCATGCTGGTCGACTATATGCGCGGCAT
>JBEAZY010000068.1:0-3388 GCA_041159205.1 Pseudomonadota bacterium
GCAACTGAGCAAGGCATCGGCCGAACTCTGGTAACACTGGCTTGCCGAAACGCCAGTGTGCGGCAATTTCGAGGTCTGGATGGTGAGCACAAAATCATTGCTGACCGTTACGGTGGTGCCATTGACCGGAATCCATTTGGCCTTGAATGTGTGTGCCCCCAAGGCCAGCGCAGTCGCAGGGGTATAAGTCCAAGTGGTACCGGTTACTGTGGCCACGCCCAATTCAGTCGCCCCGTCGTACACCTTGATCTGATCTCCCGGACTGAGCGCCGAGCCCAAGAGCCCCGTCATCCGGGGGGTGGTATTGATGGTCTGCCCTTGGGTGGCCACTTGGGCCGCAGATGTGATTTGAATGGAACCGGGCTGCAAAACAATGCCACCGCCGCTGCCGCCGTCGCTGCTGCCGTTGCTGCCGCTGCCGCCCCCACCTCCGCAGGCGCAGAGCAAGATGGACAAAATGGCACTTAGAGGGATGCCCCAGCAGACCCCAAGCCTGGTGCCCCAGGGTGGGCAAGATGAATATGTCTTGGTCATGGATTCAGAAAGTATTTTCACTTTTGTCGATTGGGGTCTTTTGCAAAACCCGATGCGTCTTGGCACCACAAACCCGGGTGCCTTGCACCACATCACGATTTGGGGCGCCACCTGCACGCAGCGAGTATATCTGAAATTAATTAATTTGTATAAATTTAAGAAAAGTAAAAATATTTAATGGGTATTTTTTATTTAATCCGTGGCCGGCTAAATGGCCAGGTACAGAGCAGACCGATGGCGGCCCCACCCACGACAGCGCTGAGGGTATGCGCATCGAGGGCCATGCGGGTGAACATAGTGGCCAGCAGCACTGGCAGCAATAGCCATAACCAGCGCCAGCCGTATCGGCGGGCGACAAAGACGGCCCCGGAGCTGGCCATCGAGCTGTGCCCGGACGGGAAATTGTGATGACTGTCCGGGCCGGAGGGGCGCTGACCCAAGCGGATGCCCGAGATTTCCACGCCATCCAATAGCCGTTTGGTCACATGCGTGCCCGCTGTGGCGCTAATTCCCACCCAGACCAGAGATTTCAAGCCTGCCCAGTCGCGCGTGATGAGGGGCAGGCCGATTTGCAAGGCCGTGTTGATGAATCGACCCTGATGTTCCACCCACTCGGTCCAGGCGCCGGGGACATTGGAGCCACTGCGCGGCTGGGGGGTAGCGGGCAACAGCAAAGCCGCCAGAAAGACCAATAAGGCGGCGGTCATGACCCCATCCCAGATGCCGCCAAATCGGGCGGCCAGCCCGCCCCGGCCCCCGGCCTGGGTCGTTGGCGTGTCATTCATTGCATCCCCTTCAAAAGATCGAGTTCGGGCCGATAAACGCCTCCCTGCAGGGCCAGCATGCCCATGACCGTATGGAAGACATGGCCCTGGCCCAGACCGCTTTTCGGGGCGACACGCGACGGGTCCACCTTCGCCTCTTGTTGAAATGCCTCTGACATCCACAGAGACATGGGTATTTGGTATTGCTCGGGCGGTGCCACAGACTTGGGCACACCGTGCAAATACAAGCCCCCTTCACCCAGTGATTCGCCGTGATCGGCCACATACAGCCAAGTGCTTGCCGCGTTCACTTCGCTCAGGATCAGGGTCAATCGGGCCAGCACATGGTCGGTGTAGGCGATGGTGTTGTCATACGCATTGAGCAAAGACTGAGCGTCACAGTTCTTTAACACCACGGTGGTGCAAGTGGGTTTGAAACGCTCGAATTCAGGGGGGTATTTGCGGTGGTAATCGGGGCCATGACTGCCGCGCAAGTGCAAGACCACAAATACACGGGGCTGGCTCGATTGCTCGATCAGGCCCTTCAGGCCATGCAGCAAGCCTTCGTCCCAGTGCGCGTGTTCGCATTGCCCCTCAGGGCACCGGGCCTGCATTTCGGACTGGGTCTCGAAGCGGCGGGCCTTGACATTGGGTTGACCCGAGTTGGCTGTTCTCCAAACCACATCCACGCCCTGGCGCAGCAGATAATTGGGCAAAGGTTCGCCCATATCGGCGCGATCTGGCGCGACGTCGCCCCGGTGCGACAAGATGCAGTTCAAGGCCGCCACCGTGTAGGTGGCGCAAGACTCGACATGGGTGAGCCACATCACCCCCATGCCTCGGGTGCTGGCATGGGTGTCGCGCCCTTCAGCGAGCAAGCCTTGTCGATCTGCACGCGCCGATTCGCCGATCACCAGCACGACCACGCGACGTTTGGGCCCCAGGGGCAGGGCCTCGCTGTCGGGCAGGGGCGGGTATGTTTGCTGTTGCTGACGCTGCCCGTCCAGGTGACGGGCCGAGTTGATCACATACGACCAGGGCAGAAATTGCGAGCCGATTTGGCCGGCATGTTGATCGATCCAGAGCCATGTGAAAGACAGCGCATAGATCAGCCCCAAGGCACTCAAGGGGGCCAAAAGCCAAGCCGCCAGCCTTTGCCGCCAGGACACCCGACGCAGCGGCCATGCCCAAACCAGGACGGCGGGCAAGACCCCCCAAAACAACACCGAGAGCAGCAGCATCGGGTGCCAGAGCGCTGACGCTTCGCCCCAATGGGTCTGCCACACATTACCCATCATGGTGCGATCAAGCAAGACTTGATACTGCTGCATGAAGTAATGGGCCACGGCGTTGCCAAGAAATACCAGCACCAGGCAGGCCTTGAGCAAGCGATTGGAAAAGAGCGCCGCCGTGGTGAACAGGGCCACGCTCATGGTCGTGGGCAAAAGAGCCACGGCAGTGGCCGTCAGCCAGCCATTCAGGCCGCTGAGGTCCAGATGCTGACCTAGGTAACTCCACAGGGCCCCATGAAACCAGAGGGTATTGAAGACCGCCCCCCCCAGTGCCAAACCCATGGGGTGGGATGGCAAGGCCCTGCGTGGAAAAAGCACCTTAAACGCCTTCCACAAAACGCATGTCGCGCACCACCGAACCCGGGGTGAGTTTGGACAGCGCCTCCTGGTAGCCCGGGCTGTTGTAGGCCGCTTCGGCGGCCGCGATGCTATCAAACGCAATCACCACCACACGCTGCATCAGGCCTTGTTCCTTGACCAGGGCGGGCATGCCCCGCACCAGGAATTGACCGCCGGCGGCAGCAATGGACGGGCCGGCCAACTGGGCGTAGGCGGCCAGTGCGTCAGGGTTGTGTATGGCCTGGTAGGTGGTGATCCAGTAGGCTTTGGACATCGGGGTCTCCTTTCAAAATCGCCATGATGCCACGATGTCGCAGGGGTGATGGTGCGGCTGGCAAGGGACGCCCATAATCTGTGACTGACCATTGGTGTTCAGGAGGACCCTATGTCAGAAGTCGTCAGCCCTGCCCCCGCCTGGCAGGAAGGTATTTTTCTCAGCCTCAAGCAGGCTGGCGTGCG
>JBEAZY010000069.1:0-10692 GCA_041159205.1 Pseudomonadota bacterium
GTTTTCATGCGGACAGTTTAGTGCAAGGGATCATCCCCGGCATGGGTTTGGCATTTCTGCCAAAATACATCCTAAGTATTTCCAGCAAAGGATTTCCACATGGCCAGCGAACTCATCAAGCACATCACCGACCAGAGTTTTGAGACTGATGTACTGAATTCCCCTTCCCCCGTTTTGGTCGATTACTGGGCCGAATGGTGTGGCCCCTGCCGCATGATTGCCCCCATTTTGGACGATGTCGCCCAAAGCTATCAAGGTCGCCTGCAAGTGGCAAAAATGAATGTCGATGAAAACCGCGTGGTGCCCGGCCAAATGGGCATTCGTGGCATTCCGACCCTGATGTTGTTCAAAAATGGTGAATTGGCCGCCACCAAGGTGGGTGCCCTGAACAAAGCCCAGTTGACCGAATTCATCGATCAACAACTGGCCTGATCGCCGCCCCTCAAACACATCACCTGACTCTCCCGATCCCGCCCGGCCCCCTGAGGGGCTTGCGGGGTCCCCCCTGCTGGGGTATATAATCGATATGTTGCGAATCCGAATCTGACCCCACGGGTTGAACCCTCGCGACTTCAGGGCCAAACTGGCGCCCACTTTTTTCCCCCTTTTTCACGATTGACTCCCTCACGGAGTACTTACATGCACCTCAACGAACTCAAAGCCCTGCACGTTTCCGAAGTGCTCAAACAAGCCGAAGCCCTGGAAATCGAAAACACGGGCCGCATGCGCAAACAGGAATTGATGTTTGCCATCATTAAGAAGCGGGCCCGTGCCGGTGAGCAGGTGTTCGCCGACGGCGTGCTGGAGATCTTGCCCGACGGCTTTGGCTTCCTGCGCAGCCCTGACACCAGTTTCACGGCCAGCACCGACGACATCTACATCTCGCCCAGCCAGGTGCGGCGCTTTAACCTGCACACCGGCGACATGATCGAGGGCGAGGTTCGAATTCCGAAAGATGGCGAACGTTACTTTGCCCTGACCAAACTGGACAAGGTCAACGGCGACTTGCCCGAGAACAACAAGCACAAGATCATGTTCGAGAACCTGACGCCTTTGTTCCCCAAAGAACACATGCGGCTGGAACGCGACATCAAGAGTGAAGAAAACATCACGGGGCGCATCATCGACATCATCGCCCCCATCGGCAAAGGTCAGCGCGCCTTGCTGGTGGCTCCGCCCAAAAGCGGCAAAACCGTCATGATGCAGCACATTGCGCATGCCATCACTGCCAATTTCCCCGACAGCCACATGATGGTGCTATTGGTCGACGAACGCCCCGAGGAAGTCACCGAAATGCAGCGCAGCGTGCGTGGCGAAGTGATTGCCTCCACCTTTGACGAGCCCGCCGCCCGCCACGTTCACGTGGCCGAGATGGTGATCGAGCGTGCCAAACGTCTGGTCGAGCTCAAAAAAGACGTGATCATTTTGCTGGACTCGATCACTCGTCTGGCCCGTGCTTACAACAACGTGGTGCCCTCGTCGGGCAAGGTGCTGACCGGTGGCGTGGACGCCAATGCCTTGCAACGCCCCAAGCGTTTTTTCGGTGCCGCCCGCAATGTGGAAGAAGGCGGCTCGCTGACCATCATCGCGACGGCCCTGATCGATACCGGATCGCGCATGGACGAGGTCATCTTCGAAGAATTCAAGGGCACCGGCAACTGCGAAATTCACCTGGATCGTCGCTTGTACGAAAAGCGGGTGTTTCCGGCCATCCAACTCAACCGCAGTGGCACACGCCGTGAAGAATTGCTGCTGCCGCCGGAAATTCTGCAAAAAACCCGCATTCTGCGTCAGTTCATGTACAACATGGACGAAATCGAGGCCATGGAGCTCATGCTTAAAAACATGAAAGCCACCAAGTCCAACGTCGATTTCTTTGACATGATGCGCCGGGGCGGATGACCGCCCCAATCAGCGCTTTATGGCATAATGATGGGTTGGGCGGAAAGTACCTCAGATGGGCTGGGGCGGCTACCGTGCTGACACCAAGGATTCCCCATGAAAGAAGGCATACACCCCGAATACCGCGAAGTTTGCTTCGTGGATCTCTCCAACGGCTTCAAGTTCGTCACCCGTTCTTGTGTCAACGCCAAGGAAACCGTGAAAATGGACGATGGCCGTGAGCTGCCCTTGTTCAAACTCGATACCTCGAGCGAATCTCACCCCTTCTACACCGGCACCCAGAAGTCGGTCGACAACATGGGCGGGCGTGTCGAGCGCTTCCGCAACCGCTACAAGACATCCAGCAAGTAAACCGGCTCGCTGGCCAGACAGAGGGCAGCCAGGCTATGCCGGGTTGCCCTTTTTTGTTGTGTGCCACCCTTAAATCGGTTCAAGCCCAGTGAACAACCCCACTCCCGCCATCGTCAGTCAGGTTGAGGTGCGCCGCCTGCCCCGCTTGGCGCTGGTTTTGTTCGTGCTGGCCTATGTCATGCCGGGTTTTTGGGGGCGTGAGCCCTGGAAAACCATCGACATGAGCAGCCTGGGGGTCATGCTGGACCTCTCCCGGGGTTTGGCCGATTGGTGGGCCCCGTCCTTTCTGGGTTTGCCACCTGAGGCCCCCGCCTTGTTGCCTTATTGGTTGGGCGCTTGGGCCCTGGCCATGGTCCCGCCAACCTGGGACCCTGCCTGGGTGAGCCGGGTCCCTTATGCCCTGATGCTGGCATTGACCTTCGCGGCCACCTGGAAAGCCATTGAACAACTCGCCCGCAGCCCGGGGGCACAACCGGTGGCCTTTGCTTTTGGTGGCGAGGCCCGTCCCGACGATTACGCCAGGGTGATGGCCGATGCGGGTTTGCTGGCGCTGATGGCCTGTCTGGGGCTGGCGCAAGCCTCACACGAAGTCACCCCCATGGCAGTTCAGCTTTGCATGAGCAGCCTCTTGCTGTGCGGCATGACGGGGCTGTCCACCCGCCGGCATCGTGCTTACTTGGCACTCACTTTGGCCGCCCTGCTGGGTATGAGTCTGTCGGGCGCCCCGACCCTGGCCTTGCTGATGGGGTTGGGGGCGTGTGTCTGGGCCGCTCAGGATTCAGAGGATGCGCATCGCTTTCCCCATGCGCTGACCTTGGCCTTGGGTCTGGTGCTGATCGCGGTCCTCAGCCAGTACCTGGGCCTGTGGCAAAACACTTGGCGCGGGCTGCCTGTCGGCACCAAAAGTGTCCTGACCTTGCTGCGGCTTTGGGTCTGGTTCACCTGGCCCGCCTGGCCCCTGGTGATGTGGTCTTTGTGGGTCTGGCGACATGCCTGGTGCCGCCGCCGGCCCAGTCGGCACATGGCCCTGCCCGGGCTGTTGGCCTTGCCTGCGGCGGGCGCGGCCGTGCTCACCTTCCAGGAAGATCGCGCCTTGCTGCTGACCTTGCCACACTTGGCGGCTTTGGCCACTTTTGCCCTGCCCACCTTGCGCCGCAGTGTGTCGGCGCTGATTGATTGGTTCACCCTGCTGTTTTTCAGCGGCTCCGCACTGCTCATTTGGTTGATCTGGCTGGCTGGCGTCAGTGGCTGGCCCCGCCAGCCTGCCGCCAACGTGCGTCGCTTGTTGCCCGGGCTGGATTTGACCCTCAACCCCTGGGTGCTGACCCTGGCCCTGCTGTCCACCCTCACCTGGGCCGCCCTGGTGGCCTGGCGGGTGGGTCGCCACCGATCGGTCATCTGGAAAAGCCTGGTGTTGCCCGCCAGCGGCGCCACTTTGTGCTGGCTCTTGTTGATGACACTTTGGCTGCCCATGATCGATTTCGCCCGCAGCTATGCCCCGCTGGCGCGCAATGTGGCGGCCCTCATGAGTCACCCGGATTGCGTGCAGGTTCAAGGCCTGTCCCGCGCTCAATTGGCCGCCTTGCAGCACCATGGGCAGCTGCGCATCGAACGGCAAGACCCCGCACAGTGCGATTGGCTGGTGTTGAGCGTTAGGGAGCAAAAAGATTTCGAGGCCGACCCACGCTCAGTAAATTGGCGTTGGGTGCAAACGGTGCGCCGCCCCACCGATCAGTATGAAAACCTGATGATCTACCAGCGCCGCCAGGACCCCAGGCCGTGAGTGAAAGCCGCCTGATCGCCAAGCATGCCTTGACCGTATGGGTCGGTCAATTGGCCGTCATGGCCTTTGGCGTCACCGACACCGTGGTCGCAGGGCGGTATGCCCAATCGGCCCTGGCCGCGCTTTCGGTCGGCTCGGCCATTTACATCAGTGTCTTTGTGACCCTGATGGGCGTCTTGCAAGCCACCCTGCCCATGTTCTCTGAACTGAATGGAGCCGGGCGACCGCGTGCCATGGGGCGATTGTTGCGACAGTCCATTTACATCTGGCTGGGCAACTGCGCGCTGGGGATGGCATTGCTGATGAATGCGGGCATTGCCCTGGAATGGACACAAGTGCCCCATGAGTTGCGTCCCGTCATCGAAGAGTACCTGCACGTCCTCGCCTGGGCACTGCCAGCGGCCCTGTGGTTCCGTTTGTATGCCAACCTCAATCAAGCCCTTGGGCGCCCCAAAGCGGTGACCTGGGTGCAGGTGCTGGGCCTGGCCTGCAAGATCCCCCTTTCGGTTGTATTCACCTTTGGCATCGGCGAGATCAGCGGCTGGGGCCTGATCGGATGCGCCTACGCCACCTTGGTGGTCAATTTGTTGATGGCGCTGTTCTCGGTGGGGGCGCTGATCCGGGGCAACTACCGCCGCCTATACTTGTGGCGAAAGCTGGAGCCACCGCATCCGCGCCAATTGATGGACATGTTGCGCCTGGGCTTGCCCAACGCGGCGTCGATCACTGTCGAAGTGACGTCCTACACCTTGATGGCGCTCTTGATCGCCCGGCTGGGCAGCCAATCTGCCGCCAGCCACCAAATCACCTCGAACCTCGGCGCCCTGTTCTATATGGTCCCGCTGTCGCTGTCCATCGCCACCAGTGCCCGCGTCAGTTATTGGATCGGCGCAGGGCGGCCGGAGATGTCGCGCGCCGCCATCAGGCATGGCTTCAACTGGTTGTTGTTGACGACCCTGGCTTGTGGCCTGGGTTTGGCCTTGGGCCGCGACCTGATTGCCGGGCTTTACATCCAGGACCTGGAAGTCGCCCGTCAAGCCAGTGACTTGCTGGCCTGGCTGGTTTGGTACCAGACGGTGGATGCCCTGCAAGTGATGTGCTTCTTCGTCTTGCGTTGCTACCGGGTCACCCTGCTGCCCATGCTGGTTTACGCCACTTTTTTATGGGGTGTCGGCCTCAGTGGTGGTTATTGGCTGGCTTACATCGGGGGTTGGGGTTGGCCTGCCCTGTTGGGGCCCCAAGCGTTCTGGATCAGCAGCAGCCTGGCGCTGACCATTGTCTCAGCCGTGTTGGGCGCGCTGCTGTGGGTGGTGATCCGGCGCCAGCGCTGACCCGTGGGCCTCCACACGGTGGGGCGGCAGCACGAGGCTGAACACCGACCCCTGACCGGGTTCGCTCTCTATGCGCAGCTCTCCGCCATGGCGCTGTATGACATGTTTGACAATCGATAAACCCAGCCCCGTGCCACCGGTTTCCCTCGAACGACTGCGATCAACCCGATAAAAACGCTCGGTGATGCGGGGCAAGTGCTCTGGGGCGATGCCGGGGCCGTCGTCCTTCACGGCATAGACGCCTTCACCCTGCGGGCCAAGTTGCCAGCTCACCCGCACCCTGCCCCCCGCCGGTGTGTAGCGCAAAGCGTTGGCGAGCAAATTGGACATGGCACTTTGCAACTCGCCACGCTGGCCCAGGCAATGCAAGTCGGGGGCCTCAGGGGGGTCAAACTCTATTCCGTGACGCCCGCCCAAGGTGGATTGCATGACCTCATCAATGGCCTGCGCCTCGGCCTGTAAAGTGGTCCAGAACACCGACAGGGGCGTGGGGTCATTGCCAGGCATGGGGCTACCCTCCAGCCTGGACAAAGTGAGCAAATCTTCGACCAGCGACTGCATGCGCTGGGCTTGGGTCGACATGGTCGCCAAATAAGCCTTTTGCTGCTCGGTCGACAGCTCGAGGCTTTGCATGGTTTCGACAAAGCCGGACAGGACAGTGAGCGGGGTGCGAATTTCATGCGAGACATTCGCCACAAAATCACGTCGCATGGCTTCCGACTGCTCTATGGCCGTGATGTCCTGGCTCAGCAGCAGGTGCCTGTCTTGTCCATAGGCAAACATTTGCAGGGACAGCCGCTGCGGATGGTCAGGCCGGTGATGACGCCCATCGATGACCACCGCCCCGGTGCGCTGCGGGTCACTGAGATAGCGGTTGAAGTCGGGGTGTCGAACCAAATTGCCGATCAGTTGCGACATGTCGCGCGCGGTCTCGATGCCCAGGTGCTGTGCCGCCATGGCGTTGCACCAAGTGATTCTGAAGTCGGCATCCAGCATCAGCACCCCATTGGGAGAGGCCTGAATGGCCGACAAAAATTGCGCCAGATTGGCCTGACTGACCGCCAGTTGACGATCGTGGGCTCGCGTGAGACGACGCACCCGATCCACCACTTCGCCCCATACGCCCCAACGGGTTGGCACCTGAGCACGCGGTCCGGACAACCATTGCAAGACCAAGGCGGCTCGCCACAAATCAAGCACCAGCCAGGCCGACAAAGCCAGCAAGGCACCCCAGGACGCCGCTAACTCATCGCCGCCCAGAATGGCCCCCGCCAGAGCGCCTAAAAGCAAAGCCGCAAAATATGACAAAACCCGTCCGAGCATGGCGGGATGTTAACCTCAATCGTCGGCCAAATTGACCTGGGCCGTGAATCGATAGCCCGCACCACGAACGGTTTCCAACATCAGACCCGCCGGGCCCAAAGCTTCGCGCAGTCGCTTGACGTGCACATCGACAGTGCGTTCCTCGATGAACACGTGGTCACCCCAGACATTGTCGAGCAATTGACCCCGGGAATGGACCCGCTCCGGGTGACACATGAGGTGATTGAGCAGCTTGAACTCGGTCGGCCCCAGCTTCAGCAATTGCCCATTCAAGGTCACCCGATGGGTGGCGGCATCCAGGGTCAGAGGGCCGATGCTGACCACCCCGCCGGCCTGTTCAGGGGCCCGGCGTCGCAACACCGCCCGGATTCGGGCCAATAGCTCTTGGGTTGAAAAGGGTTTGGTGATGTAATCGTCGGCGCCCGAGTCCAAGCCGGCCACTTTGTCGTTTTCCTCAGAACGGGCCGTCAGCATGAGGATGGGAATGCCACGAATGCGGGGGTCAGCCCGCCATTTTTTGGCCAATGCCACCCCGCTTTGCCCGGGAAGCATCCAGTCGAGCAAAATGATATCCGGCAAAACCGCATCGATTTCGAGTTGGGCACGCGCACCGTCTTCCGCCCAGACCGGCGACATCCCGTTGTGCCGCAGGTTGATGGCAATCAATTCTGCGATGGCCGCTTCGTCCTCGACAATCAACACACGGGGAAGATGCTTCATGCGCCTTGGCTCAGGTTGGATTCAATTTTGGCCAGCGGCACATGGCGCACATCGTCGCCCTTGACAATGTAAATGATCAACTCGGCAATGTTTTTGGCGTGGTCGCCGATGCGTTCAATCGCCTTGGCGATGAACAGCAGGTCCAGACTGGCACCGATGGTGCGCGCGTCTTCCATCATATAAGTGATGAGCTTACGAACAAAACCGTCAAATTCCTGATCGATCAAATTGTCTTCTTTAAGGATCGACACGGCCGCCTGAGTGTCCAGGCGGGCAAACGCATCCAGTGCCTTGCGCAGCAAATTACTGGCCAGTTCGGTGGCCACCCTGAGCTCAGAGGCTGGCAGGCTGCGGGGCATGCCCTCGGCCACGATGGCCTTGACCATGCGGGCGATGCGTTCGGCCTCGTCACCGGCCCGCTCCAGGTTGGCGGTCGCTTTGGAGATGGCCATCAACAAACGCAGATCGCGTGCCGTCGGCTGGCGCCGGCCGATGATCGAGGCGATGTCGCGGTCGATCTCGACCTCCAAAGAGTTCACACGCACTTCACCGGTCAGGACCTGGTCGGCCACCTCGGCACTGAATTGGGACAAGGCGTAAATCGCCTGCCGGATTTGTGACTCGACCAATCCGCCCAACTCCATCAGGCGGGATGAGACGGCGTTGAGGTCGCTGTCGAATTGTGTGGATAGATGCTTGTCGGGCATGTGGCCTCCTGTGTCAGCCGAACCGGCCGGTGATGTAATCTTCGGTTTCTTTGCGCTGGGGCTTCAGGAAGATCTGTTCGGTGGCGCCGAACTCGACCAGCTCCCCCAGGTACATATAGGCAGTGAAGTCACTGCATCGAGCCGCCTGCTGCATATTGTGTGTGACGATGGCCACGGTGTAATCGTTTTTGAGCTCATTGACCAACTCCTCGACCTTGGCAGTCGAGATCGGGTCCAGGGCCGAGGTCGGCTCGTCAAGCAAAATCACCGAGGGTTTGACCGCCACCGACCGGGCTATGCAAAGACGCTGTTGTTGACCGCCCGATAGAGACAGGCCGCTTTGCCCCAGCTTGTCCTTGACCTCATTCCACAGCGCCGCTTTGCTCAGGGCCCACTCTACCCGCTCATCCATATCGCTGCGACTGAGGTTTTCATACAAGCGCACGCCAAAGGCGATATTGTCGTAGATGGACATGGGAAACGGCGTAGGTTTTTGAAACACCATGCCAATTCGAGCGCGAAGCAGGTTGAGGTCCTGGTCAGGAGCCAGAATGTCCTGGCCATAAAAATGGATATGCCCCTCTGCCCTTTGTCCGGGGTACAGGCTGTACATCCGGTTCAGGGTGCGCAACAGGGTGGATTTTCCGCAACCCGAGGGGCCAATGAAGGCCGTGACCTTTTTTTCAGCAATATCGAGGTGGATGTTGCGCAAGCCCTGAAACTTTCCATAATAAAAATTCAGGTCCCTGACTTCGATCGCATTGGGCAGATTTTTCAAAGATTCATTCATGGGGAAGTCCTCAGCCTGTGGTTTTGTCGCGGAAAAACACGCGGGCAATGATGTTGAGCAGCAGCACGGTCAGGGTGATGAGCAAGGCACCGCCCCAGGCCAAACGCACCCAGTTGTCATAGGGGCTCATGGCAAACTGAAAAATCACCACCGGCAAATTGGCCATCGGGGCATTCAGGTTGTAGGACATGAACTGATTGTTCAAAGCGGTGAACAACAAGGGAGCCGTCTCGCCACTGATGCGCGCCAGCGCCAGCAGCAGACCGGTCATGACCCCAGAACGGGCTGCCCGCAAAGTCACCATGGTGGCCACTTTCCAGCGCGGCGCGCCCAGCGCGAAAGCTGCCTCGCGCAGGCTGCCGGGTACCAGGCGCAACATGTTCTCGGTGGTTCGCACCACCACAGGAATGGCGATCAGCGACAAAGCCATCGAGCCCGCCCAACCCGAAAAATGCTTCACCTGAGCGACCCAGATGGCATAGACGAATAAACCCAGCACGATGGAGGGGGCCGACAACATGATGTCGGTGATGAATCGGGTGAATTCGGCGGTTTTGCTCTCGTCTCCATATTCGGCCAGGTAGACCCCGGCCAGAATGCCGATGGGTGTGCTGATCAGCACAGTGACCGCGATCATCATCAAACTGCCCACGATGGCGTTGGCCAAGCCACCGCCCTCGCTGCCCGGCGCCGGGGTCGGCTGGGTGAACATGGCCCAATCCAGAGCGGCAAAACCGTTTTTGAACAGCACGAACAAAATGGACAACAAAACGGCCAGGCCGATGGCCATGGCCGCCATCGAGAGCGTCAAGCCGATCCGGTTGACGATTTTTCGGCGTTGATAGACAGCAGGGTTCATGGCATGGATCTCAGGTTTTACTGCCCTTGGACTTCTCGGCCCGCAGAATCATCCACTTGGCCGCAGCCAGCACCACCAGGGTGATTAAAAACAGCAACAGGCCCAGGGCAAACAGGGCCGAGAGATGGAAATCATCGGCCTCACCGAATTCATTGGCCAGGGTCGAGGCGATGGACGTCCCCGGCGCAAAGAGCGAGGCAGAAATCTTTTGTGAATTGCCAATGACGAACGTCACCGCCATGGTCTCGCCCAGGGCACGACCCAGGCCCAGCATCACGCCACCGATCACCCCCTTTTGGGTGTAGGGCAGGATGATGAAGCGCACCACCTCCCAGGTGGTGCAACCGAGTCCGTAGGCCGACTCGCGCAACACCGAGGGCACGATCTCAAAGACATCGCGCATGACCGCGGCGATGAAAGGCAGAATCATGAACGAGAGAATCAGGCCCGCCGCCAGCACGCCTATGCCATTCATCGCCCCGCCGAACAAGGGCCCGATCAGGGGCATTTGCCCCAAGGTAGACTGCAAGGCCGGTTGCCCGTATTCGGCGAACAGGGGGGCAAACAGGAACAGGCCGAACATGCCGTAAATGATGGAGGGCACGGCCGCCAGCAGTTCTATGGCGGTCCCCAGTGGGCGGCGCAATACCAGCGGACAAGTCTCGGTCAGAAACAAGGCGATGCCAAATGACAAGGGGACCGCAATGAGCAGGGCGATGCCCGCGCTGACCACGGTGCCGAAAATGGCGATGGCCGCCCCGAACTCCTGGTTGATGATGTCCCATTCGACCCGCCAGATGAACTCAAAGCCAAAGCGGCCGAATGCCGGTGTGGCATTGATGATCAATGAGATGATGATGCCCACCAGGGCTGCCAATACCACCCAAGAGAACAGCCGGGTCAACTGATGAAATACCCAATCCTGC
>JBEAZY010000070.1:0-8464 GCA_041159205.1 Pseudomonadota bacterium
CATGCGTTTGACCTGGTGGTACTTGCCCTCGAGCAGGGTCAGTGCCAGTGCATGGCTGCCGGTGGCCGTGGCCGCCGCCGCGCGCACTATAAGGCGTTCCTCGCGCAACTCCACCCCCGAAAGCAAGCGGTCGATCTGGCGCGGGTCGACGGGCTCGGCGCACTGGACCTGGTACACCTTGGGCACATGGTGCTTGGGCGAGGCCATGCGATGGATGAAGGCCCCGTCGTCGCTGAGCAATAAGAGGCCGGTGGTGTCCTGGTCGAGCCGACCCACGGCCTGAACCCCTTGCACAGCCCCGCTGGTGGGGCGGGTTCGCAATGGGGGCGGCAAGAGGCTGTACACGCTGGGCCAGCGCCCCGGCTTGTGCGAGCACTCGGTCCCGGCGGGTTTATGGAGCACCACATAGGCCAAGGGCTGGTAGACCCAGCATTGGCCTTGCACGCGATAGGCCATGCCGGGTTCGGCCTGAACCGGATCGTAGGGATCTGGCACCACCTGCCAAGCGTGGCCTGAGTGAACTTCAACCAGGCCTTGTTCGATGAGGCCCAGGCAGACTCGGCGAGTCCCGAAGCCTTGGGAATACAACAATTGATGCCAGGGCAATGCACGCATGGGGCTGTTGGCAGGCTGGCTCAGGAAGATGCCTGGCTTTGCGGCAATGAGGTGCGGGCAAACTGTGCGATGGCCACCCCCATCAGACAGATGAGGGCGCCCGTGATTTTGGCACCGCTGTACGACTCGCCGGTGACCAGCCAGGCCATCAAGCCCGCCACAGGCGGCATCAGGTACATCAGCGGGGCGGTGCGGGCCACCCCCCTGACCGCATTCACCCATCCCCAGACCAGCCAGCCGATGAAGGCCGAGATGACCGTGGCATAGAAGAACAGAGCCCAGACGTGCATGGGCAAGCTGGCCCAAGGGGTATCCCAGGCCAGCGGGGCATTGAAGAGCACCACCGGCACCGAGCCGAACAGCGTCGCGTAGCCCATGGTGAGCAAGCCGCCGTGGCGTTCGATCACCGGTTTGGCGGCAACGGTGTAATAGGAAAACAAAGAAGCGGCCACCAGCAGGACCAAATCACCACCTGTGGCGCGCCAGGCACCGCCCAGCAACTTGTCGCTGAGAAAGAGCAAGACCCCGACGCAGGCGACGGCAACGCCGACGATTTGCCAGTGGCCCAAACGCTCGTACTGCCTGGCACGCAAAATCAATAGCGTGAAGATCGGGCCGCAGGCCAGAATGACAGAGCTGGAGAAAGCGGTCGACCAGTAAATGCCATAGGTCACTGGCACCACATGGAGGAAGTGGCCGATGAAACCCAGCTTGGCCAAGACCCAAAACTCTTGGCGCGACAGCACCGGGAAGCGCAGGCCATAGCGCCAGGCCAGCACGATCAGTGCGCACAAGGGCATGAGCAGATAGCGCGCCAGTAAAAATCCGCTGGGCGACATGGCCTGGAACACCACCTTTTGCACCGAGAAATTGGCGCCCCAAATCAAAACCAGGCCCAGCGCCACCCACAGGGCCTGGCGTTGGGTCTGCTGACTGTATGGCATGGATTCAGCGGGCGGGTTCAAATGACCCGGAAGTGATGCGTGCCATCGCGACGCAGTTGCTCGACCAGGCCGAACTCCCAGTCGAGGTACGCTTGCATGGCGGCATGGGCATTGGCAGTGCCCTCGTAGGGGCGGCGGTAGCGATCGATGCGATGGGCCCACAGCCCTTCGGTGCCGCGAGCCAGCGCCAGGCCGGCCCGGGCCCAGGCGGCGTTGCCCCCTTGCAGGGCCATCACCCGGGCTCGTACCCCACAGGCCTGGAGGGCTTGTTCCAGGTCGCCCTTCGCGTAGGGGCTGGCGAGGCCATCGGCACAGGTCAGCACGCAGCAGCGCGGGCTGCGACCATGAAGCAAAAGGGCGGCTTGGAGATCGGCGTGCAAGGTGGCACGCAACAGGCCCAAGGCGCCCGAAATATGCCCCCGGATGAATTGGGCAGCGGTGCCCAGGTCGATGACCCAGGTGTCGCCCTGTCCCAGGCGTGCGGCCAGTTGGGCGGCGTCTATCATGGGGGTGGCATGTTCGGGGTGATGGCGTCGCTCGGGCCCGGTCTCGCAGAGGTCGGCGTCGGAGATGCCATCGAGCACGGCGACCTCCCAGCCCATCTGGGCCAACCAGGAGGCGCTCATGTCGGCGCGCACGCCCAAGGGGTCAATCAGCACAAAGCGGGCTCCGCGCACGGCGGCGGTGTGGTCGGTCTCTTGCACCAATTGACCGCCCTGGGTCGAGAGGCTGCCGGGCCAATGGCCCGACTGGTATTCGTCGGGGGTGCGCACGTCGCAGACATAGGTGGTCCGGTCGGTTTGCGCCAGCCAAACCTGCAAGCCCTGGCGGTCGATGCGGGCCACTGCGGCGCGCCCGGCGACGGCGCGGGCATCGGTCTGTGCCTGGCGCAATTGCTCGGGGCTCACGTCTTTGTAGCGGCGGTCGGCCCCGGTTTCCAGTGGCTGACCGGCCAGTGTCCAGCCGATGGTGCCGTTGCGCAAGGCCGCGACCGGGTTGGGGATGCCGGCATTGACCAGTGACTGGGTGCCGATGATGGAGCGGGTGCGACCGGCGCAGTTGACGACGATGCGGGTGCGGGGGTTGGGGGCCATGGCCCGGGCCCGCAAGACCAGCTCTGCGCCGGGCACGCTGACGCCGGTGGGGATGCTCATGGTCTGGTATTCATCGAGGCGGCGGGCATCCAGCACCACCATGTCGGTGCCGCCGTCGATCAGGGCCTGGACCTCGAGGGCCGACAAAGAGGGGGTGTGGCGGATCGACTCGACCCACTCGCCGAAGGCTTTGCTGGGGGTGTTGACGTCTTGAAACAGTTCACCACCCGAGACCCACCAGCCCTGCAAGCCGCCTTGCAGCAGGCTCACGCGGGTGTAGCCCAGGCCTTGCAAACGGTGAGCCGCCAGTTCGGCCAGGCCTTCGCCGTCGTCATAAACCACCACAGGGGTGTCGCGGCGCGGGATGCGGGAGTAGGCGTCGGCCTCCAGCCGGGACAAAGGCAGGTTGGCCGCAAAGAGCGGGTGGCACTGCGCGTAAGGGTCTTCTTCGCGCACATCGAGCAAGGCGACCTCGCGCCGCTCACGCAAGGCGGCCAGCACGTCGGCCACAGGGGTGATGGCCAGGCTCGCCGGGGCTTGCCAGGGCCCCGGGGCGTTGCTGTAGCCCGAGATGAATTCTTTGGCCTCGCCTTCTGGGGTGAAGACATGGCGCCGCACTTTGCCGATATTGGCCCCGTACACGTGGATGCTGATCGAGGCCTGATCGGCCAGCCCGTTGCGCACCCGATGGATGTCGCCGATGGCGGGCGAGACCGCCTCGACATCACCGGGACGCAGGGTGAGTGCGTCACCGGTGGCGACATAGTGGCCCCGGGCATCGCGCGCGTAGGCCTGGCAGTCTTCCCGGCCGCGCATCATACCGACCAGGCCCCATACCGTGTGGTTGTGTATGGGGGTGGACTGCCCGGGCCCCCAGACAAAACTGACCACCGAAAAGCGGTCTTGCGGGTCGGCATATAGCAAAAACTGCTGGTAGCGCTGCGGGTCAGGCCGGGCCTGCTCGTCGGGCAACCAGTCGTCATGGCTGACCAGTGCACGCAGCAATTCACGCCCTTCGGACAAGGTGGTAGCTTCATCGGCTTTGCGGTTGACCAGCGAGGTCAGGCTGGCCACAAAAGCTTGCAGGCGGGGGTGCGGGCGGGGTTGAGCGTAGGGCATGGGCGGGGCATCTCGTATGCCTCAAGTATGGCAAAGCCGCCCGACTTCGTCACCTGCGGCTTGTCGCGCGCGATTCGCCTCAGCCGTTTTGCGAGCCCCGGTGGGCCCAGGCGGTGGTGTGTTTCTCGACCATGCTGAAGAGTTCATACATGATCATGGCCATGGCCCCGACCACCACCAGTCCGGCAAAGGCCAGGCCCATTTGCATGGCCGAACCGGCCGAGATCAGCAGGTAGCCGATGCCTTCGTTGGCGGCGGTCATCTCGGATACCGTGGTGCCGACGAAGGCCAGGGTGATGGCGACCTTGAGCGAGCCGTAGAAATAAGGCATGGAGCGCGGCAGGCCCACTTTGATCAGCACGTCCCAGCGGCGCGCGCCCAGGACGCGCAGCACGTCCTCCAACTCGGGCTCGAGCGTGGCCAGGCCGGTGGCGATGTTGACCATGATGGGAAAGAAGCTGATGAGAAAGGCGGTCAGGATGGCTGGGCCGATGCCGATGCCGAACCAGACCACCAGGATGGGCACGAAGGCGGCTTTGGGCAAGGCATTGAAGGCCGTCATGAGCGGATACACGGCGGCATAGGCCACGCGCGATGAGCCGATCACAAAACCCAGCAAGACACCGACCACGATGGCGATGCCAAATCCGGCCATGGTGACCCAGAAAGTGCGCCAGGCGTGGGCCGCGATCACCGCATTGAATTCGATCATCTGCTGGTAGATGCGCCACGGGCTGGGAAAAACAAACTCAGAGACCTGAAAGAACGAGCACAGGGCCTGCCAGATGATCAGGGTGATGACCAGCAAGATCCAGGGCGACCAACGTTCGAGTGATTTGTTCATGGGTGCGGCTGGTTCATTGGGCGATGGGGGCGTCGGGGCGGCGCATGGCGCCAATGTGGCCGCGCAGCTCGTGGACGATGTCGGTGAAGGCCGGGGTGTAGGTGATTTCCAGGTCACGCGGTCGGGGCAGATCGACCTGGCGCTGAACCACAAAACGGCCCGGGCTTTTGCTCATGACGTACACGGTGTCGGCCAAAAAGACCGACTCGCGCAGATCGTGCGTGACCAAAATCACATTGAAGCGTTTTTCCATCCAGAGATCGCGCAGGGCGCACCAAAGCTCTTCGCGGGTGAATGCGTCGAGCGCGCCGAACGGCTCGTCGAGCAAAAGCATTTTGGGCTCGTGGATGAGGGCGCGACAGATGCTGGCGCGCTGCTGCATGCCACCCGACAGTTGCCAGGGGAACTTGCGCTCGTAGCCGGCCAGGCCGACGCTGCGCAGCAGCTCAACCGCGCGGGCTTCGTATTCGGCTTTTTTGGACTTGAAGTTCGAGCGGTAGGGCTCGACGATTTCCAGCGGCAACAGCACATTGTCCAGCGTGGTGCGCCAAGGCAATAGCGAGGGGGCCTGAAACGCCATGCCGCTGATCTTGAGCGGGCCATTGACGGGTTGTCCGTCGACGTGGATGGTGCCACGCGTCGGGGCCTTGAGCCCCGTGGTGAGCTTCATGAAAGTCGATTTGCCGCAACCCGAAGGACCGACGATGGCGATGAACTCGCCTTTCTTGACCTGCAGGTTGATGTCTTCAACCGCGAACTGGTTTTGCGCGAGGAGGGCTTCGTTATAGGCCAGCCAGACGTTTTTGAAATCGACGAAATTTTCGGCAGCGTTCATTTACTTCCTGGGCAGAATGTCGAGCTCTTTGGCGCTGGGCAGGAAAGAGCCGTTCCAGACTTCATCGGGATTGATGCGGGACTTGGTGTTGAAGGCGTCGGACACCTGGCTGGCCATCAGGGCCAGACGCGGGGCCTTGAGCTGGCCGAAGCCCTCGGCGCGGGCGTCGGGGGAATTGATCACGGTGTCGATGGCCAGTTTCAGGCGGCGGGTCTCGAGTTCGGTGTTGATGATGCCGTCGCGGGCCTTCACCGATTCAATCGCTTTGGCCGGATTGGCAATGACTTCCTTGGCCCCTTTGGTGAAGGCCGAGAGGAAGGCCTTGACAGCGGCGGGGTTCTCTTTGATCAGCTTGGGCGTGGCAATGATGACGTTGCCGTAGAGCTTGACGCCAAAGTCCGGGTACTGCATGACCACCACGTCTTCGGCCTTGACGCCGCGGGCTTCGATGTTGAGCAGCGAGGTGAAGGTGAAGCCGGTGATGGCGTCGACGTCACCGCGCACCAGCATGGTTTCGCGCAGCGGCGGGTCCATGGCAGTCCAGTTGAAGCCGGTCACGCCGTTGGCTTTGGCGAAAATGGGGAAGGCACGGCGACCGGCATCGAACACCGGTGCACCGAGCTTTTTGCCGGCCAGGTCAGCCGGGGTCTTGATGCCCGATTTTTTCAAAGCCATGACCGAAGCCGGGGTGTTGTTGTACACCACCATCACGGCCACCGGCTTGTTGGGGGCGTCGGGGTTGTTGGCATGGAATTCCATGAGGGCGGCCAGATCGGCAAAGCCCATGTCGTAGGTGCCGGATGCAACGCGGGTGACGGCCCCGCCCGAACCGTTGCCGGCGTCGACCGTGACATCGAGCTTGGCGTCTTTGAAATAGCCCTGCGCCACGGGGTGCAGGAAAAAGGCGGCCGGGCCTTCAAATCGCCAGTCGAGCTGGAATTTGATGGGGGTGCTCTGGGCCATGGCCCCTGAGGCGAAACCCAGGCTGAGGGTGGCCGCCAGCACGGCTTTGAGGAAAGGGCGTTTGCTCATTGACATCACTCCAAAAAAACAAAAGGCATCGGCTCTGGTGGGTTAGCAATATCAATGCCCGTGGATGGGTGATCGTAACCCAGAATACATGGCAGATTTTGCACAATTTGAAGGCGAACAGGCACGAGCCTGTGCAGAGCGCCCCAAACCAGTGCAAACCCTAGGGTTGGGTCCAGGGTTTGCCGGGTGGCGCTGACACCCTTTAAACCCTGGCCGCAGGGACTAAGATGGGCGCATGAACCCTGTTTTGTCTGACCTGGTATCGACTTTCGCCCCGACGGGCCGCTTGCGGGCCTCGATCAATTTAGGCAACCCCATTCTGGCTGCGCGCGGCTCCAATGGCCCGCAAGGGGTGTCGGTGGATCTGGCCGCCGAATTGGCAAGCCAGTTGGGTGTGCCGCTGGAGACCGTGGTGAACGACACTGCGGCGGCGTCTGTGGCAACGGTGCGCGAGGAACGCGCCGATGTGGGCTTTTTTGCCATTGACCCGCTGCGCGGCCAGGGGATAGGCTTCACGGCCCCCTATGTGCTGATCGAGGGCAGCTATCTGGTGCCCGAGCATTCACCGCTGCAAAGCAACGAAGAGGTCGACCGACCCGGGGTGCGCATCGCGGTGGGGCAAGGCAGCGCCTACGACTTGTTTTTAAGCCGGGAGATCAAACAGGCCGAGTTGGTGCGGGCGCCCTCTTCCCCGGCGGTGGTGGATGTGTTTGTGGCCCAAATGCTGGAAGTGGCGGCCGGTGTCAAACAACAATTGCAAGCCGATATGACGCGCTACAGCGGATACCGGCTTTTGCCAGGCCGCTTTATGGTGATTCAGCAGGCGATGGGCCTGCCATCCTCGAGGGGCGAGGCCGCGCGACAGGCCCTGGCCGCTTTTGTCGAACGCATGAAGGCCGATGGCTTTGTCACCCGGGCCTTACAGCGCCATCGCATTGCCGGGGCCGGGGTGGCGCCTGCGGCCGGCGGCCTCTAAAACGGACTCCGTCACACACGACCATCAGCATGGACAGCTCAAAACGCAAGGCAATCAGGCACGGATGGGGGGCGGCCTGCGCGCTGTGGGCCAGCCCTTGGGCCATGGCGCAAGACCCTTGGCCCCACAAGCCCCTGAGGCTGGTGGTGCCCTTTGCCAGCGGCGGGAGTTCAGAGATCGTGGCGCGGGCGGTGGCGCAGGAGATGGGACGAGGTTTGGGGCAAAACGTGTTTGTCGAGAACAAACCCGGCGCGGCAGGCAATATCGCTATGCAAGAGGTGGCGCACAGCAGCGACGGCCATACCCTGGTGCTGGGGCACATCGGCACGCTGGCGGTGAACCCCTTTATTTTTTCGCGCTTGCCCTATGACCCGATCAAAGATTTTGCGCCCATCACGCTGGTCTCCAAAGTGCCCAGCCTGTATGTGGTGCGGCCTGATTTGCCTGTGCGCAACCTGCGTGAATGGGTCGACTTGGCCCGCGCCCAACCCGGGCGGTTGAATTACGGCTCGGCGGGCAATGGCAGCGCGGGGCATCTGGCGTTTGAATACCTCAAGATGGTGAGCGAGACCTTTGTCGTGCATGTGCCCTATCGCGGCACAGGCCCCATGCTGACCGATCTGATGGCCGGCCGACTGGAGGCCGCCGCCGTCGGCGCACCGGCTTTGTTGCAGTTCATCAAGGCCGGGCGATTGCGTTGTATCGCCACCGGCACCAGCACCCGCCTGCCGCAATTGCCTGATGTGCCCACCGTGGCCGAGCAAGGCTTCAAGGGCTTTGAGATGACGCAGTGGTATGGTCTGCTGGCCCCCAGCACATGGCCCCAAGCCCATCTGCAGCGGCTGGAAACCGAGGCGGTCAAAGCCGCGCAGGGCAAAGCGGTGGCCGATAAGCTGAGCCAGGACACCGCGCTGGTCGTGGGCAACACGGGGCGCGAGTTTGCCGCCTTTATTGCCAGTGAGCAGGCGCGCTGGAAACCGGTGATTGCGCGAGCACAGATCCGCC
>JBEAZY010000071.1:0-9292 GCA_041159205.1 Pseudomonadota bacterium
ACCAGGCTTTTGACCACCCCGTTGCCCACATCTTTCCAGACATCGACGCCGCCTTGCATCTGGCCCCAAAAAGACCCCGGGTCGACGCCTATCATGACGACCCCCACGACCCAGCCGCCCAAAATGCCGACGGCGCTGAACACGGCGGCCAGAATCGGCATGGTGATGATGCCCGCCCAAAACCGGGGGGCCAGAATGCGCTTGACGGGGTCTACCGCCATCATGTCCATGGCACTGAGTTGCTCACCCGCCTTCATCAAGCCGATTTCAGCCGTGAGCGAGGTGCCGGCCCGACCGGCAAACAGCAAAGCCGTGACCACCGGCCCGAGCTCGCGCACCAGACTGAGGGCCACCAAAAGACCCAGGGCTGAGGCCGAACCATAACGCTGCAAGGTGTAATAGCCTTGCAAGCCCAAGACAAAACCGACGAACAGCCCCGAGACCGAAATAATGGCCAGGGAATGGTTACCCAGAAAGTGAATCTGGTCGCGCACCAGAGAGAAACGTCGCAGCGTGGGCCAGGCCAGACCGACCAGCCGGATAAAGAGACGGGCACCAAGGCCCATTTGAGCCAGTTGGTGCCGGGTCGTCGCCCCCAAATGGGCCAACCAACCGGTCATGGTTGACCCCCAAGCCCGAAATCGAGGGCGCGCTCCGGGGCCGGATGATGAAAGCGGACCGGCCCCTCGGGGGCCGCCGTGACGAACTGATGCACCAAAGGATCAGGGCTGTGGCGCACTTCGTCCGGGGTGCCCTGGGCGGCGATGCGACCGTTGGCCAGCACGATCACCTGATCGGCAATGTGGAAGGTCTCGTCGAGGTCGTGCGACACCAGAAGGGTGGTCAAACCCAATGAGTCGTTGAGCTGTCGTATCAGGCGCGCGGCCGTGCCCAGCGAAATGGGGTCCAAGCCGGCAAAAGGTTCGTCGTACATGACCAACTCGGGGTCGAGCGCAATGGCCCGGGCCAATGCCACCCGGCGGGCCATGCCGCCCGAAATCTGGCTGGGCATGAGATCGCGCGCACCGCGCAAGCCCACCGCTTCAAGCTTCATCAGGACGATGTCCCGGATGAGCGCTTCGGACAAGGGGGTGTGCTCGCGCAAGGGGAAGGCCACATTGTCAAACACACTGAGGTCGGTGAAGAGGGCACCAAACTGATACAGCATGCCCATGCGCCGGCGAATGGCGTACAGCCCTAGCGGGTCCAATGCTCCCACCTCAAGGCCGTCGAAAGTGAGAGAGCCTTGCTGAGCCAGGTATTGCCCGCCAATGAGGCGCAAAACGGTGGTCTTGCCGCCGCCGGATGCGCCCATCAGGGCCGTGACTTTGCCACGCGGCACCGACAGCGTGATGCCGTCAAGAATGACGCGTTCACCATAACCGAAACGCACATCGGTCAGCTGAATCAGAGGGTCTGCGGGGCTCATGGAAAGTGAAATGGCCGGAGGTCATCCGGCCAACTGCTGTCGGGGGGCGATTTTAACCCTTTTGGGTTCTTGTCTGCTGCCTTCACCGGGGAAGACTGGACTGACCCATCAGGAATTGGTCCACGGCCCGCGCGGCCTGGCGGCCTTCACGGATGGCCCACACCACCAAAGACTGGCCACGGCGCATGTCACCGGCGGCAAATACCTTGGCGACATTGGTCTTGTAGCCCGAACCTTCATCGGTACCCGCTTGGGCATTGCCACGGGCGTCTTTTTCGACCCCAAAGGCTTCGAGCACGCTGGCCATCGGGTTGGTAAAACCCATCGCCAACAACACCATATCGGCCTGCCACTCTTTTTCGGTGCCCGGGACTTCGGTCAGCTTGCCGTCTTTCATCTCGACATGCACCGTTTTAAGACCGGTCAACTGGCCGTTTTGACCCATGAATTCTTTGGTCGACACGGCAAATTCACGCTTGAGCAAGCCTTTTTCCTGGCTTTCGTCGTGGCTGGAGCTGGTGCGCAACTTCAAGGGCCAATAGGGCCATACCAGGGGTTTGTTTTCCTGTTCGGGAGGCATGGGCATGACCTCGAACTGGGTCACGCTCTTGGCGCCATGGCGGGTGCTGGTGCCCACGCAGTCGCTGCCGGTGTCGCCACCGCCGATGACGATGACGTGCTTGCCGTCGGCGCGCAACTGGTCTTTGAGCTTGTCGCCTGCGTTGACCTTGTTTTGCTGAGGCAAAAATTCCATGGCGAAATGCACACCACTGAGCTCACGGCCCGGCACCGGCAGATCGCGCGATTGCTCGGAGCCGCCGGCCAGCAAGACGGCATCAAAATCTTTTTGCAATTGCTCGGCGCTGACAGATTCTTTAGCCCAGTTGGTGACCTTGGTGTCTTTGGGCAGGCTGGAGACCAGCACCCCGGTGCGGAAGATCACCCCTTCGGCTTCCATCTGCTTGACGCGGCGATCGATGTGCGTCTTCTCCATTTTGAAGTCAGGAATGCCATAACGCAGCAAGCCACCGATGCGGTCGTTTTTCTCAAACACGGTCACGGCATGGCCGGCGCGGGCGAGCTGCTGGGCAGCCGCCAGGCCAGCGGGGCCAGAGCCGACGATGGCCACTTTCTTGCCGGTCTTGTGCGCCGCCGGACGGGGGGTGACCCAACCCTCGGACCAGGCCCGATCGATGATGGCGTGCTCGATCGACTTGATGCCGACGGGGTCATCATTGACGTTGACCACACAAGCAGCTTCGCAGGGTGCCGGGCAGATGCGGCCGGTGAACTCGGGGAAGTTGTTGGTGCTGTGCAGCACTTCGATGGCGTTGCGCCAATCGCCCTGATAGACCAGGTCGTTGAAGTCGGGGATGATGTTGTTGACCGGGCACCCGTTGTTGCAAAACGGGGTGCCGCAATCCATGCAGCGAGCGCCCTGTACCTTGGCCTGAGCCTCATCCAGCGTGATGACAAACTCTTTGTAGTTTTTGACGCGCTCGACCACGGGGGCATAACCCTCTTCGATGCGCTCAAATTCCATGAAGCCTGTGACTTTACCCATGATGATTCCTTTGCTTCCTTGGTCTGGCCTTCAGGCGGCCACGGTTTGGGTGGCCTTGCGGGCGTTGATTTCACCCAAAGCACGCTTGTATTCGGTGGGGAACACCTTGACAAATTTGGCGCGGGCGTTGGCCCAATCGTCAAGCAGTTCACGGGCGCGGCGGCTGCCGGTCCACTTGAAGTGGTCTTCAAGCAACTTCTTCAGTTGCGCCTCGTCGGTCTGGTCGTTGTGCCAGAACTTGCGGTCCAGCTGGTTTTCCTGCTCGCTGCCGGACAAGACTTTGTCCAGGCTGACCATGGCGGTATTGCAACGCTGGGCGAACTGGCCGTCTTCGTCAAACACATAGGCCAAGCCACCGCTCATGCCGGCGGCAAAGTTACGCCCCGTCTTGCCCAGCACAGCCACGGTACCGCCGGTCATGTACTCGCAGCCATGGTCGCCCGTGCCTTCGACCACGGCCGTGGCCCCCGACAAACGCACCGCAAATCGCTCGCCCGCCACACCGGCAAAGTAAGCCTCGCCCCGGGTGGCGCCGTACATGACGGTGTTGCCCACGATGATGTTGTGGACCGCCGTGCCACGGAAGTCCAGGCTCGGGCGCACCACCACACGACCACCGGACAAGCCCTTGCCGGTGTAATCGTTGGCATCGCCTATCAGGTACAAAGTGACGCCATGGCACAAGAAAGCGCCAAACGACTGACCACCGGTGCCTTCCAGCTGGATGCGGATGGTGTCATCGGGCAAACCGTCAGGGTGCACCTTGGTGATGGCCCCAGAGAGCATGGCACCGACCGAGCGGTTGACGTTACGCGCGGTTTCCATGAACTGCACTTTTTCGCCCTTGTCGATGGCGGGGCGACTCTTGGCGATCAGCACGTTGTCGAGCGCTTTTTCCAGACCATGGTCTTGGGTGTCGACATGGCGCACCGCCACCTCGGGCCCGACCTGGGGGGTGGCCAACAAACGGGTGAAGTCCAGTCCGCTGGCCTTCCAATGCGCGATGCCTTTGCGCATGTCGAGCAAGTCGCTGCGACCGATCAGCTCATCAAACCTGGCGATGCCCAACTGGGCCATGATCTGGCGCACTTCCTCGGCGACGAAGAAGAAATAATTGACCACATGCTCGGGCTTGCCGGCAAATTTCTTGCGCAGCGCAGGGTCTTGGGTGGCGACCCCCACCGGGCAGGTGTTCAGGTGGCATTTGCGCATCATGATGCAGCCTTCGACCACCAGCGGTGCGGTGGCAAAACCGAACTCATCGGCACCCAGTAAAGCGCCGATGGCCACATCTCGGCCGGTCTTCATTTGCCCATCGGCCTGCACACGAATGCGGCCACGCAGCCGGTTGAGCACCAGGGTCTGCTGGGTTTCGGCCAGGCCGATCTCCCAGGGTGAGCCGGCGTGCTTGATCGACGACCAGGGCGACGCGCCCGTGCCCCCATCGTGACCCGAAATCACCACGTGATCGCTCTTGCACTTGGCCACACCGGCGGCAATGGTGCCGACACCCACTTCGGACACCAGCTTGACGCTGATGCTGGCGTGCGGGGCCACGTTTTTCAGGTCGTGGATGAGCTGGGCCAAATCTTCAATGGAATAAATGTCGTGGTGCGGCGGGGGCGAAATCAGACCCACACCCGGCACGCTGTAGCGCAACTTGCCGATGTACTCTGACACCTTGCCGCCGGGCAGCTGCCCCCCCTCGCCGGGTTTGGCACCCTGGGCCATCTTGATCTGGATTTGGTCAGAGCTGGAGAGGTAATCCGCAGTCACACCGAAGCGGCCCGAAGCCACCTGCTTGATGCGGGAACGCAGGCTGTCGCCGTCATTCAGGGGCAGGTCTACCTCGACCTGCTTTTCGCCGATCACGCTCTTCAGGGTTTCGCCCTTTTTGATCGGGATACCCTTGAGCTCGTTGCGATAGCGCGCCGGGTCTTCCCCGCCTTCGCCCGTGTTGCTCTTGCCGCCGATGCGGTTCATGGCAATGGCCAGCGTGGCATGCGCCTCGGTGGAGATCGAGCCCAGCGACATGGCCCCGGTGGCAAAGCGCTTGACGATTTCTGTGGCGGGCTCGACCTGGTCGATCGGAATGGCTTTGGAGGGATCGATCTTGAACTCAAACAGGCCACGCAAGGTCATGTGGCGCTTGTTCTGATCGTTGATGATCTGCGCGTATTCCTTGTAGGTGTTGAAGTTGCCCGCACGGGTGCTGTGCTGCAATTTGGCGATCGCATCCGGCGTCCACATGTGCTCTTCGCCACGGGCGCGCCAGGCGTATTCGCCACCAGTGTCGAGCATATGGGCCAACACCGGATCGTCGCCGAAAGCGGCTTTGTGCATGCGCAGGGCTTCTTCAGCCATTTCGAACACGCCGATCCCTTCCACCCGGCTGGCGGTACCCGTGAAGTACTGGTCGATGGTTTCGCGATTGATGCCGATGGCTTCAAACAACTGGGCACCGCAATACGACATATAGGTGCTCACGCCCATCTTGGACATGATCTTGGACAGCCCCTTGCCGATGGCCTTGATGTAGTTGTAAATCGCTTTGTCGGCCGACAGGTCGCCGGGCAAGTCTTTGTGAATGGACTGCAGGGTTTCCATGGCCAGGTAGGGGTGTACGGCTTCGGCACCATAACCGGCCAGCACGCCAAAGTGATGCACCTCGCGGGCGGTGGCCGTCTCAACCACCAAACCGGCGGTGGTGCGCAAACCTTCGCGCACGAGGTGCTGGTGAATGGCCGACAGCGCCAACAAAGCCGGCACAGCCACCTGGCTGGCATTCACGCCACGGTCGCTGATGATGAGGATGTTGTGACCGCTCTTGATGGCGTCCACCGCTTCGGCGCACAAGGAGGCCAGCTTGGCTTCGACGCCCTCACGACCCCAATTCACGGGGTAAGTGATGTCCAGCGTATGGCTGCGGAACTTGCCCTGGGTGCGCTCGGCGATGCCACGCAGCTTGGCCATGTCCTGGAAGTCGAGGATGGGCTGGCTGACTTCCAGCCGCATCGGCGGGTTGACCTGGTTGATGTCGAGCAAGTTCGGCTTGGGGCCGATGAAAGACACCAGCGACATCACGATCGCTTCGCGGATCGGATCGATCGGGGGGTTGGTCACCTGGGCGAATAACTGCTTGAAATAGTTGTAGAGCGGCTTGTTTTTGTCCGACAACACGGCCAGTGGGCTGTCGTTGCCCATCGAGCCGATGCCCTCTTCGCCATTGGCCGCCATCGGCGCCATCAGGAACTTGATGTCCTCTTGGGTGTAACCAAAGGCCTGCTGTCGATCAAGCAGGCTGGCTTGCGGGGCCGAAGAGGCTTCCAGGCTGGCGTCGATGTCATCGAGTTTCACGCGCAGGTTTTCAATCCACTGCTTGTACGGCTTGGTGCTGGACAAGCTGGCCTTGAGTTCCTCGTCGTCGATCATGCGCCCCTGCTCCAGATCAATCAGGAACATCTTGCCGGGTTGCAGGCGCCACTTGCGCACGATCTTGCTCTCGGGAACGGGCAGCACGCCCGATTCCGAACCCATGATCACCATGTCGTCATCGGTGATGCAATAGCGCGAGGGGCGCAGGCCGTTGCGGTCCAGCGTAGCCCCAATTTGGCGACCGTCGGTGAACACGATCGAGGCCGGGCCGTCCCAGGGCTCGAGCATGGCGGCGTGGTATTCGTAAAACGCCTTGCGACGCTCGTCCATGGTGGTGTGCTGCTCCCAGGGCTCTGGGATCATCATCATCACGGCCTGACTGATCGGGTAGCCGGCCATCGTCAACAGTTCCAGACAGTTGTCAAAAGTGGCTGTGTCTGACTGGTCCGGGAAGCTGATCGGGTAGAGCTTTTTCAGGTCTTCGCCCAGCACGGGGGAAGACATCACGCCTTCACGGGCCTTCATCCAGTTGTAGTTGCCCTTGACCGTGTTGATCTCGCCGTTGTGAGCCACATAGCGGTAGGGGTGAGCCAGCGGCCACTCGGGGAAAGTGTTGGTTGAAAAACGCTGGTGCACCAAACCCAGGGCTGAAACGCAACGTTCGTCGGTCAGGTCATGGTAATAAGTGCCCACCTGATCAGCCAGCAACAAGCCCTTGTAGATGACTGTGCGGCTGGACATGCTGGGTACATAATATTCTTTGCTGTGCGTCAGCTTCAGGCGCTGGATTGCGGCGCTGGCGGTCTTGCGGATGACGTACAGCTTGCGTTCCAAGGCGTCTTGAACGATGACATCGGTGCCACGCCCGATGAACACCTGACGGATGATCGGCTCTTTCTCGCGCACGGCGGGCGACATCGGCATCTCGCGATTTGTCGGCACATCGCGCCAGCCCAACAGCACTTGACCTTCGGCGCGAATGGCACGTTCCATTTCCTGCTCACAGGCCAAACGGGAGGCATGCTCTTTGGGCAAAAAAATCATGCCCACGCCATACTCGCCCATGGGGGGCAAAGCCACCCCTTGCTTGGCCATCTCTTCTCTATAAAGCGCGTCGGGCAACTGGATCAAAATCCCCGCACCATCGCCCATCAGGGCATCCGCCCCCACAGCGCCCCGGTGATCGAGGTTTTCCAGAATCTTGAGCGCCTGAGTGACGATGGCATGGCTTTTTTGGCCCTTGATGTGCGCCACAAAACCCACACCACAGGCATCGTGCTCGTTGGCCGGGTCATAGAGACCGTATTGTTCAAACCATTCTTTTTCGGCAGCCGTGGTCATGGCGCGCTCCTTACCTAGGGTATTTACGGGGGACTGCGATCATAAACCCAGTGCAACAACCTTGCCAAAAAAATAATTGGGGTCTGACCCCAATTTATGGTCGTTTTTTTACAACAGTGAATTAATTGGGGACAGATCACTTTCTGGGGTTGCTGACCGGGCGACCCGCCTGAGATTTATGCACCCTTCTCGGGGTATTTTTTTGTACTTTAGATATAAAAAAGGCTGATCCCAGGGCCCAACCCTTCATCGCTGAGTGGGTCAGGTCATCCCGGGTCTTGAAGTTCAGCCCGTCCTCTACCATGCGACGGTAAGCGGCCTCACGGCCAAAAGGGGTATCGCCCAATTCCCAATACAGTGCATGTTGTTTCACCAGTTTGTCGCTGGCCAACCCAATGTGGTGCCGGTGGCTGGACCAGCGGTAATCTTTCGGGTCGGCCACCATACCCGCGCGCACCGGGTTGAGGTCTATGTAGATCATGCAAGCAAGAAGGTAGCGCTCACTCTCAATTAAATTGCTGCGATACCTGCCCTCCCAAAGTGCACCCGTGCGTCCATGCCGCAGATTGAAGTACCGGACATAGGTGCGGCCGACGGCCTGCATCATTTGCGGCAGGCTGTTTTTCTCTCGGGGTGTGACCAACAGATGGAAATGGTTGTCCATGATCACGTAAGCGTGAATAGTCACGCCGAAAGCTTCAGCGTGTTGGTGCCAAAGGTCGATCAACTTTTGACGGTCGAGGTCATCCACCACGATGCGCTGGCGGTTGGTGCCACGCTGAATGACGTGGTGGGGGTAATCGGGGACGGTCAAGCGTGGGAGGCGAGCCATGTTCAGGTCTGTGGTGGGGTCTGACCCCAATTATTGGTCAGCGAGGACCCTAGAACGTGAGTTAGACCCCTATGCGGAAATTGGGGTCAGACCCCAATTTAAGGTTAATTGGGGTCTGACCCCAATTTAGGGAAGCGTTGGCGGGCCAGGGGGTGGAGGCCGAATTGTTCGATGAGGGCGCTCAGGCGCTGGGCGGCGCTGTGTTTTTTGTGGCCGGTGTATTCGGCGAGGATAAGTTCGTTTTTGAGGCTATGTTCCCAGCCGACGAGTTCGGTGACGGTGACTTTGTAGCCCTGCGATTCGAGGTAGAGGCAGCGCATGACGTTGGTGATTTGGCTGCCCAGTTCGCGGGTGTGCAGGGGGTGGCGCCAGAGTTCGGCCAATGGGGTTTGGGACAGGAACAGGGCTTTGTTTTGACGCAGGAGGCTGGCGGCTTCGGCCTGGCAACAAGGCACCAATACCATGGCCCGGGCTTGTTTGAGCAGTCCGAAGTCGATGGCGTCGTCGGTGGCGGTGTCGCAAGCGTGCAAGGCGGTGACGATGTCGATGCGCTCGGGCAGGTCTGCGCTGAGGCTCGATTGGGCGACACTCAGGTTGAGAAAGCGCATGCGCTCAAAGCCCAGTCGTAGCGCCAGGGCCTGGCTGGTCGCGACCAGTTCGGGGCGGGTTTCAATGCCCCAGATGGTGCCCTGTGCCAGCGCTTTGAAGCAGAGGTCGTAGAGGATGAAGCCCAGATAGGATTTGCCGGCGC
>JBEAZY010000072.1:0-20780 GCA_041159205.1 Pseudomonadota bacterium
TTCAGGGTTGATTTGGCGGATGAGATGGTTGTTGTAATCGGCGACGAATACATAGCCATGGTCATCCACGGCCACCCCTTGGGGGCTGCTAAAGCTCGCAGCCGTGCCCGTGTCATCATCACTTCCTGCGCTGCCAGAGCCAGCCAGCGTGCTGACCTCCCCCGAGGGGCTGATCTGGCGGATGAGGTGGTTGCGTTGGTCGGCCACGAATACATTGCCGCTGCCATCCACCGCCACGCCATAGGGATAATTAAAACTTGCTGCCGTGCCATCGGCAGAACCTGAAGTGGTTGACCCGGCCAGCGTGCTGACCACCCCCGCAGGGCTGATTTTGCGAATGCGGTTGTTGTAGGTATCGGCCACATACAGTTGGCCACTGATATCTGCGGCCATGCCATTGGGACCATAAAAGCTCGCTAGCGCCCCCTTGCCATCGGCAAAATCTGGGAATTCTGACCCCGCCAGGGTGGTGACCACCCACATGGGGTCATGGGGCGGAGTACTGCCGCCACAGGCATTGAGCAAGGTGGCTGCATCGAGTGCCAGGACGGTGCCCATGAAATGTCGGCGTTTGATGCTCAGGGGTTCTGGGATGATGCCGATGGGGTGTAGTGTCTGGTCGTCTGGTGTGGGGGAGGTGGTATCAGGCGTGTCGGGTTTTTGCACGGGGCCCCAAAGGTTGATCTGAGAGGGTTTGATTGAAACTGCGCCACACAGTTCATGTGCGGTGCAGTTTTTGCCGAAATGAATTTTATTATACTAATTTATAAATTAATATAACCATATTTGTTTCTTCTATTCGTTTTAAAAGGTTGTGATCTGATCGCTTTGATTCGCTGTACGGGGGTATTTCATTTTTTCCTGTCCCCAGTTTGCGCCAAGTCGTGGCATGCTCTGATGTGTGCGATAATTCAGATACCCCAACAAGTCCCCTTGTTGGATTGTGCATCTTCCTCACACCTTGAAGCGCCCTCGCGGCGCGTTGCGTTGTGGCTCTGTCGGGCCCGCCATGCCGAACTTTGTTTGCAGGTTGATGTGTTGAACCACCCTGTCACAAAGTCGCCTCTCATCGCTTGGGGCGCATACACGCATGAACGCAGACCAACCTTTTGCATTGCTGGGGCTCGCCCCTGAACTTTTGAACGCTGTGGCCGATTTGGGCTTTACCGCACCCACCGCCGTGCAGGCGCAGGCCATTCCGCTGACCTTGCATGACCCCGAGGCGCAAACTCAGAACGATCTGATGGTTTCCAGTCAGACGGGGAGCGGCAAGACCGCGGCCTTTTTGCTGCCCGTGCTGCACACCTTGTTGCAGCAGCAAAAAAGCAAGCAGGCAGAACAAGAACGCCAGTGGGCCGAAATGGTCGCTGCCGCCGAAGCCGCCGGTGAGCCGTTGCCGAAAAAGCCGCGCCGCAAAGACCCGACCAATCCGCGCCACTTCAAACCTGCCGTGCCGGGCGCACTGGTGTTGTGTCCCACGCGTGAGTTGGCCCAGCAGGTGGCCCATGACGCCATCGATTTGGTCAAACACTGCAAGGGCCTGCGCATCGCTTGCGTGGTGGGTGGTTTGCCCTACGCCGTTCAAATCGCGCGCTTGCAAAATGCCGATCTGGTGGTGGCCACTCCTGGCCGTCTGCTTGATTTGCAGCGCTCCAACCACCTTCAATTGGATCAGGTGCAATTTCTGGTGGTGGATGAAGCAGACCGCATGCTCGACCTGGGCTTCTCCGATGATCTGGCCGAAGTCCACCGTCTCACAGAACAGCGTCGCCAGACCTTGATGTTCAGCGCCACTTTTGCGCCGCGCATTCAACAATTGGCCTCGCGCATCATGCGTCAGCCGCGTCGTGTTCAGATCGACACCCCGCAAGAAAAGCACGCCAGCATCAAGCAACTGATGTTCTGGGCTGATAACCCTTTTCACAAACGCCAGTTGCTTGACCATTGGTTGCGCGACACCAGCATTGATCAGGCCATCGTGTTTGCCAGCACTCAAATCCAGTGCGACGCCCTGGCCGAAGAGTTGCAGCAAGTGGGCTTCTCTGCGGTGGCTTTGCACGGCGCCCTCAGCCAGGGCCTGCGCAACCGTCGCCTGATGGCTTTGCGCGAGGGACGGGTTCAGATTTTGGTGGCTACCGATGTGGCCGCACGCGGCATTGATGTGCCCACGATCAGCCATGTGTTCAATTTTGGCCTGCCCATGAAAAGCGAAGACTATGTTCACCGCATCGGTCGCACTGGCCGTGCCGGTCGCGATGGCATCGCCGTGACTTTTGCCGAGTGGCGCGAGCGACGGAAAATCATCGACATCGAGTCATACACACAACAACCGATCCGATCAGAAGTGATCCCTGGTCTGGAGCCGAAGAACAAGCCCGATAAATCAAAAGCCCCCTATGGCGAAAAACGTTCGCGCAGTTGGGGCGATTCGCGTGGTTCAGGCCGCAGCGATTACCGGGCTGAGGGTGGGCGCGCCGGTGGCGCTCCGAAAAAAGGTGAGTACAAGGGTAAGCCGGTAGGCCGGGGTCATGCCCCGACCACGGCGCCCGCCAAAAAACACCACAAGACTTTCGCGCGACCGACTGGGCCACGCGTGGTCGGATGATCAGACGACCATGGGCGTGAGCGCACCGTCCATGGTCAGGTTCACGCCGGTCACATAGCTGGCCCGACCACTGGCCAAATAAACCACCGCATCGGCGATTTCACTCGGGTCCGGCAGCCTTTTCATGGGCTGGCGGGCCTGCGCCTTTTCAAGCTGCTCTTCCATGCTCAGTCCGTTGACACGGGATTCGGCACGAAAACCTTCATACAAGCGTTCGGTGGCGGTCAATCCCGGGTTGACCGCGTTGACCCGGATACCGATTTCGGCATACCCGGCTGCCATTCCGGCCGTGGCCAACATCAGGGCCGCATTGGCGGCACCGCCCGGCAGGTGAATGGGACTGGGCACTTTTCCTCCCTGACCGATCACATTGACCACACTGCCTTTGCGCCGTTGGGCCATGCGCTGAATGGTGGGATTGATCATGTGAATGTAGCTGAAAAATTTGGCTTGCATGGCGTCGTGCCAAGCCTGAGGGGTCAACTCATTGAGCGGGGTTCGGCGTGCGGCTCCCGCAGAGTTGACGAGCACCTCTACCGGCCCTAAAGCGGCTTCGGCCTGATCCAGTGCGGCCAAGGCCGCATCGGCCTGGGTCAGATCGGCCGAGACAATATGTACCTTGGCCTGCGGGTGGTTTTTTAACAACCCGGCGCGCGCTTCTTCCAGGGTCTGTATTTGACGCGCCACCAGCGTCACTCGCGCGCCCTCGGCCAGAAAGGCCTGCGCACAAGCCAGCCCGATCCCTTTGCTACCGCCAGTGATCAAAACATGTTGGTCTTTCAGCTTCAGGTCCATGCGATGTCTCCGTTAAAAAAATGCTGATTCAGCGACACACTCTGGCGGCCATGCGGCGCACCGGTGATTCAGGGGCGATGTCTTGCCAGTCTTGGACCATGCCCTGCTTCTCGATGCGTTGCCCCCCCATCATGGCGCCGGTGTAATAGTTCATCTCGACAATGCGGCCCAAATCGGCTTTGCAGTCAATTTCCATCAGCGATTGGGCCGACAGAAATGCCTTTCCGTTATGGGTCGCCTGTGGCTTGGCGTAATCAAGCAGGGTTCTGAAGCGCGCGATGCCTTGTTCACGCCGAATGGAACCGTTGTCGATGTAGAAACGCCCGCGCTCAGATGCCGTGATGGGCTGCCAATCGGGGGCTTTTTGGGCCATGGCGGCAAGGGCCATGCTGGCGCACAGAGACAGCGCCAGAGTTCGGAGGGCAAGGGACAAAAAACGTGGTGTCATGAAGCCTGTCCGGGTTGACGCTCGCAGGCGTCGGTGATCTGGGCATGACCCGAATTCGGGTCAAGGTGGTGGAGAGGAGGAGGATCGAACTCCCGACCTTCGCATTGCGAACGCGACGCTCTCCCAGCTGAGCTACCCCCCCACTTGGCAAGAATTCTACACAGAATAGCTATGAGGAGAGATGACCAGCATTGCAGGACTTCCCTAGGGAAGTCCCGCAAAACCCCATACGGCGTGGCATCCCAAACTCGGGCGCCTTGCTTTGTTGGATTTCTTGCAGATATATCCCGATATCTGCTTCGAAATCCGCCTTGCACGGCATCCCGATTTTGGGCGCCACATGCACGCAGCGAGTATTGCAGGACTTCCCTAGCCCACAAGGCCGTCGGTCGGCTCTAAAATGCCATTTTTCACTTGATCAATACCCATGAATGCGCAAACCTTGACGGGCAAAGTGGTGGTGCTGGGCACTGGCACCATGGCGGCAGGCATCGCTGCCGGTTTCATTGATGCCGGTGTGCCGGTGGTGGTGCTGGGCCGAGACCTCGACAAGGCCAAAGCCAGCGTGGACACGGCCCGCCAGTTGGCAGCGGTCCTGAGTCAACCGCCCCGCACCGACACCCCCGCACTGACCGGGCTTTTGACCGAGTACAACGATTGGTCGGATGTGGCCTGGGTGATCGAGACCATCACCGAGAACTTCGACCTCAAACGCGCACTGTTCGCCGATCTGGATCGGCGCGTGCCCGCCCATATCCCCATCGGCTCCAACAGTTCGGGCTTTCCCGTCACCAAACTGGCTGAGGGCCTGGCCACCCGCTCGCGCATGTTCAACGCGCATTACTTCATGCCGGCCCATTTGGTGCCGCTGGTCGAAGTCGCTTTGGGCGAAGACTCCGACCCGGTATTGGGCCAACAGGTGTGCGATTTTTATCGGGCGGCTGGCAAGAAACCCGTGCTGGTGCGGCGTGACATTCCCGGCTTTCTGGCCAATCGCATCCAGCACGCCCTGATGCGCGAGGCGCTCGATCTGATCGACCGTGGCATCGCCAGTCCGGAAGACGTGGACACCGCGGTGCGCTACAGCTTCGGCTTTCGCTACGCCGCGGCAGGCCCGGTGCTGCAAAAGGAAATCTCGGGTTGGGACAGCATGGCCCAGGCCTCGCGGGAAATCTACCCCTCGCTCAGCGATACCGGCCAGTTGGCACGCTGCATCACCGATCTCATGGCCCAAGGGCGCACGGGCATGAAAGCCGGTGCCGGTTTTGTCACCTGGACGCCAGAGCAAATCGCCGAAGCGCGTAAAAATTACGATGCCCGTCTGAAGGCGGCCTTCCAAATTCTCTCGATGAAATAAACCTGAGGTCCCCCCATGAGCATGATCGACTTGCACGCCAAAACCATGGTCGGCCCGGTGATCCGGCTGCACCCGAATGACAATGTGGTGGTGGCTCGCACCGAAGTCGGCATAGGCGCCGCCATCCCTTCCGAGGGCATTAGCAGCCGCAGCCAAGTGCCCTCCGGTCACAAAATCGCCGCTCGGGCGATCAAGGCTGGTGAGCCCATCCTGAAATACAACGTGGTGATTGGTTTTGCGGCCGTTGACATCCCCCCGGGCACCTATGTCCATTCGCACAATGTCTCGTTCAAAGAGTACAGCCGCGATTACGCCTACACCCAGGATTACGTCCCGACACCCGTCCTGCCGCCAGACCAGCAAGCCACCTTCGAGGGCTATTTGCGGCCCAACGGCAGCGTCGGCACACGCAACTTTATCGGCGTGCTATCTACCGTGAATTGCTCCGCCACGGTGGTGCACAAAGTGGCCGAAGCCTTCAAGCACGGCAAACTTGACGCCTACCCCCACATTGACGGTGTGGTGGGCCTGAGCCACGGATTGGGCTGCGGCATGGAGATGAGCGGCGAGCCCATGCAGCTCTTGCGCCGCACTATCGGCGGTTTTGCCCGCAACCCTAACTTTGCCGCCGTGCTCATCATCGGTCTGGGTTGCGAGCGCAACCAGATGCAGGGCCTGCTGGAGCAAGAGGGTTTGCAAACCGGCCCCAAACTCTACACCTTCGTCATGCAGGAAGAGGGCGGTACCCGCAAGACCGTCGAGGCGGCGGTGAAAGCGGTCGAAGCCATGTTGCCCGAAGCCAACCAGGCCCGCCGCAGCACTGTTTCGGTCAGTCACCTCAAGGTCGGCTTACAGTGCGGCGGTTCGGACGGTTTCTCTTCCATCACGGCCAACCCCGGTTTGGGCGCGGCGATGGACATCCTGGTGCGCCACGGCGGCACCGCCATCTTGTCCGAGACTCCCGAGATTTATGGCGTCGAGCACACTCTCACGCGCCGGGCCTGCTCGCGCGCCGTGGGCGAAAAACTCATCGAGCGCATCAAGTGGTGGAAGGAAGAGTACTCGCCCGGGCGCGATGTGCAAATCAATGGCGCGGTCAGCCCTGGCAATAATATGGGCGGCTTGGCCAACATCTTTGAAAAATCACTGGGCTCTTCGATGAAGGGCGGCACCACGGGCCTGATGGAGGTGTACCGATATGCCGAACCGGTGACGCAGAACGGCTTTGTGTTCATGGACACGCCGGGCTTTGACCCGGTCTCGGCCACCGGACAGATCGCCGGTGGTGCCAACATGATCTGCTTCACCACCGGGCGCGGCTCGATGTTCGGGGCCAAGCCTGTCCCTTCCATCAAACTGGCGACCAACACCCCCATGTACCAGCGCCTGACCGAGGACATGGATTACAACTGCGGCGTGTTGCTCGATGGCAGTTCGACCATGCCCGAGGTGGCTCAAGGTATCTTTGATCTGATCCGTCGCGTGGCATCGGGTGAGCGCACCAAGAGCGAGTTGCTGGGTCTGGGCGATCATGAGTTCGTGCCCTGGAATATCGGCGTGACCAGCTGATCACCAGATTTCGATGGGCCCGTACAGCGCGCGGGCGCTGCCTTTGGTGTTGTCACTATCGGACATGATGGCTATGCCGATAAGCCTCCCCGGAGAGCGGCCATAGGCCTGCTGATAGTCGGCCACGATGTCGCGCTCAACCAACCCGCCGTTCGGTGCGCTTCGGGGGTTGGCCACTACAATTTTGCGAATTCGATCTGTGCGCGGGTTATGGACCACTGTGCCGATTTCCCGCTTGGCGCACCAGACATACATCAGCGTCGCATAGGGCAGGGGCTCGCCAGTCATCAGTTGGGTCAACTCGCTCATTGCCGCGTCCCTGGTCGAAAACTCGCTGCGGTCGCCGTCAAAGGCCAGCATCAGCCGAACCGGCGAGTCCTCTTTGTCACGCAGTGCCACATCGGCGTCGTGCAAGGCCAACTCAATTCGCCAGTCAAAGCGGATGCGCCCATGGTGCCTGACGTCGATGTCCACGACCTGGCTGAGCAAGCTGGCAGAGCGTCGGGCGTCGGCCCGCAACCAGGACTGCCCCCCCAGGCTAACCAGTCGGTATTCGGTCGGCACCTTGCCCGGTAGCCTGACCTCGCGCCACTGCGCCGTTTGCTCAGGCCGCCAGCTGCTCGCCCCCTGAATCGGCTGCGGCAAGTCTGTGGGATTGGCCATGGCCGGAGCCGTCGAGCCGTCGTGCCGGGTCAAAGGCGACCCGGATGAACAAGCCCCCAGCACCAGCAAGGCCGCGGTGATCAGGACACCAGAGGTGAGGGTTTGGGTGGATGGCCACATATTCGTAAATATACATAAATTTACAATGAAGAACAGGACACTCGCTTCAAACAGGCATAAGAAAATACCCGGATGCGCCGTCATAAGCAGGTCAACCTCACAAGGACTGTTCCATGAAAGCCCCACTCAAACGACTTTTGCTGCTGATGGCCCTGACCTCGGGCGTCTTGGCCCACGCCGCCTTGCCAGAGCCACCTGATCCGCGCGAGGTGGCCAGGCTCACCCCGCAACAGCGCTTTGAGCAGGCCCGCAGCCTGCATCAGGCAATGGCGCAAGCCACACCGCAGGAGCGACGCCAGTTTCGTGAAAAAGTCCGGCAAAAAATGGAGGGCTTGAGCCCGCAAGAGCGTCAAATGGTGCACGAACGCATGCATGCCGACTGGCTGGCCATGAGCGACGAGCAAAAAAAAGAAATGCGGGAGATGCGTCAATCGATGGTCGGAAGGCTCACGCCCGAAGAGCGGGAAGAAATGCGCCAGGAGCGACGTCGCATGTATGAGCGCATGAGCCCCGAAGAGCGGCAAAAGTGGCGCGATGACATGCATCGCATGCGCTACAACCATGGCGCACCGCATGGGCCGCATGGCATGATGAGGCACGACCCCCATGACGCCCACGGACCGATGGACGCCGCACCCCATGGAACCGATCAAAACGACCACGGCCGCCGATGACTTTGACCTGCTGGCGCGTGCCCATAAGGGCGACGCGTTGGCGGCCAGGCTGTTGGTGATGCGCTTGTCCACACCCGCCCACCGGCTGGCCTGGCGCATGCTGGGTGACCGGGCCATGGCCGAAGATGTGGTGCAAGAGGGGCTGGAGAAACTCTTTCGCTTGCGTCAATATCAGGGCGACTCGCGCCTGAGCACCTATTTTCACACCCTGGTCGCGCGCCTGTGTCTGGACCGTCTGCGCGCCCTCGATCCGGTGCGCTTCGATTCCGACTTGACCGATGGGGCACTCGCCATCGACCCTGTCCATGACCCCGAGCAGGCCCTCAGTCAAGGCGAGCAAGTCAGCCGGGTGCAGCGCGCCTTGCAGGCCCTGGCACCGCGCCAGCGCATGGCCATCAGCCTGTGGGCTTACCATGACTTTACGGCGCTTGAAATTGCCGATGCGATGCAGATTGAGCGCAACGCCGCCGATCAGTTGCTGCACCGTGCCAAGGCTAGGCTAAAACAGATTTTGGAGCCCGAATATGCTGAATGACGAGCAACTCAAACAACTGTTGCGCCAAGACCCCAGCCCCCCGCTGTCGGCCCCGTTTGCCGAGCGAGCCCTTGCCCGGGTCTTGCCGGCCAAGGTGGTCGCAGGGCGTCAGTTCCAATGGAATCTGGCGGGACTGGGTGGGGTGTTGGGGCGTCGTCCCTCGGCCGCCTGGAGGCCCTGGGTCTGGATGCTGGCCGCTGTGGCATTGGCCTGGTGGGCGCAAACGCATGTGCTGCAAGCACCAGGCGATGACGATTTGCTCAAGATCGATTCGGTCGGCATGTCCAGCTTGCTCACCCTGTGACTTGCCCAGGGCTAGAGCCGGTTGCCCGTGATCTCGTGCGTCACACCGTAACTGGTGACCTCGCCCTTGAGCGTTTTCCCTTGTACTTGCATCCGCACCTGATAGGTGCCTTCATCGGGGCCTATGAACGCAAAGCGTAACTCTGAGCCGCGCAGACTGGCCCCCAGCATCGGTTGCGATTGGTTCTCGATCATCAAGCTGCCTCCGATGAGTTGGTAGCGCTGGCTCAGCTGCAGCCGCATTGCCCAGCGTCGCTCGGGAAATTGCAATGACCATTGCCCTTGTACCGTGGCCGGCACGATCCACATCAGGGCCAATTCGCGGCCTTCTTCAAATCGCGCGTCAGGCTCCCAATCGCCCATGTCAAAGCTGTTCGAGACCAGCCGTGTGCCGGGCTTCATGGCCAGCAGGGTGGGTCGCAATTGCTGATTGATTTCAGGCAAGAGGTACATGGTGACGATGCTGGCTTGGCTGAAGTCTTCGGCGAAGATGTCACCGGTGATGATTTTGACCCGGTCCGTCACGCCCGCACGCTGCACATTTAGGCGCGCATGTTCGGCCAATTTCGGGTTGTATTCAATGCCAACGGCCCGCAGACCCCGTGTTTTGGCGGCGTAAATCGGGATCACGCCATCGCCGGCCCCCAGGTCATAGAGCAGGTCTTGCGGGCCCGCCCCGGCCAATTGCAACATCTTTTCGGTCAATCGCTCGCTGGTGGGCAACCACATCACGTCTTTGCCCAATTGGCCGCGTTGAGGTTTGTATTCAGGGGCGCTGGCACATCCGGTCAGGCCCACCCCGGCCATGGCCAATGCCCAGCCCAAGACTTGTCTTCGTGCGTATGAATCTGACATGGTTGGTTTGTTTCAGGTTCGCTCAAGCACCGAATCATCTCATGACCGGCGTGGCCCGAGCAGTCCGGTGGCCAGTGCGGTGCCCAGCAAGATGATGGCGGCGCAGCCCAGCATGGCCAGGCTGAACGTTTCACCCAGGGCGACCACCCCCAAAGTGGTGGCGAAGACGGGAGTGACATACGTGACTGTCATGGCCGCCGTCGAGCCAAGGCGCTGGATCAGACCAAAAAACAGAATGTAGGCCAAGGACGTGCAAAACAGACTGACCGCGCCCAAGGCCAGCCAAGCCGACACACTGACCGGGTTCTGCGGCCAAAGCGCAATGCCCGGGGCAGCCAACAACACACCAGCCCCCAATTGAGTGCCTGCGGCAATCACCATCGGCGGCAGCGACTTGAGTTGGCGTTGCGTCAGGTTGCCACTGATGCCGTAGGACAGCGTGGCGCCCAGGCAGGCCAGCACCGCCCAGCCCGAGCCCCCGGGCTGCAGGCTGATGCCCCCGGGGGCGTTCATGGCCAGCAATGTGGCCCCGCTGAAGCCTAGAAGCAGGCCCAGACTGCGCCAGCGACTTAATGGATCTTTGAACCATAGCCAGCCCACCAGGGCACCAAACAAGGGGGCCATGCTGTTGAGAATGGCAGCCAAGCCGGTGCTCAGTTGCATCAAGGCGTAGCCATACAACGCAAACGGCAAGCCAGAGTTCAGCAAACCTACCAGCATCAAGGGACGCGCATACCGCCACAATAACGCGGCTTGTCCGCGCCACCAGACCAGGGGCAACAAAATCAGTCCAGCCAGACTGACGCGCAACCAGGCGGTGGTCCAAGGACCCAACTCAGCCGAAGCCGCGTGCAACAACCAGAAAGAGGAGCCCCAAATGGCAGCCAGCGATACAAAGGTGAAGAGCCAGTGCCGTTGGTTGGAGACATCGTTCAATGCAAAACACCTTCCAAGCGCAGCAGGGCTTGTTTGCGCGCCAAGCCGGCGGCATAGCCCGTCAGACGACCCCCTTGCCCGACCACGCGATGGCAGGGCACGAGCATCAACCAGGGGTTGCGCCCCACCGCCGCGCCCACGGCACGTGCCGCACGGGGGTGACCCAGCTCTGAGGCGATTTCTGCATAGGTGCGCACCTGTCCGCGGCCTATGCGCCGCACCTGTTGCCAGACCCGGCGCTGAAAAGGCGTTCCTACCCCGTCTTTGATGGGCAGATCGAAGTCGCTGAGTTCACCCCGGATGTAGCGCTGCACCTGCATGCAGGCCCGGCGCAACAGCGGGTTTGCATCATCGCGCCGCCAGGCCCGGGTGTTGGGCCCGTGCGCCTGACCTTCAAACCAGACGCCGGCCAGGGCCACGGCATCGGCGGCAATAATGACATCCCCCAAAGGGGTGGGTACCACGGTGTAGACCACTGACATGGCAAGCCTCCTGTGCTTCGTTTCATTGTATGCCTGTGCGGTGAACCATGCCCGGAGTCGCCGCCTACAATGGAGGGCATGAAAGTGCCTGCATCCATCTTCAAAGCCTATGACATCCGTGGCGTGGTGCCCTCGACCCTCGATGTCCATACGGCACAAGCCTTGGGTCGCGCTTTCGGTACCCATGCCCTGACGCAGGGCGAACGCGAGGTGGCCGTGGGGCGCGATGGCCGACTGAGCGGCCTTGAATTGCAGCAGGCGCTGATGCAGGGTTTGGTCGAAGCCGGCATCGAGGTCATCGATGTGGGCATGGTCACCACCCCCCAGCTGTATTTCGCGGCCCATACCTTGTGTCACAGCGGCATCCAGGTCACCGGCAGCCACAACCCCAAAGACCACAACGGGTTCAAGATGGTGTTGGCCGGGCGGGCCATTTATGGCGAAGAAATTCAGTTGCTGCGGCAGCTGATCGAGACCGAAGGCTGGCAATTGCGCACAGGCGGTTTGCTGCGCCACAGTGATGTGCAGTCTGCTTACCAAGACCGCATCACGGGCGACGTCCGCCTGTCTCGACCGCTGAAAATTGTGGTTGACTCTGGCAATGGTGTGGCGGGCGCCTCAGCCCCCGCCATCTATCGTGCCCTGGGTTGCGAAGTGACTGAACTGTTCAGCCAAGTCGATGGCCACTTTCCCAACCATCACCCCGACCCGAGCAAACCCGAAAACCTGCGCGACTTGCAGGCTGCTTTGCGGCAACACGACGCCGACCTGGGTCTGGCATTCGATGGCGATGGTGATCGGCTGGGCATTGTGACGCCTGCCGGCGAAAACATCTTCCCCGATCGCCAGTTGGTCTTGTTCGCCCGCGACGTGCTCAGCCGTTGTCCCGGAGGGCGCATTTTGTTCGACGTCAAATGCTCGCAACAACTTGCTCCGGCCATTGCGCAAGCGGGTGGCGTGCCCGAGATGTACAAAACCGGCCACTCATTGATCAAGGCCCGCATGCGCGAGACGGACTCGCCGCTGGGCGGCGAGATGAGCGGCCACATTTTTTTCAAAGAACGTTGGTTCGGATTCGATGACGGCACCTACGCCGGGGCCCGCTTGCTGGAAATACTCAGCCGATATGCGAACCCCGGGCAGGTGTTGTCCGAACTGCCCCGCAGCGAATCGACCCCCGAGATCAATGTGCCCTGTGCAGAGGGCGAACCCGCCCGCGTCACGGCCCAACTGCTGCAGATGGTGCGTGAACAAGGTTTGCCCGGCTTGGCGCACCTGCCGCAGTTGTCTGACATCGACGGTGTGCGCATCGACTGGCAGGATGGCTTCGGCCTAATACGGGCCTCGAACACTACCCCCGTGCTGGTGCTGCGTTTCGAGGGCCAGACCCGAACCGCGCTGCAACGCATTGAGGCCGACATGATGGCCTTGCTGCGCGCGGTCAAGCCCGATGCCCAAGTGAAAGAGGCCGCCCATTGAGGGTGCTGCTGATCAAGTTATCCTCTTTGGGCGATGTGGTTCACACCTTGCCCGCCGCGATGGATATCGCCGCCTGCCTGCCTCAGGCCCGCATCGATTGGGTGGTAGAGCCCGCCTTTGCCGCAGTGGTGCGCCTGTGCCCGGCCATAGACACGGTCATCGAGATGGACTTGCGGCGTTGGCGGCGCCGACCCTGGGCCACCGAGACCAGAAGCGCCTGGAAGGCTTTTTTGGCTCAATTGCGCGCGCATGAATACGATAGTGTCATCGACCTGCAGGGCCTGACCAAATCGGCCTGGGTCAGCCGTTTGGCGCATGTCGCCGTCGGTGGGCAACGGGTGGCCATGGCGCACCGCACCGAAGGCTCATCTTACGAGGCCCCCACCCGCTGGGCGGCGAACCGGCTGATCTCGGTGCCGACGCACATTCACGCGGTGGACAGAGCGCGTGCGGTCTGTGCCCAGGCTTTGGCTTATGCCTTGCCTTCATTTCAGCCTGGCTTGGCGCGCATGCTCAGAACCGAAGGCCTGAAGGCGCGCCAAGTGTTGTGCGTGCATGGCACATCGCGCGATGACAAACTGTGGCCCGAATCGCATTGGATCGAAATAGGGCGGCGCCTGCAGTCAGAAGCTTGGGTGCCGGTGTTCCCTCACGGCAGCGCGGTGGAGGAAGCCCGCGCCCTGCGCTTGCAGGATGCCTTGCCGGGCAGCCAGGTCTGGCCTCGTTGGCCGCTGGACCGTCTGAGCGCCGAAATGGCGGGCTTGGGCGGCGTGATCGGGGTAGACAGCGGCCTGAGCCACATCGCCGTGGCACTGGGTCTGCCCCACGTGCAGTTGTATAACTTTGACACCGCATGGCGCACCGGGCCGCAACACGCGGCCCACCAGATCGGATTGGTGGCGGCGCCTTGCCCGTCGGTCGAATCGGTCTGGCAGGCCTGGCAACAGGTCTTGGGGGCCCCCCCATGAGGTGGTGGTTATACGACCTCATGATGCGCACCTTGCAACCCTGGTTGCGGCGCAAGCTGGTGCGACGTGCCGAAAACGAGCCGCTGTATGGCAAGCACATGGCACAGCGGTTTGGGCATTATGAAGGCCCGCCCCAGCCGGTCGACCTCTGGATCCATGCGGTCTCGTTGGGCGAGGCCCGGGCAGCCGGCATTTTGCTGCAAGCCTTGCGCCGGCAAGCCCCGGCCTTGCGGGTCTTGCTCACCCACGGTACGGCCACCGGCTGGGGCCAAGGCTCATCTTTGCTGCAAGAGGGTGACTGTCAAGCCTGGTTGCCCTGGGACACCCGGGAAGCCGTAGAGGGCTTCTTGCGCCATTTTCAGCCCAAGCTAGGTCTGTTGATCGAGACCGAGGTCTGGCCCAATCTGGTGCGGGCTTGTCGCTCGCACGGCATTGAACTGGTCTTGGCCAATGCCCGCCTGAGCGAAAAGTCTTTACGCCAAGCGCTGCAACTGGGCTTTTGGGCCCGGCCCACTTATGCGGCGCTGGGCCAGGTATGGGCGCAGACCGAGGCCGATGCGGCCCGACTGGCCCAACTCGGGGTGACTCGCATGGCGGTTTTGGGCAACCTCAAATTCGATTTGCAGGTCGATGCAGCACAGGTTGAAGCGGGCCGTGCGCTGCGCGCCCAATGGCCCCAAGCCATTGTGTTGTTGGCCAGCTCACGCGAAGGAGAGGAGGTCGCCTGGGTCCAGGCGCTGGCGCAGCACCCCGCAGACTTTTTGCCCTGCGTGGTGCCCCGTCACCCGCAACGATTTGACGAAGTGGCGGCACTGTTGCAAGACGCGGGTTGGCAAGTGCTGCGTCGCAGCCGCTGGCCCGAAGACCCTCAGGCTTTGGTGCAGGCCGGACTAAGCCCCCGCACCGTGCTGCTGGGCGACACCCTGGGTGAAATGCCCTTCTATTACGCCTTGGCGCGTTTGGCCCTCATGGGCGGGAGTTTTGGGCGTTATGGTGGCCAAAACCTGATCGAGGCGCTGGCCTGTGCCTGCCCGGTGATCCTGGGGCCGCACACCTACAACTTCGGGCAAGCCAGCGAAGACGCCATAGAGGCGCAGGCTGCCGCCCGCGTGCAAGACATGGCGCAGGGCGTGGCGCTGGCAGCGCAGTGGTGTGCGCAAACCGATGTGACACAGGCCATGTCGGCCCGAGGACTGACTCTGCTGCAAGGGCACCGGGGGGCCGCCGAGCGCATGGCTTTGGCCCTGGTCGCTCTGATCACTTCAAAAGATTGCTGACCGACTGCAGGTCTTGCGCTTGCAGCGTGCCATTGGCCTGGCGCAGTTTCAGTGAACCCAGCAGGACGTTGTAGCGGGCCTGGGCCAAATCGCGCTTGGTCTGGTAGAGCTGGCTTTGCGAATTCAGCACATCGATGTTGATGCGCACACCCACGGTATAGCCCAGTTTGTTGGCATCCAAGGCCAGTTGGCTCGAATCTTCGGCGGCTTTCAATGCGTTGACCTGGCCGATGCCCGACACCAAACCCAAATAGGCCGTTCGTACCGCCTGGCTCACGTTGCGACGCGCCGCTTCCAGGTCCAGGCGTGCTTTCTCTTCCAGAGCCACAGTCTCGGCGACCCTGTTTTGCACCGAGAAACCGGCAAACAAGGGCATGTTCAGGGCCAGACCCACGGCCTGGCTATTGATCTGGCTGCTCAGGCCACTCAGAGACGTGCCGCCTGCGTTGCGGGTCTGTGCCAAATTGGCTTGCAGTTCCAGCGTGGGCAGGTGACCGGCGCGGGCCCGATCGATCTCCATTCTGGCCACTTCGGCATTGAGTTCGGCGCTGAGCAAACTGGGGTGTTGCCGCATGGCTGCAGAAACCCAGGCTTCGGGGTCATTGGGGGCCGGTGCGCTCAATTCGGCCTGGGTGTTCAAGGGCAGGGGTTGGGCATTGGTCATGCCCACCAATTGGTCCAGCGCCAGGCGCTTGACGCGTAAATCGTTTTCTGCGGCGATTTCCTGCGCCCGGATCAGGTCAAACCGGGCCTCGGCCTCGCGCGTGTCCGTGATGGTGGCGGTGCCCACTTCGAAATTGCGTTTGGCGGCGGCCAGTTGCTCGCTGACGGCCGCTTTCTGGGCCCGCACAAAACTCAGGCTGTCCTGGCTGCCCAGCACATCAAAATAGGCTTGGCTGGTTTTGACCAAGAGGTCTTGCTCGGCCGTCACCAGCAACTGCACCGCTTGTGCCAATTGTTTTCGGCTTTGTTCGTAAAACAGGCGGTTAGCGGGGTTGTACAAGGGTTGCGCCGCGCTCAGCGTCATGGCATGGGTCGAGAAGTATCGGTAATAGGGCGAGGTGGCCGCACTCACATTGGCCCCGGGCCCAAAGGGTTCGACATCCACGCCCGTGCGCTGCGTGCTTGCGCTCAAGGCGGCACGCGGCAATACGCCTGCCAAAGCCTGATCGGCGCGGGCGCGGTTGGCTTCGTACTGCGCCACGGCGGAGAGGTAAGTGGCGTCGTATTTTTTCGCGGCGCCATACAAATCGACCAGGCTTTGCGCCCGGCTGCTGCCCATGCTGGCCAGGGCCAGGGCAAAAATCATGGGGTGCAGACGCAGTGGTGTCATGGTGTTGCTCTTGAAGGTCAATAAACAGGGACCGATGGGGCGACTTGGGCCGACCAGGCATGGATTCCACCGGCGATATTGGCCACTTTGTGGAAACCCTTTTGGGTCAGAAATTGCGCAACCTGCATGCTGCGGCTGCCGTGATGGCACAGACAGGCGATGGGGCGCTGCGGGTCGAGTTCAGCCAAGCGGACCACCAATTGGCCCATGGGGATGTGTACCCAATCGAAGCCTTCGGCCCGCACACTGGCATTTTGGACTTCCCAGTCTTCCCTTACATCGAGCAGCAGGGCATCGCCCAAAGCCGCGTGTCGCGTCTTCCAATCGATCCACTGGGCGGGGGTGACTTGGTCGATCATGATCAGAATCTGAAGCGGCTGGGTTGGGCAAAACCACTCAGGGGAGGTGCCACCACATCCCAAAGGGCCCGGCTGGACCATTGCTCGGGGGCGACCCGCTGATAGAGACAGGCTTGCATCATGGGCTCTTCGCCCACAATGGCGATCAGCTTGCCTCCGATTTTTAATTGTGTCAGCAACACCGAGGGCACTTCGGCCACCGAGCCGCCCAGCACGATGGCGTCAAAAGGGGCCTCATCCATCATCGTGCGCGAGCCATCGCCCACCCCGACCTCGGCATTCGTGATGCCTGCCCGGGCCAGGTTTTGTTGGGCCTGCGCGGCCAACTCGGGAACGATCTCCAGGCCGATCACACGCTGGGCGCGTCGGGACAGCAGGGCCGTCAGATAAGCGCTGCCTGAACCGATCTCCAGCACTTCCTCGGTGCCGGTCAGCCCCAGGTCGTGCACCAGCCGGGCGTCAACCCGGGGCGGCAACATGAATTGACCGTGCCCCAGAGGGATTTCGGTGTCTGTGTAAGCCAGACTTTGATAGGCCGCCGGCACAAAACCTTCACGCGGCAACGAAGACAAGGCCTGAAGCACGGCAGTGTCGAGCACATTCCAGGTGCGAATCTGCTGTTCGACCATATTGAAGCGGGCTTGTTCGAAATTCATGATGACATCGGTGCTGAGATCAAAAATGACATTTTAAGCGTTGTGGTCTTGTGCCTTGGCGGAGCCAAGCAAGCGGCGTTTCAGCCATTGGGCCAAGTCGTCCATATAGCAATACACCACCGGCACCACCACCAAGGTCAAAATGGACGAGGTGATCACCCCGCCTATCACGGCCTGGCCCATGGGGGCCCGTTGCTCAGAGCCTTCGGTCAGGGCAAAAGCCAGCGGCACCATGCCAAATATCATGGCCAAAGTGGTCATCAGGATGGGCCGCAGACGCACCCGGGCCGCCAGTAACAGCGCCTCTTCCCGCGACAAGGGGCGCGCTCCGCTGCCATCACCCACCCGGCCCTCGCGGGCGCGGATGGCGAAGTCGACCAGCAAAATCGCGTTTTTCGTCACCAAGCCCATCAGCATCACCACCCCGATGATCGAGAACATTGACAGGGTCGATCTGAAGAGCAGCAAGGCGGCGACCACCCCGATCAAGGTCAGGGGCAAGGAGGTCATCAGCGCCAGGGGCTGCAAAAAGCTTTTGAACTGGCTGGCCAGAATCATGTAAATAAAGATGACCGCCATGGCCAGCGCCGACAAGGCATAAGAGAAGGACTCCGCCATGTTTTTGGTTGAACCGCTGAACTGAAAGGCATAGCCCGGCGGCAAATCGATTTCGGCCATGGCGTTGCGGATGTCGGTGGAAATCTCGCCCGCCGAGCGCCCATAGGCGTTGCCGTTCATGCTGACCTCGCGCAACAGGTCGCGCCGATTGATCTGGTTTGAACCGGTGCCAGCCACCACTTGGGCCACCTGATCAAGCCGGATGACACGCGCTTGGCCATCGGCGGCCGGGGTGGGCAAGGCGATGGGCAGACCGGCGATGTCGCCTTCGGTATTGCGTCCGGCAGGCGGCAGGCGAACGATCACGTCGTAGGTTTGGTCATCTGGCGCGCGCCAGTTGCCCATGGTCTCACCCGCGACCCAACGGCGCAGTTGCGAGCCCAGGGTGCCCACGCTCAGCCCCCATTCGGCGGCGGCGCCCCGGTTGACCTCCACATCCAGCGTCGGCTTGTCGGGCTTGACGCTGGAGTCCAGATCGACCAAACCTGGAATCGCACGCAGCTTCGCCATCAGGCGCAGGCTCAGTCGTTCCAGCTCTTTGAGGTCGGGGCCCGTGAGCGAGAACTCGATTTGCTTGTTGCCACCCACCACATCCAGTTGGCCCGCGTGCGTGACGGTGATGCCCGGCACTTGCGCCAGCCTTTGCCTGAACTCGGCCACGATGTCATCCAAGCCCTTTTGGCGCAGATGCCGATCAACTAGCCTGATATACACACTGGCGTAGATCTTACCTTGGGCGTTCCCGGTGTTGATGGTGGTCAGGGTGTAGCGCACCTCGGGCCACTCGCGCAAAATCGCATCCACCTGGCGTGATTTGGCCTCGGTCATTTCGATGGACGAACCGACCGGGGCGTAGAAGTTCACCGAGGTCTCAGAGAAGTCGGCCTTGGGCACGAACTCGGTGCCCAAGAACCGGACCATGAAAATACTGAGGGCGAATACGCCCACAGCACCCAGCAAGGTCTTCTTGCGATGCCGCAAGGCCCAAGACAAGGCGCTTTGGTAACCCCGGCCCAGGCCTTCGGTCCAGTGTTCAAACTTCAGGGTCAGTCGCCCGAGGGTTCGTTCGTACAGGCTGCCGCCATGGCCGCTGCCATCGCGGCGGTGGATGCTGGGGTCGTGCCAGATGCTTGAAAGCATGGGGTCGAGCGTGAAACTCACGAACATCGAGATCAAAACCGCGACCACGATGGTCAGGCCGAACTCGTGAAAAAACTTGCCGATGATGCCCTGCATGAAGCCTATCGGCAAAAACACCGCGACGATGGACAAGGTGGTGGCCAGCACCGCCAGGCCTATCTCTTGGGTGCCGTCCAAGGCGGCATTGAAGGCGGATTTACCCATTTGCACATGGCGCACGATGTTTTCACGCACCACAATCGCATCGTCGATCAAGAGGCCCACGCACAGCGACAGCGCCATCAGGGTCACCATATTGATGGTGAAGCCCAATGCGTGCATGAACAAAAACGAACCGATGATGGCAATGGGCAAGGCCAGGCCCGTGATCACCGTCGAGCGCCATGAATTCAGGAACAGGAACACGATCAGCACCGTCAACAAGGCACCCTCGATCAGGGTGCGCCGCACATTGTTGACTGACACACGGATCATGCGCGAACCGTCGTAAATCGGTTCCAAGCGCAAACCGGCGGGTACCAGGTTTTGCATCTCGCGCAAAGTCTTGTTCAAGCCATCGATGACGTCTATCGTGTTTTCATCCTGGGCCTTTTGCACGGTCAGCAGCAGGGTGCGCTCGCCGTTGTAGAGCGCCATGTTCTCCAATTCTTGCGGGCCATCGACCACGGTGGCGACCTGGCCCAGGCGCACTGACTGATTGCCCCGGCGGGCGACGATGATGTCGTTGAAATCTTCAGGCCGCTTCATGCGGCCTTCAATTTGCAACACCCGCTCGCGGTCGCTCGAGCGCACGCTGCCCAACGGGAAATCCTGGTTTTCGCTCTTCACTGCCTGCGCCACCTGGTCAGAGGTGATGCCCAAGGCATTCATGGCTTGAGGCTTGAGCTGGATCTGGATTTCGCGCTTGGTGCCGCCCACCAGATTGACCACGCCCACACCACGCACATTTTCCAGCCGTTTTTTCAGCACCTGGTCGGCCCACTGCGTCATGGCCACCGTGCTGGGCAAGCCGGACGGACCGGCCGTGGCGCTGTCGGGCACCACTGCCAGCGACCACACGGCCCGGCTGCTGGGGTCAAAGCGCAACACGCGCGGTTCCTTGACTTCGTCGCGCAACAGGGGGCGCACGGCAGCCACCTTTTCGCGCACATCTTCAGCGGCCTTGCGGCCATCGATGTGCAACTGAAACTCGATCACCACCACCGACTGTCCCTCGTAGCTGCGCGAGGTCAGGGCGTTGATGCCGGCGATGCTGTTCACCCCCTCTTCGATTTTCTTGCTGACCTCGGCCTCGACAATCTCGGGCGCGGCACCGGGGTATTCGGTGGTGATCACCACCACCGGCAAATCGATGTTGGGAAACTGATCTATCTTGAGTTGCTGGTATGAGAACAAGCCCAGCACCACCAAGGCCAGCATGACCATGGTGGCGAAGACCGGGTTTTGCAGGCTGACGCGGGTGAACCACATGCCTTCATTTCCCCTTGGGCGCAGTGGTGCGCACGCTGATGCCTTCGCGCAGACGGCCCAGGTGGCCCCCCAGCACGCTGACACCCGCACTCAGGCCATCGACCTGGACCCAAACCTCGCCGTCAGGCGCCGCCACTA
>JBEAZY010000073.1:0-7498 GCA_041159205.1 Pseudomonadota bacterium
TGCTGTCGCACACTGCCCTTGCTGGTGGAGGAGGTTGGATTCGAACCAACGTAGGCGTAAGCCAACAGATTTACAGTCTGCCCCCTTTAGCCACTCGGGCACCCCTCCAGCGAACCACAGACTATAGCACATTTTTCGCCCCGCCGACAAGATAACCACGCAGTGCCGAAGGGTTCGAAGGAGGCCTCAAAATAGATGTTAGCACTCACTTACTAATAGAGGGCAGGGTCGACCATGTCCAACTGACGCCCTGCCCTTGCAGCCAGGCTTGGGTCTGGCCAAAGTGGCCGCAGCCGAGGAAGGGCTGGGGCGGGCGCAGGGCCGACAAGGGGGACGGGTGGTTGGCTTGCAACACCAGCGCGGCGTGGCCATGCTGACGGGTGGTCTGCTCGATCAATCCAGCCTTGGCCTGCGCGTGCCCGCCCCAGAGCAGGTGCACGCAGTGCGGGCTGCGGCGCGCCACTTCGGTCACGATCAGGTCGGTGAGGGACTGCCAGCCCAGTTTGGCGTGACTGGCGGCCTGGCCGTTTTCGACCGTGAGGCTGGTGTTGAGCAAGAGCACCCCCGAATCGGCCCAGGCCATCAGGCTGCCGCTGGCGGGCATGGCCCAGCCCAGGTCGCGCTGCAGTTCTTTGAAAATATTGCGCAAAGACGGCGGCGGCTTGACGCCAGGTGCGACCGAGAACGCCAACCCCTCGGCCTGATGGGGGCCGTGGTAGGGGTCCTGGCCCAGGATCAGCACCCGCACATCTTGCGGGGCTAGGTGCGTCAGCGCGCGCAAGGGCTGGGGCGGGTAGATCACCGCCCCGGCGTCGAGGCGGCTTTGCAACTGGCGCAGCAGGCCGCGCCCGGTGTCGGACGCCCAAAACGCGCTCAAGAGCGCTTGCCAGTCGGCGTGGGCGGGCCAGTCTGCGGGGTTGGCGCTGCGCAGGCGCGGGGTGGAGGGGTCGAGTGGTAGGTCGACTGGTGGGTCGACCGCCGCGTCGTCGTTGGCCCCGGCGGGCGCGGGGTCAAACAGGTCGCCGGTGGTGTCGACCGGCCTGGCTTTGTTTTTGCTGCCTTTGGGGCGACCCATGTCTGGCTTCGGTGCAGGCCTGAGGCAGGCTTATTGAAACAAGTCGGCCAGGGCGGCACCGGGGTCTTCGGCGCGCATAAAGGCCTCGCCGACCAAAAAGGCATGCACGCCCGCATCGCGCATGGTCTGCACGTCGCTGCGCTGCAAGATGCCGCTTTCGGTGATGAGCAACTTATCCGCGGGCACATCGGCCAGCATGCCCAGCGTGGTGTTCAGGGTCACTTCAAAGGTGCGCAGGTTGCGGTTGTTGATGCCCAGCAGGGGGGTTTTGAGCTTCAGCGCGCGTTGCAGTTCAGTGGCGTCGTGCACCTCGACCAAGACCGCCATGCCCAGGTGCCCGGCCACGGCTTCGAGCTCTTGCATCTGCGCGTCAGACAAGCAAGCGGCGATCAGCAAAATGCAGTCGGCGCCGATGGCGCGGGCCTCGAACACCTGATAGGGGTCGACCATGAAGTCTTTGCGCAGCACCGGCAGGTCGCAACTGGCGCGGGCTTGTTTGAGGAAGTCGTTGCAGCCCTGAAAAAACTGCTGGTCGGTCAGCACCGACAAACACGCCGCGCCGTGTTCGGCATAGCTTTGAGCGATGTCGGCGGGCACAAAGTCGGCCCGCAGCACGCCCTTGGAGGGGCTGGCTTTTTTGACCTCGGCGATGACGGCGGCCTGGCCGGCTTTGATCTTGGCGCGCAGGGCGCCCTCGAAGTCGCGCGTGAGGATGCGGCTCTCGGCGTCTTCGCGCATGGCGGCCAGCGATTTCTTTTTCAGTCCGGCGGCGATTTCCTCGCGCTTGACCGCCACGATTTTTTGCAGGATGTCGCTCATGCGGCGGCCTTTGTGAAGTCGATGAATTGCTGCAGCCGGGCCCGGGCCGCGCCCGACTCGACCGCCTGGCGCGCCAGGGCGATGCCAGCGGCGATGTCGGCGCTGACGTTGGCGGCATACAGGGCCACACCGGCGTTGAAAATCACGATGTCGCGGGGCGCGCCGGGCTGGTTGTCGAGCACGTCCAGCAGCATGGCGCGCGACTCTTCAGGGGTCTCGACGCGCAAGGCGCGGTTGCTGGCCATGGGCAGGCCGAAGTCTTCGGGGTGGATCTCGTACTCGGTGATCTCGCCGTCTTTGAGCTCGCCCACCAGCGTGGCCGCGCCCAGGCTGACCTCGTCCATGCCGTCGCGGCCATAGACCACCAGCGCGTGCTCGGCACCCAGGCGCTGCAAGGCACGCACCTGGATGCCCACCAGGTCGGGGTGGAACACGCCCATCAGGATGTTGGGCGCACCGGCGGGGTTGGTGAGCGGGCCCAGGATGTTGAAGATGGTGCGCACGCCCAGCTCTTTGCGCACCGGGGCCACGTTTTTCATGGCCGGGTGGTGGTTGGGCGCGAACATGAAGCCGATGCCTGTGGTGGCAATGCTGCGGGCGATCTGCTCGGGACTCAGGTTGATGTTGGCCCCCAGGCTTTCCAGCACATCGGCGCTGCCGCTCTTGCTGCTGACGCTGCGGCCGCCGTGCTTGGCGGTTTTGGCGCCCGCTGCGGCGGCGACAAACATCGAGCAGGTGGAAATGTTGAAGGTGTGCGAACCGTCGCCACCGGTGCCGACGATGTCGACCAGGTGGGTGGGGTCGGCGACCTGCACCTTGGTGGAGAACTCGCGCATGACCTGGGCGGCGGCGGTGATCTCGCCGATGGTTTCCTTTTTCACCCGCAAACCGGTGATGATGGCGGCGGTCATCAGGGGCGAGAGCTCGCCGTTCATGATCAGGCGCATCAGGTGCAGCATCTCGTCGTGAAAAATCTCACGGTGCTCGATGGTGCGTTGCAGGGCCTCGGACGGGCTGATGGCGTGGCGCTGTGTCATGGCGTTTAACTTTTCAGGAAATTTTGCAACATGGCGTGACCGTGCTCGGTCAGGATGGACTCGGGGTGGAACTGTACCCCCTCAATGGGCAAACTGGTGTGGCGCACGCCCATGATCTCGCCGTCGTCGGTCCAGGCGGTGACCTTGAGCTCGGGCGGGCAGCTCTCGCGCTGGATGGCCAGCGAGTGGTAGCGGTTGACCGTGAACTGTTCGGGCAGACCGGCGAACACGCCCTCTTGAGTGGTGGTGATGACGCTGGTTTTGCCGTGCATCAGCTCGCGGGCGCGGATGATCTTGCCGCCAAAGGCGGCGCCGATGCTCTGGTGCCCCAGGCACACGCCCAGGATGGGCAGCTTGCCGGCAAAGTGGCGGATGGCCTCGACCGAGATGCCCGCCTCGGCGGGTGAGCAGGGCCCGGGCGAGATCACCAGCCGGTCGGGCCGGCGCTGGGCGATGCCCTCGAGCGTGATTTCGTCGTTGCGAAACACCTCGACCTGAGCACCCAGCTCGCAGAAGTACTGGACGATGTTGTAGGTGAAAGAGTCGTAGTTGTCGACCATCAACAGTTTGATTGCTTGGCTCATGGTGCTCACTCCAACCCTTCTTCGACCAGTTCGCTGGCGCGCAGCAAGGCGCGGGCTTTGTGCTCGGTTTCCCTCCACTCCATCTCGGGGACCGAGTCGGCCACCACCCCGGCGGCGGCCTGCACGTACAGGGTCTGGTCTTTGACGATGGCGGTGCGGATGGCGATGGCCACGTCCATGTCGCCGGCGTAGCTGATGTAGCCGCAGGCGCCGCCGTAAATGCCGCGCTTGACGGGCTCCAGCTGGTCAATCAGTTCCATGGCATGCACCTTGGGGGCACCGGTCAGCGTGCCCGCCGGGAAGGTGGCCTTCAAGACATCCATATTGGTCATGCCGTCGACCAGCAGGCCCTCGACGTTGCTGACGATGTGCATGACGTGGCTGTAGCGTTCGACCACAAAGGCCTCGGTCACTTTGACGCTGCCGACCTGGGCGATGCGACCGATGTCGTTGCGCGCCAGGTCGATCAGCATGACGTGCTCGGCGCGCTCTTTGGGATCAGCCAACAACTCCTGCTCGGTGGCTTTGTCTTTTTCGGGGGTGGCGCCACGGGGTCGGGTGCCCGCCAGGGGGCGGATGATGACCTTCTCGCCTTCTTCGGTGTGCTCGTGGCGCACCAGGATCTCGGGCGAGGCACCCACCACCTGGAAGTCGCCGAAGTTGTAGAAGTACATGTAGGGGCTGGGGTTGAGCGAGCGCAGCGCACGGTACAGCGAGAGCGGGCTTTCGGTGAAGCGCTTCTTGATTCGCTGGCCCACTTGCACCTGCATGAAGTCACCGGCCTCGATCAGGCCCTTGGCCCGCTCGACGGCGCGCAGGTAGTCTTCTTTGGCAAAGTCGCGCTCGGCCGGGTGCGGCTGGCTGGCCTTGAGTGTCGGGGCGCTGACCGAGTAGCGCAGTTGTTCTTTGAGCTCGCGCAGGCGGCGCTTGGCGTGGGCATAGGCCTCGGGCTGGGCCGGGTCGGCGTAGACGATCAGGTACAGCTTGCCCGAGAGGTTGTCGATGACGGCCAGTTCTTCGCACTGCAAGAGCAGGATGTCGGGCGTGCCCAGGGTGTCGGGGGGGCAGGAGTTCTCGAGTTTTTTCTCGATGTAGCGCACCGCGTCGTAGCCAAAGTAGCCCGCCAGGCCACCGCAAAAGCGCGGCAGGCCGGGGCGCAGGGCCACTTTGAAGCGCTGCTGGTAGGCGGCGATGAAGTCGAGCGGGTTGCCGCTGGCGGACTCAACCACTTTGCCGTCGGTCACAACCTCGGTGCGGGCCTGCTGACCAAAGCCGCTGGCGCGCACCAAGGTGCGGGCGGGCAGGCCGATGAAGCTGTAGCGGCCAAAGCGCTCGCCGCCCACCACCGATTCGAGCAAAAAGCTGTGGCGCCCGGCGTCTTTGGCGTGGGCCAGTTTCAGGTATAGCGACAGGGGGGTTTCGAGGTCGGCAAAGGCCTCGGCCATGAGGGGGATGCGGTTGTAGCCTTGGCTGGCCAGGCTTTTGAATTCGAGTTCGGTGATCATGATTTGTTGGCCTGATGTGATGTGTTTCGCCGTTGCGGGCGATTGGCATGGGTTGGTGGGCTTTGGTGGCCCCAACAGGGGGGCCTGATCATGGTGCGGGGTGTAGGGCGCCCGAACCAATGGGGGTGGGTCAGTCAGGCAGGCTGACGCCAGGGCCATGCTCCCCGCCCTGAAGCCGTGGGCAGGGTTGCCAGGGGGGCAACGCGGTTGAGCATTTTGTTCATGATGGGGGTAGTGTATCAAATGTTCTATTGACCTCTGATGGCTCACTGGCTGTCGCGCCACAGCCATGTGCTGGTGGACACCCATGCCCAAGATGAGCAAAATATGCAGGCCAACCATTTGGTGTCTTTGCTCATGCGGTTCGAGCGGACACGAAACCACATGGAGTTCGTTGAAGTACTCAACTTGCTCCACCGGCAGTTACCGCACACGGGCGAGCTTAGGAGTCAATTCGCACGGTGGATTTTTGAAAAAGTCGGGCACGACAGTACGTGGGCCCAAATGACACAAGATGTACTTTTCAATCAAGGGGAAGTCATGTATTTGGCCAAACGATTTGAAGCATGGGATAGGAAGATGGAGCGCAAGGGGGAGCAGAAAGGCAGGCTTGCCATGCAAACCACTCTGAGCAAACTGCTTGAGAAACGCTTCGGACCGTTAGACGCGCTGACAGGTCAACGCATAAAAAAAGCCAGCCTGGCGCAACTGGACGAGTGGGTGTTGCGATCGGTCGATGCCCGAACGGTGTCCGAGGTGTTTGAGCAGGCGCATTGAAAATGCAAAGCGCCGGCTATGTGCTGCTTGAAATGTGATCGAGTCGATCCACCGTTTGTAGTGCACCCAGGGCGGTCAGATCGGCGCCGTTGTGGTAGCCGTAGGTCACCAGCACAAGGGGGCAGCCGGCGGCCTGGGCCGCATGAGCGTCGTGGATCGAGTCACCGATCATCAGCGTTCTGCCAGGGTCTGTCTTTAATTGCTCGCAGGTTTTGAGCAGGGGCATGGGGTCGGGCTTTTTGCGGGGGTAACTGTCGCCGCCGGTCACATGGTGAAAATAGGGGGCCAGGCCCTTTTTGCGCAGCAGCTCTCGTGCGAACTCGGCGGGCTTGTTGGTGACGCAAGCCAGTGTCCAACCCCATTGCTTCATTTGCTCCAGCCCCTCGACCACGCCGGGGTAGATGCGGCTGTGCAGGCCGTTGTTGGCGCGGTAGTGGGTTTGGTAGAGCTGCCAGGCCCGTTCGTATTGTTCTGGTGTGGGTACGTTGGTTTGGGTCTGGTCGCTGGGCCGGGTTTGAAGCTGTAAAGCACCACGGATCAGGTATTCGCTGCCCCGGCCGATGAGGGTTTCGACCTGCTCTTGTGTGAGCTTGGGCAGGTTGAGGTCGGCCAGCATGGCGTTCAGGCTGACGGAGAAGTCAGCCAGGGTGTCGAGCAGGGTACCGTCGAGGTCGATGAGGGCGGCGTGGGGGTAAATCGTAGACATTCCCAAGTATTTTATGGGGGGGATTTTTAAACTCTTTCTGGCACTCCAATCCTGACTCAAGGCAGCTTCATGATTAGCCTGTCCAGCTTTGACTACTACAACTAAGGGGCATATGCACCTGCTGCTGACCTGCGACCAAAGAGAACAAATATCGGGTTTAGCCCGTAAAAAAGCAACCGCTGATTGACTTAACTGAAAGGGTCACCACGAAACTCGGGGCGATTCACCCGCCGTGCTGTGCATCGTCCTCTACAACGGGCGGCGTCGCTGGTGGGGCAGCACCCATTTACATGACTGCGTCTGGCAGTCGAGGGTCGGGTTGTTGCGTCAGGGCATGTTGCGCCACAGTTTCATCCTGGTGGACATCCATGCCCAAGATGAACAAAATATGCGTCACCATAATTTGGTGACCTTGCTCATGCGGTTCGAGCGGGCACGCAACCCCATGGAGTTCGTTGAAGTACTCAACTTGCTCCACCAGCAGTTACCGCACACGGGCGAGCTCAGGAATCAGTTTGCCGCGTGGATCAAAGAAGCCGTGGGGCCAGACAGTCCGTTGGCCCAGATCACAGATGATGTACTTTTCAATCAGGGGGAAGTCATGTATCTGGCCAAACGATTTGCCGCATGGGATAGGAAGATGGAGCGTAAGGGCGAACGCAAGGGGGAGAAAAAGGGGGAGTTAAAGGGCTTGCAAAACACCCTGAGCAAACTGCTTGAAAAACGCTTCGGACCAATTGACGCACAGACAGGCCAACGCATAAAGAAAGCCAATCTGGAACAGCTGGACGCGTGGGTGTTGCGATCGGTGGATGCCCGAACCGTGTCAGAGGTGTTTGAACAGGCGCTTTGAAGGGTTAAGCCACTTCAACAAGCAACCATTGAGATGTGGTCCAAGCGCGACACGGTTTGCAAGGCCCCCAAAGCCGACAGGTCTGCCCCATGATGGTAGCCATAGGTGACCAGCACAAACGGGCAGCCGGCGGCCTTGGCCG
>JBEAZY010000074.1:0-2638 GCA_041159205.1 Pseudomonadota bacterium
AAACTGGCACCCGCCATCCAGGTCTGCTGGCCCTGCCAGGGCACGCGGGGCAACAGACTGCCATCGCCGTTGCGGGGGCGGGGGGGCCAGACATCGGGCAAGGCCGTAGGCACCCGGCCCAAGCTGACCTGACCCCGCACGGCCTGAATGGGGCGATGGATGCCCAAGGGAGCCAGCAGCGGTGCACTGGCCGGGCCCATGGCGATGACCAGATGCCTGATGCCCGAGGTGCGCCGGTTGGAGCGATCGGTGAGTTGCCAGCCCGTGTCTCGGTGAGCCAAGGCGGTGATGTCGGGGCAATGCAGGGTCTCGATGGCGGGGTGGTCCAGCAAGTGATGCACCAGACTGGCGGGTTTGAGCCAAGCCGCATGGGGTTGATGCCAGCCACCCGGCATGGCCTGCCACCAGTCGCGGCGCCAGGGTTCTGTGCCGGTGGGCGAGGGCCACCACCCCTGGCACAGGGCGCTGTCCTCAGGGGGCTGTCGTGCGGCCTTGGGGCCCAAACACAACTCATCGAGACCGCTGGGCGACCAGTCTTGACCGACGGGCAGGTGTTGCAAGCGGGCCAGCGTGTGGCGCAGACCCATGCGCGTCAAACGCGAAAGTGCGATATCGTCGCCGCTGGTGTGTATGGCGCACAGCCCTGCCGGCAAACCCGAGGCGCCGGCGGCAGGGCCGCCGGCATCCAGCACCCACACCGGGATACCCCGTTCGGCCAGGGCCCTGGCGGTGCTGGCCCCGGCCAGCCCGGCGCCCAGCACCCAGACGGGCTCTTGGGGTCCGGGTGCCGGAACTTGATCGCCGCCACTCGGTCGCCCGGGCCAACGGGCCTGCAGGCATTCCCGCTTGGGTGGCAGGCCTGGTCTTTTGGAGATTTGCAGCCCCAGCGCGCTCAGGGTGCGGGTGACCTCACCAGCCACGCACCAACTGGCCCAGAGTGCGCCCGCCCGGCTCAGCCGGGTGCATTCGCTCAGCACCGGGGCTTGCCACATGCCCGGGTTGACTCGCGGGCTGAAACCATCCAGATAGATGCTGTGGGCCTGGAAGTCGAGTTGGGTCAATGCACACGCGCTGTCTCCTACCACCAGGTCGAGCACCACGGCCCCTTGATCAAAAGCCATCCGGTGCACGCCTGGCAACAATCCCCACCAGTTTCGTGCCAAATCCTGTGCCAGCGCTTGCAATTCAGGCCAGGGCAGTGTGCTGCGGCACAGGTCGGCAGCCCGAACCGGGTGCGATTCGGTGGCGACATAGTGCAGACGGGCCGGCCGGTGGGGGTCTGCACGCCAGGCCTGCCAGGTGGCCAGAAAATTCAGGCCGAGTCCGAAACCGTTTTCCAGCACACACCATAGGGCTTGATGTCGCCAAACGGCCCGCTCGCCCGTCAGTTCACAGCCACCCAGAAAGACATGCCGGGCCTGGGCCAGGCCTTGGTCCAGGCCCCTTGATCGACTCCGGTAGACATCCGGGTACAGGTTGCTGCAGGGATGCCCTTGCTCGTCCCAGTCGACCACCTGCATGGCGCTGGCTCAGCTTTGCGGCGGCACATACCCCTGGGCCTGGTCGGCACCCCCGCCAAAAAAATGGTTCTCCATTTGGCGAGCCAGGTATTGCCGTGCCCTCTGGTCGGCCAGGTTCAGGCGGTTTTCATTGACCAGCATCGTTTGGTGCTTCAGCCAATCGGCCCAAGCCTGCTTGCTGACGCTTTCCCAGATGCGTTTGCCCAGTTCCCCCGGATAGGGGGGTAAATCGAGGCCTTCGGCTTCGATGCCCAGTTTGATGCATTTGACAGTGCGTGCCATTTGAATGTCCTTCAGAAGTGTTTCACCAAGACCAGGCTCTTGCGGTCCCAGTTGTATTTGCGTTTGCGTGACTCGGGCAGCCAGTCGGGGTCGACTTGAACAAAGCCGCGCTTCAAGAACCAATGGGTGGTTCGGGTGGTCAGCACGAAAATGGATTTCAGGCCCATGGCCCGTGCGCGATGTTCGATGCGCTTGAGTATTTTCTCCCCATCGCCTTGCCCCTGGGACTGTGGGGACACTGTCAGTGCCGCCATTTCGGCTGTGCCGGATTCAGGGTAGGGATAAAGGGCGGCACAACCAAAGATCACCCCGTCGTGGTCGATGACCGAGTATTGTTCGATGTCGCGTTCGATTTCGGTCCGGTCGCGGCGCACCAATGTGCCGTCTTTTTCAAACGGCTCGATCAGCTGCAAGATGCCACCCACGTCTTCATGGGTCGCCTCGCGCAGTTCTTCCAGTTTTTCGTCGACCACCATGGTGCCGATGCCGTCATGCATATAAATTTCGAGCAGCAAAGCACCGTCCACGGCGAAGGGCAGAATGTGGCTTCGCTCCACCCCGCCCTCGCACGCTTTGACGCAATGCTGCAGGTAGAAAGCCAGGTCGGAAGGCTCGTCGGGGGCCGGCAAGCCTGCAAGCAGACGCTTGGCATCGGCCAGCGACAATTCGGTGTCGATGGGGTTGTCGTCCGAGGCCGGCTCAGCAGGGCGCTGACGAATGCCCGGTGTTTCAGTGACGAACAAGAGTTTGTCGGCTTGCAAGGCGATGGCGACTGAGGTCGCCACTTCTTCCATGGTCAGGTTGAAGGCTTCGCCGGTGGGTGAAAACCCCAGCGG
>JBEAZY010000075.1:0-18067 GCA_041159205.1 Pseudomonadota bacterium
GTGAGACCGGAAATGGAAGTCCGATTCGACATGGTTGCTCCTTTCATCGGGCCGTGAAGCCCACGGTGCACTCAACCCGTGCACCTGGGTGTCCGCAGCGATTTGCCACGACATTTGAAACAGCACGCCGACGGACAGGGCAAAGAAGGCGACTCATGCAGTCACCTCCCAGCCCATGTCACGCCCTGCGGCCTCGACATGTTGGGTCCCCACCTCTTCCTCGCCCGACTGGCGGGCCAGGCGCTCGGCGTGATCGCGCAAGCGGCGGGCGGCGGAGATCTGCACCAGCACAGGCTGCTGACTGACCAGTTGGGTCATCAGTTGCTGGGCCTGCGGCTGCCAGTTTTGTTGGGCACTGGCGCGGGCGTGTGTGGCCTCGGTTTGATCGAGATCGGTGCCCAGCGGCAAAATATGGAACAAGGCGTCAAAGAGGGCATTGCAGACCTCTTGCACCAGATAAGTCGCCCCGCTGTAACCCATGAAGGGGGTCCCGGTGTGGCGGCGGATGATGCTGCCCGGAAATGAGGCCGGAATGAAGGCGGTGCGCATTGGACCGCGCTGGGCGGCCTCGGCCAGGTACATGCGCTCGTTGTAGCTGCCCAGCATGATGAGCGGGGTTTGCGTTTGGCACAGTTGGCGGATGTGGGCGTTGTCGGTCTTGGCCCCTGGCTTGCGCGATACGCTGAAGCGACAGGGCAAGCCCATTTCATCGGACAAAAACCGGCTCAGGCCACGGGCGTAGGTGTCGGTGGCGACGACCGCGAAGCTGGCGGTGCTGAAAAAATCCTGGGTCACCGAGCGCCACAAATCCCACAACGGCTTGAGCGTGGTGTGGCGTTCCCGCTCAATGAAAGGCTCGGGGTCCAAACCGAGCAGTTCACCCAGCTTGCGCAGGAATAAGGTGGTGGCATGCAGGCCGATGGGGGCCTGCAGGTAGGGGCGTTCAAGTGACTCGCACAGCAAGCGCCCGAATTCGCGGTACATGCAGATGTTGACGTCGGCCTCGACCAGGCGCGACACGTCGGCCATGTGGCTGCCCAGAGGGAAGACCATGTTCACTTCGGCCCCGATGCCCTGCACCAGGCGGCGAATCTCGGCCAGGTCGCTGGGGGAATTGAAGGTGCCGTAGCAAGGGCCGATGATGTTGACCCGGGGGCGTTCTTCGGGCTTGCGGGCTTTGACATCGCGCGCCTTGGGCACTTTGCGCAGGCCGTATTGGGTCCACAGCCATTTCATGGCGCGGTCGGCGCACTGCCATTGGTCTTCGTCGATGGTGCGCGGCAAAAAGCGTTGCAGATTGGTGCCCTCGGGGGTGACGCCGCCCCCTATCATTTCGGCGATCGAACCGGTGACCACGACAGCGGGCAATTCGGGGTCTAAGGTTTTGTGGGCCCGGCGCATGGCGCCTTCGGTGCCATCGCGACCCAACTCTTCTTCGCCCAGGCCGGTGACCACGATGGGCAATTCGTGCGGGGGCAAGGCGTCGGTGTAGTGCAACACACTGGTGACCGGCAGATTTTCACAGCCCACCGGGCCATCGATGACGACTTGCATGCCTTTGATGGCGGTGAACACGTACACCGCACCCCAGTAGCCACCGGCGCGGTCGTGGTCAAGGACGAATGGCAACGCGCTCATGGCCCCATCTCCTCGGCTTTGCGTTTTTTGGCGGCTTTTTCAGCCTGGCGTCGCACCTCGGCCCGAAACTCGGGGCGGGCACGGGGCAAGGTGTCCCAGACGCCGGCGTTGTCGCCGTCACCGACCTGGTCGAAAAATTCGCGCATGGCGGCGAAGCGGCCCTGATTGCCGATGGCGCTTTGCACCACTTGGACCAAAGACCCGACACCGGCCACACCCATCAGGGGCCGGGCTGAGATGAGGTTAGTGAAATACAGGGAAGGGATGGCCATTTGTTTGGCACGTTGCACCACCGGGGTGGTGCCGATGGCCAGTTGCGGCTGGTACTCTTCCACGGCGGCCAGGTCCTGCTCGAGGCTGGCGCGGAACTGCACCTGGGCACCATGCGCCTGCAGCCACTGGGCGTCGGCCTGGTTCCAGGGCGTGGCGGGACAGGCCGAACCCACATACCGCACATCGGCACCGCACTCGATGAGCAAGCGGGCGACGATGAGCTCTGAACCTTCGTAACCGCTGAGGGTGATGCGACCCTGAATGCGGGCTTTTTTCAGGGCCTCGCGCATGGCCGATAAGGCGGTGTTGCGGGCCTGGTCGGTTTGTGCCTGCGGCAAACCCAGCTGTTGACCCAGGTCGGTCAGCCAGGACTGCACCCCATCGACACCCACGGGCGCGGAACCGATGATCGGGCGACCGATCTCCTGGAACTCGCGCACACTGGCGGTATAAAAAGGATGGATGGCGGCCACGGCCACGCTGTCGAGCGCGGCATACAACTCGCGCCATTCGCGCATCGGCACCACCGCCCCCACCCCCAGCCCCATCGGGGCGATGAGTTGGGCGATGCCCACCGGGTCGGCCGGGAACATCTCGCCCAGCAAGGCGATGGTGGGCAGCGCCTGGCGGCCCCCCCGGGGGGCCATCACCGGGCCGTTGCGAACCTCTTGCTTGGCGTAACGCAGCATGGCGGCCGCCAACACGTCTTTGGCCTCGGCATGCGTGGGCACGCCAAAGCCCGGCACGTCGATGCCGATGATGCGCACCCCGTTGATTTCTTGCGGCAACAGTTGCAGCGGCACACCGCTGGCGGTCGGCACGCACAGGTTGATGATCACCACGGCATCGACCTGCTCGGGGTCGGCTTGGGCGAACACCGCCTCACGGATGTCTTCAAACAATTTGCCGGTGACCAGGGTCTCGGAGTTGAAAGGCACATAGCCCACGCTGCGGCGCGCGCCATAAAAATGCGAAGTGAAGGTCAAACCGTAGACGCAGCAGGCTGAACCCGACAGGATGGTGGCGACACGGCGCATGCGCAAACCCACCCGCAAGGACCCGAAAGCCGGGCACATGCTTTGCGGCTGATCGTGCGGCCCTTGGGCCGGATGGCGCGGATAGTCGCGGTCGTATTGCGCGAGCACCTCGGCCTTGCCGGCCTGCTCTGCGCTGGCACGCATCTGATCCGCGCCCTGGCTGCAAGACACGCCCTCTTGCGGCGCGGCTTGCTCTGCGGCAGGCTGAATGGGAATGACGCGGTGGTTCATGCTTAGGCCTCGTCGTAGACGACCTCGAAGCTGGGCTTGGGCTCGGGCGCACGCCCCAGCATGTCGGTCTGGCTGGCCGGTTGCAGCACCACATCGCGGCCCACGGCGTCGGCGCTGAAGAGCGCGAGCAACTCGTCCTGAGTCTGGGGTTTGGGTTGGCGCGGGGGGGCGGTGGCCACCTGATCGGCGAGGTGGGCGAACAAGGGGCCCCACTCGCCATCAGGCTTGCCGATGATGTCGTAGCTGGCACTTTTGCGCCGGATGTCTTCGTTGGCGGGAATGGCCGCCAGAACCGGGATACCGGCGTTATCGGCAAAGGCCTGGGCCTGGCCCGTGCCGTCGTCTTTGTTGATCACCATGCCGGCCACGCCGACGTTGCCGCCGAGCTTGCGGAAGTATTCAACCGCCGAGCACACATTGTTGGCGACATACAGCGATTGCAAATCGTTGCTGCCGACCACGATCACCTTCTGGCACAGGTCACGGGCGATGGGCAGGCCAAAGCCGCCGCAGACCACGTCGCCCAAAAAGTCGAGCAGCACGTAGTCAAAGCCCCACTCGTGAAAGCCCAGTTTTTCCAGGGTTTCAAAGCCGTGGATGATGCCGCGCCCGCCGCAGCCGCGACCGACCTCGGGGCCGCCGAGCTCCATGGCGTAGACGCCGTCGCGCTTGAAGCACACGTCGCCAATTTGCACCTCTTCTCCGGCCAGCTTTTTGCGGGACGAGGTCTCGATGATGGTCGGGCAAGCCTTGCCACCAAACAGCAGGCTGGTGGTGTCGCTCTTTGGGTCACAGCCGATCAGCAGCACACGGCGCCCCTGCTGGGCCATCATGTAGCTCAGGTTGGCCAGGGTGAAGCTCTTGCCGATGCCGCCTTTGCCATAAATGGCAATGATTTGGGTTTCTTTGGGTTTGCTCATGTCCATGATTACGTGCTCCAGTCCAGGAGCATCTTCAGACAATCGGCGTCTCCAAATGCCGTCTGGTAGGCGGCTTCGGCCCGAGCCGGGCTTTGTATGTGGGTGATCAGATCGCCGAGTTGCAAACGCCCTTGGGCGATCAGTTGTTCAACGGCGAGCAAATCGGGGCGCTTCCATTCGGCGGCGATGCGCAAACGCAATTCGCGCATGAAGGCCGGTGCAAATGTGAAGCGGATGTCTTGCTTGTAAAACCCGGCCAGCACCACTTCGCCGCCCGGGCGCACGCGACGGATGAGTTCATCGAGCAGGCCGGCATCGCCACTGACGTCGTACACCGTGGCGTAGTCGCGGCGGCTGTCATCGGCGGGGTTGAGCACGCTGTAGCCTTGGCCCCCCCCCAGGCGTGCGGCCTGGGTCTCCCAGACCACCGGGGCGGGTGCCCCCGAGGCCACGGTCAGGCGCGCCAGCAGACGGCCCATGACACCGTGCCCCACGATCAATTCCGGCGGGGCAAAAGGCGCTTGCTGCCCCCCGCCCGCCACCGAGTGGTAAGCCGTGGCGGCCAAGGCCAACAAAACGGCATCGGGGCCTTCGATGGCATCGACCGCCACCACCCGGCTGTGGGGCACCACCAGGCGCGAGGCCGACCCGCCAAAGAGACTGTGTACGCCCTCACCCCAGCAATGGGCACCGGGAACAAAAACCCGCTGCCCCGGCTGGTACGGCGACCCGACCCCGGCCTGGATGACCTCGCCCACAGCCTCGTAGCCGGGCACTAGGGGATAGCCCATACCGGGGAAGGCGGGCATGCTGCCGTCCCACAGCAGTCGCTCAGTGCCGGTGCTGATGCCGCTGTATAAGACAGCGACCTCCAGGTCGTCCGCTTTGGGTGCGCACAGTTCAAGTGCCTGCAAACCCACTTGTTTGGGCTGGCGGAAAACGACGGCTTGGGCTTTCATGGTCTCATTTTCGGTTGACATTGAGAAATGTCAACTTGAATTGACTGTTTATGTCGGAAACTAGGGTTTACCCCTATTTTCTGGGCGGTCACGATTTGCGCATGGATGGGCATGGCGGTCGGCACGGTTTCGATGCCGGCAAAGCCGCTGGCCGTCAGCAAACGGGCGATCTCGGCCGGGCTGCGCAATCGTCCCGCCCCCATGGCCAGCAAGTAAAAATGGAAATACGGGTCCACCACCTCGCCCTGCCCGGGGGGCAGGCGCATGGGCTCGGCGATCATCAAGCGGCCACCTGCGGGCAAGGCTTGCCAGACTTTGCTGAGCAAGTTCAGCACGGTGGGGTCGTCGTGGTCGTGCAACACCCGCACCAGGGTGACCAAATCGGCCCCGCCGGGCAGCGGGTCGTCGATGAAACTGCCGGGTACGCACTGAGCGCGTCCCATCAGCCCGGCTTGATCGATGCGCTGGCGCGCCAAGTCGACCACCGCAGGCAGGTCAAAGAGCTGCAACCGCAGGTGGGGGTGCCGGTTGGCCAAGGCGGTCATGAATCGGCCTTTGCCGCAGCCTATATCGAGCACGCACTGATGGTCGTGGAACGGGAAGCTATCGAGAATCTCGGTCACCACAAAGCCTTGTGAGGCATCCATCAGCCCGCTGTAGCGCACCATGTCATCGCGCCCCGGCTCAGCGGCACGGGCGGCCCGGGTGTCGTGGGCATAGGTCCAGTAACGGCCCATCTGCCCCGGATCGCTGCGGCGCAAAAATGCTTCGGGCTCGCTCATGTCGGCATAGAGCAAGTGGTTGTGCTCGACCATGGCCGTGATGCCGGGCTGGGTCTGCAACACATGCCCGGCCGGGCCCAGGCTGTAGGCGCCAGAGCCGTTCTGGCGCAAGAGCCCCATGGCCTGGGCCGACATCAGCAGGCATGACAAGGGGTGCTCGGGCACTTGCAAGCGCTGGCTGAGCGCGGACAGGGTCAGGGCCTCTTCGGCCAGCAGGTCAAACAGGCGCAGACGCACACAAGCCAGCAGCACCTGGCTTTGGACAAAACCCGACATCCAGCCAAAGAGTTGGGCGGTGCGGCGTCGCACCAACCAGCGGGTGAGCGGATGGGCTTTGGCCCATTGGTAGCTTTGCGGTTCGGCCATGCGGCGCTCCAAGCGCCGCCACCAGCGCTGCAGCCAACCGCCTTCGCCAGAGAGCGCGCTCAGCGTCGGGCTCTGTGCCACTTTCAATGCCCCGCCACGCCACCCGCGTAGGCGGGCAACGCCACACCCGCTGCAGGGCGCGGCATGGGGATCAGCCGCTTCGACTCTAACCTGACCAGATGCTGCAGCATGGCACGGCAACTGCAGGCGGGCACCGATTCCACGGCCCGATTCATCAGATCGTCAAAGTAAGACAGGGCACCCTCCAAGCCGAGCTCGCGCATGACCGAGGGCCGTCCCAACAAACTGTCTTGGCCCACCGGCTTGCCCAACTCTGCGCTGTGGCCCAAGACGTCGCGGATGTCGTCGGCGGCCTGATAGGCCTGGCCCAGGTGGCGGCCCAGATCGGTCCAGGGGGCGGCATCCTGACCACAGGCCAGGGCACCGGCACGCACGCTGGTCACAAACAGGGCGCCCGTTTTGGCCTGTTGGTAGGTGGCCAGATCGGCGCGGGTTTCGCACTCCCAGGCCTGACCGGCCACGATGCCGTCGGGCACCCCCACCCCGCGTGAGAGGTTGTGCAGCAATGGGGCCAGCCGCCCGGGGGTCTGGTCGCAGGCGTTGAGCACCACCTGGTAGGCCATGACGATGAGCGCGTCGCCGCACAGCAGGGCCAGGGGTTCACCCATGGCCTTGTGCACGGTGGGTTGGCCGCGCCGGGTATCGGCGTTGTCAAATGCGGGCATGTCGTCGTGCACCAGCGAGGCGCAATGCATCAACTCGACCGCCACGGCGGCGGCATCGGTCAGTTCGGGGTTGTCGTCGCCGCAGGCTTGGGCGACCGCCAGGCACAACTGCGGCCTGATGCGGGCCCCGCCTGAGAACACCGCCAGGCGCATGGCTTTTTCCAGGCCGCCGGGTGTGCCCTGCCCCAGTGCACGATCAAAATGGAAGGCCAGAGCCTGTTCAGCGCGCGTCAGTAATTCCATATCCCCTCCTTGTGTCACTTTGAGTTGACATCATAATATGTCAATATAAATGTTATTTTTCATTTGTCAACCTGGATTGACAGAGGGGCACTTATGGGGATTTGGATCGAATTGGGCGTGTTTGTCCTGGCCCTGGCCTTCGGGCTGTGGCAAATCAGGGATGTGAAAAAGGCGATGGCTGAACGTGAAAGGGTCCAAAAAGACCCGACCGGCGCGGCCCCAAGCGCACGGGACGATGGCTCAGCCTAAAAAACCAGCGCGAAGCGCCCGCCTGCCCTATCTGAGCAAGGCCACCGATTTGACCTGGGCCCAGACCTGTAGCCCCACCTGCAATTGAAGTTGCTCATAGGCGCGGTGGGTGATGCGGGCCAGCAAGGGGCCCGCCGGGTGCTTCAGATGCACCAGACGCTGTGAGGGGTGCGACAGTTCACTGACCTGGCTGATTTGCACCGGCCAGTGGTTTTGGATGCTGGTCCGGGTCGGCTCTGCGGTGACGATGCTGATGTCGCGCGCCAGCAGCCGCAAGCGAACTTGCTGTCCCAACTGCAGCCCTGTGTCGCTGACCCACATCGGAGTTCCGGCCAGGTCAATGCGGGCCAGGTGCCAGTGCGTGTCGATCTGCGCCACTTGCCCGCTGAGCACCGCCCCCTGTTCATGTTCAGGCAGGCACGGAGGCCCCAATCGCACCAGGGTGCTGGCCAGAGGCCCTTGCACCTGCACCCGGCCGGCATCCAACACGACCAGGTGATCGCCTAAGCGGGTCAGTTCGTCGACCGAGTGGGTGACATAGACCATCGGAATGCTCAGGGCCTGTCGCAAGCGCAGCAGCCAGGGCATGACCTCGGCGCGGCGTGCGGGGTCGAGGGCAGTCAGGGGTTCGTCGAGCAGCAGGACCCGGGGTTGCGGAGCCAGCGCCCGGGCGATGGCCACGCGCTGGCGTTCGCCGCCCGAGAGTTGTGCCGGATCGCGCGCCAGCAAAGGGGCCAGGCCCAGCCACTCGACCGCCTGATCGAGCCGCTCGCGGCCATCGGGGCTGGCGTGGCGGCGCAGTCCGAATTCGATGTTCTGGCGCACACTGAGGTGTTCAAACAGGCTGGCTTCCTGGAACACAAAGCCCAGCGCCCTGCGGTGCGCGGGCACCCGGATACCTCGTTCGGTGTCGAGCCACACCTGGTCGCCGACCCGAACGCTGCCCTGTGCCCGGGCTTCAAGGCCGGCCATGCCACGCAAGATAGAGGTTTTGCCCGACCCGGAAGGGCCAAACAACACCGTCACCCCGCTGCCCGGCAGGGCCAGGTCCACCGCCAGCTCAAAGCCGGCCCTTTGCAAGCGCAGCCGCACGCCAAGATCGGTCGAATGGGTCGCCGGAACTGAGATGCTCACGGGCGCTCCTGCGTACGGCGCTCGCCCATGCGGGTGAGCCACCAAAGCACGGCCAGCGAGAAAACGACCATCAGCGCCGACAGGGCATGGGCCTGCGGGTACTCCATGGCCTCGACATGGCCGTATATCTGGGTGGAGACCACGCGGGTCTGTCCGGGCACATTGCCGCCGATCATGAGCACCACCCCGAACTCACCCACCGTGTGGGCAAAGCTGAGCACCGCCGCCGTCAGGATGCCACCCCGGGCCAGTGGCAAAGCAACATGAAAAAAAGCGTCCAGCGGGGATGCCCGCAGCGTGGCCGCCACTTCGAGAGGTCTTCGACCTATGGCCACAAAAGCGTGCACCATGGGTTGCACCGCAAATGGCAGCGAGAACAAGACCGACCCCAGCACCAGTCCGCTGAAGCTGAAGGACATCAGGCCCCACCCGAAGGCTTGGGTCAGTTGGCCCAGCGCACCCTGCGGCCCCATCAGAATGAGCAGATAAAAGCCCAGCACGGTGGGCGGCAGCACCAGCGGCAGATTGACCAGCGCAGAGACGGCGCTGCGCCAGGGTGAGCGGGTTTGCGACAGCCACCACGCCAGGGGGGTGGCCAGCAAGAGCAAGACCAGCGTGGTGACGGTGGCCAGTTGCAAGGTCAGGCCGATGGCGGCCAAAGTATCAGGGTCGCTGAGCGGATTCAAGACCAACACCAGATGACCGAGGGCCTTAAAAGGGCCCGATGCGCACAAACGCACCGCCCTGAAACTGCACTGTCGGGTCGCTCAGGTCAGGCTCGGGGGTGCGCGCATGGACCGCCGGGCGGAATACATCTGAACTGTCTTGGGGCTGATAACCGATGTGTCGCGCCAAACGGTTGTCATACCATGACACGCTGTTGCCGGAGGTGCCGTAAATGATGCTGTGCCCCAGCACGGGGGTGGTGAGGCAAGCGGTGATCAGGCGGTACAAATCGTCATAGCTCAGCCATGTGGCGAGCATGCGGCGGTCTTTGGGCTCGGGGAAAGCGGAGCCGATGCGGACACAGGCGGTTTCGATGCCATAGCGGTCAAAGTAAAGCCGCGACAAGTCTTCACCAAAAGCTTTGGACAAACCGTACAAGCCATCGGGCCGGGGCGGCGAGAGGGCATCGACGACTTCATTTTGTCGGTAAAAGCCCATGACATGGTTGGAGCTGGCAAAGAAGATGCGGCGCACACCATGCACGCGCGCCGCCTCATAGAGGTGGTAGGCGCCGATGATGTTGGCCTGCAAAATGGGGTCCCACGGCTGTTCGGTGGAGACCCCGCCAAAATGGACAATGACCTGACAGCCCTGCACCAGACGATCGACGGCCCGCGCGTCGGCCAAATCGGCCTGCACCACCTCTTCGTGGTCCCGGGCCGGGGCCATGGGCGAGATGTCGCTCAGGCGCAGGCGATGGCAGTTGGCCTTGAGGCGCTCACGCATGGCTTGCCCTAGGCCTCCGGCCGCGCCGGTCATCAAGATCATAGGGTGGGAGAGATGGGTCATGGCAGGCTCCGACACAGGCACTTGAGGCCTGTGCACAATGCGTCTAGCTTAACCCAAAAGCCTGCAGCAATGGGCCGGGCAGTTGGTGTCGCACCGAGGAGAAAACGCCCTGCACCGAGGCCTGAAACCCCGCCAGATCGATCTGCCCGGCGGGCACCACCTGAACGCCCAAGCCGGACAAGCGGGCCAGGGCGCGGGCGTCTTCATGGGCCGCGAGTCGGCGTTGCACCCCGGTGGCATGGGCTGCGGCTGCGCGCAGTTGATCACGCTCAGACAGACTGAGCGTGTCGTACCACTGCGCGGGGCACAAGAGCAGCAAAGCCCCCCAAAAATGACCGGTCAGGCTGACATGCGGGTGGTCCTGCCAAAGCTCAAAGCCCAGATAGTTGGTGAGCGGGTTTTCCTGGGCCTGAACCATGCCCTGGCGCACCCAGGGCACCAAGTCTTTGACGTCGCAGGTGAGGGCCGTGAAACCCATGGCGTCCAGACTGGCGCGGTAAAGGGCGCTGTCGAGCGTGCGTATGGCCATGCCCTTGGCGTCGTCGCGGTTGATGATCGGTCGCACCGAGTTGGAGATATGGCGCTGTCCGTTGTCCCAGAAGCCCAAACAGACATAGCCACTGCGCTGTGCGATCGACGCAGACAAGCGCGCGCCGCCTTCACCGTCCAGGGTGTCAAACAGGGCCTGACGTTCGGGATGAGCAAATGGCAGGTCAAGCACCTGCAACTCGGGCACCCGGTGGCTGAGGTAGCCCGAGGCCATGTAACACAACTGCCGCCGGTTGCATTCGACCGATTCAAAGAGGCTGGCCGCCGTTTCCCCGCGGGCAGTGACGTTGGCTTGCCACGAGAGGTCGTGCCAGCGTCCACCCAAGGGTCGCAAGCCCTCGGCCAGTTCATGCATGGCTTGGGTCAGAATGGAGGCGTCGCCCTGGTAGCCGGCGGCCAATACAGTCATGGCGCGTCAGCCCTGTATATTGGCTTGATCAATGATGCCCTTCCAGCGGCGATGGTCGGCCTGCACGATGGCACGCAATTCCTGGGCGGTTCTCGGCCAGGGCTCCAAGCCGGCGCGGATCAACTGCACCTGAAAGTCGCGGTCATGGGCGATGTGCTGGGCTTCGGACGCCAATGCCAGGGCCAGGTCCTGAGGGACGTCGCGGTGGTAGAAGAGCGCGATCCACGATGAGTAGTCGTAATTTTTCACGCCCTGCTCGCGCAGGGTCGCGATGTCGCGAAACTGGGCATGGCGTTCAGGCCCGCAGTAGCCGATCAGGCGCACCCGGCCATCGGCCAAAAAGGGCTGTGCGAGCGAGAGCGCCATCGACATCACGTCGACCTCGCCACTGGCCACGGCCAAAGTGGCCTGACTGGCCCCACGATAGGGCACATGGGTGAGGTCGACCCCGGCGAAGGACTTGAACATTTCGGTGGCCAGGTGCTGCGGGCTGCCCACGCCGCCGGACGAGTAGGTGATGCGGCTGCCAGGCTCGCGGGCGCGGCGCACCAGGTCGGCGATGTGGCGAATGGGGGAAGCCCCTGGCACTGCAAAAAAAGTAGGGATGTTGGCGATGCCCGTGAGGGGCACAAAGTCGGTCTGTGTGTCGACCTTGATTTGGCGGGCCTGCAAGTGCGGCAGGATGGTCATGATGCTGTTGTTGAGCGCAGCGACCACGGTGCCGTCAGTGCGGGCTTTGGAGAGCCGGTCCAGCCCGACCAAACCGGCGGCAGCGGCAATGTTCTCGACCGCAAAGCCTCGGCCCAGCCGTTGGGTCAGGCGCTCTGCCATGTAGCGCACCGCCACATCGGATGCACTGCCTGCTTGCAGGGGCAAGACGATGGTCGAAGGCCCTGGATGGGGCTTTTGAGCCAGTGCGCGGGTGGGTGCGGAGGTGGCCCAGGCCCCGATGAGGGCGGTTTGCAGCCAATGTCGTCTTAGCATGGGCTTACTCGGCCTGCACGCCTGCGTCGCGCAGGATCTTGCCCATGACGGGGTACTCGGCACGCGCCATCTCGAGCACCCGCGCCGGTGTGCTGTGTTCGGTGTTGACGCCCAGTCTGGCGTAGGCCTCGACCACTTCGGGGTCTTTGCTGATCTTGCCCCATTCGGCATTGATGCGCTGAATCACAGCCTGCGGGGTACCTTTGGGGCCGAGCAGGGCCCACCAGACCCCGGCGTTGAAGCCGGGTATGCCCGACTCGATCATGGTCGGGATGTCGGGCAAGGCACTGGAGCGGGTGGTCGACGTGACGGCCAGGGCGCGCACGGTGCCCGCCTTGATCTGGGGCATGGCCGGCACCATGTCAGAGAACACCATCTCGACCTGTCCGGCGACCAGATCGGTGACGGCCTGAATGGTGCCCTTGTAGGGCACATGCATGATGTCTACCCCCACCGCCGCTTTGTACATTTCTCCACTGACGTGCGACTGGATGCCTTTGCCCCCTGAACCGAAATTCAGCTTGCCCGGTCGCGACTTGGCCAGGGCGGTCAACTCGGCCACCGTGCGCACGGGCAGCGAGGGGTGCACGATAAGCACCTGACCGGCCGAGGCGACCAGGCCCATGGCCTCGAAGTCGGTGAAGGGGTCAAAGGGCATGCGTTTGAACAGGTAGGGGTTGCTGACAAAGACGCTGCTGTTGGTGATGACCAGGGTGTAGCCGTCGGGGTTGGACTTGGCCACAAAATCATGCCCTATGTTGGCGCTGGCCCCGGGCTTGTTCTCGACCGTGATGGTCTGGCCCAATGCCTCGCCGAGTTTGCGGGCGATGATGCGCGAGAGCACGTCGCTGGTGCCTGCGGGTGGGAATGGGGCGATGAGTTTGATGGGGCGCTGCGGGTAGGTCCCCTGGGCCTGCGCCCACCAGGGCGCAGCACCCAAGGTGGCCAGGGCCGCCAGGCCGAGCCGACGGCGGGAGGCAGAAATCGGATCGGTCATGGCGGTACTCCTTGGGTGGGTGGTGCTGGCCCGCACTCAAGCCTTGGGGATCACGGGCAGCAGGACATAAGGCTGGTGATCGGGCCCGAAATGCAGATGGTTCTGAGTATGGAAGATTTCGGGCGGGCGGTCTACCGGGTTTTCGTGCGAGAAGGGGCCCACCCCGTACATGGGGCGGGTGTCAAAGGGCAGGACCACACCGACATCGTCGTATCGATAGTCTTTGCCGCGCAAATTGAACACCAGGGTATAGCCTTGGGGAATGACGATGCAGGTGGGCCAGACTTCGACATCGAGGTCCACCGGCTGCCCCGGGGTCAGCCACTGTTTTTCGTCATGGGTGTGCCAGGGGCGGTAGGGCAATGAGCGGGCAGGGTCGGTTTTGCGGTGCGAGGCCCGCAGCCACCCCAAACCGACGGGGGTGCGCGGGTCGTTAGAGCCGATGAAAGAGACTTCGACCCCTTGCGGATCAAACACGCGCAGGGCCAAAAACACATCGGCATCGCGGGTGTCGCTGGAGAGGCGCAAACGGGCGGCGATGGGGCCGGTGATCTCCATCTCTTGCGCCAGCGGCCCGGTGCTGAAGCTGAGACCTTCAGAGCGGGTGTGGTAGGTCATGACCGTGCTGGCCTTGACCGGCTCGGGACTCAGGCACATGTCGTTGGGGTGGAGATAGAACTTGGTCCATTGGGTGCGCGCCAGCGGCCACTCGTTTTCAGCCCGCCAGACAAATTTTTCACCCGGGTGGCGAATGTTGAGCTGTACCTTGGGCATCTGGTCCCAGCCGTTTTGTTCGCCTTTGAGGAAATGCCCGAAAAATTTCTTTTGCAGGGCCAGGCCGTAATTGGAATAGAAGTGGGAGAAGTGGGTGTCACCATGCACTTCCAGCCATTTTTGCGCCGATCCGGCCCGCAGATAGCCCTCGAAGTTGCCCCTGGGGTGCAAGCCCACGCCGCCCCAGTTGCCCGCCGACAGAACGGGGGCCTTGATTTTGGACAGATCGGGCATGCGCGAGAGGTAGTCTTCGTCGATCATTTCGCGGTTCTGGATGCTGATGTCGCTGGCAGCGCGGCGTTTTTCCAGCGCTTCGTCGCTGAGCGTGATGTCGCCCGCCACCGAGCGGCCATTGTTGGGGTTCTTCTCGGCCCGTTCACCCACCCCGTACTGCACCGACTTGACTTGGCGCAAGTACCAGCCGCCAAAGAAGTCGCTGAGGATGCCACCGTGGCGGCACAACTCGCGGTAGTAATCGGAAGAGCCCTCCCATGCGCACATGGCGGCCAGGTGCGGGGGTTGCAAGGCCGCCGTCTGCCATTGGTTCATGGCGTAATAAGAGATGCCATTGAGACCCACCTTGCCGTTGCACCAGTCTTGCACGGCTGCCCATTCGATGCACTCGGCCTGGTCTTGTGCTTCGAGTGCGCACCAGACATCGAGAAAGCCCTCAGAGTTGCCCGCCCCGCGCGAGTCCACCCGCACGCAAACATAGCCGTCGGGGACCCATTTTTCGGGGTCGACCAACTCCCAGCTTTGGTACTTGTTGCTGGTGCCTTGGGCCACTTCGGGGTAGGCGGTCACCATGCGATGCCAGGCCGTCTTGTAGCCCACCTGGAACGGCAAACCCTTCGCATACGGGCCGTAGGTGAGGATGGCGGGGTATTTGCCGGGCTGCGGGGGGCGGAAAATATCGGCGCGCATGGTGGTGCCGTCGCTCATGACGATGGGCACATCCCATTCGATGATCATGCCGTCTTTTTCTTCGATGAGTTTTTCCATGATGATGAGGGGGGTACAGTTGAGAAAAAAATCAGTCACTCAGGGGGGGCATGTCCACCCAGGCCCGGTTGAGGTGGCTGCGGTGACAGGCGTCGATCAGCTGCAGACCGCGCGCGCCCGCGAGGAAAGGGGCGGGAAATTCGGTGCCCAGGACCACATGACTGAGGAATTGCTCCCAGCCCCGGCGGTAAGCATTCGTGTAAGCATCGACATCGGGGACGGTCTGCCAGGCGTCATACAGGCTTTCGGTGCGTTCCTGCGCGATGTTCCAGCCGGGTTTGGGGGTGGCGGCCAGGCTTTGGTAGCGGCAGGTGTGCAGGCCGCACACGGCCGAGCCTTGGGTGCCGTCAATTTGCAAGGTCAGCATGTCGTCACGCCGCACACGGGTGGCCCACGAGGCAAAAATCTGCACCGGGATACCCCCTTGCAGTTGCAGCATGGCCATGGCGTGGTCTTCGACGTCGACCGCATAAGGGCGCCCCGATTCATCGACCCGCTGCGGCACCAGGGTGCGCGGCAGGCAGGTGACCGATTCGATGGGGGCAATGAGGCGCTCGATCATGTAGCACCAGTGCGGGTACATGTCCAGTATCAATCCGCCACCGGCGGCGCGTTGGTAATTCCAGCTGGAGCGCTGTGAGGCACTGTAATGGCCATCAAAAATCCACCAGCCGAATTCCAGTTTGACCGACAGCACCTGACCCAGAAACCCGCCGTCGATCAACTTCTTCATTTTGTGCAGGCCGGGCAAGTACAGCTTGTCTTGCACCACGCCGTTGCGCAAACCCAGGCGGGTGGCGAGGCGATGCAAGGCCAGGGCTTGCTCCAGGGTGTCGGTCAGGGGTTTTTCGAGATAGACATGTTTGCCCGCCTGCAAGGCTTGTGTGGCCCGCTCATGGCGGGCGGCCGTGGCAGAGGCATCAAAGTAGATCGACACTTGCGGGTCGGCCAGGGCGGCCTCGCGGTCGACGGACCATGTCAGACCCAGGGCTTCGGCCTGGGCGCGCATTTTCTCCGGGTTGCGGCCCAGCAGCACCGGCTCGGGCAGGCAGCGGCTGCCGTCGGGCAAGACCAGCCCGCCCTCCTGGCGCATTTGCATCAAAGCCGGGAGGTGTTGGGTGCGGGCCAGTCGGCCACTGGCCCCTTCCATCAGGATTTTGAGTCGATGAACCGTCATGTCAGAGCTTGAAAGGGTGGAAAGCGTAACTGCACGGCGGGCCATTGGCCACCCACATGACGCGATCGGTCAGATCCATCAGCACGGCGGCGGTGGTCATGGTTTGTTTCGATGCGAGCTGGGTGGGGTCGGGGTGCCGGCACAGCGCGTGCGGATGGCTGAAGTGATCGCCCATGGCGGCTTGCATGTCGGCCTGGGTCAGGGGTTGGCGCTTGCGCAACAAGAGCTGGCGCATGCGATGGGCCCGAAACAGGGTGCTGGGGCTGATTTTTTCCATCTGCGACTCACCGTGGCCGGGGGTCAGGAAATGGTTGGAGTGGGTCACCACGCCCTCCTCGGGAAAAATCATCTGATGATGATCAGGGCTGGTTTCAAAGTCGATGATTTCTCCTTCGTGGCTGCCCACCACGAAGTTGGCCGAGCAGGTGCGCCGGGTGGCGACGATGGGCGACATGGCCTGATCGAAGCGGGTCGCGTCCAGCACCTGGCGGCAGCGCATGTGAAAGGGTGCCGAATAGGGGTTGCGGCCATCGTGAGACGAAGCCAGGCCGTTTTCCACCAGCCCCAGCCCGTGTTCATTGAGGCCCATTTTGCCGCCCACGATACCAGCCTCGGTCAGGCAGATGAGGCTGGGTTTTTGGCGCCGGATGATGCGCAGCACCAGGTTTTGCCCGTGCACGCCAGCCAGCCAATCCCAGTTCTGGCCCAGCCAGACATGGCCGTTGGCGGTCATCTCGGGCAAGAGGCCGAAGGTGGTGCAACCGTCGTCTTCTTCGACCGCCGCGCGTGAGGTTTGTGCGGCATCTTTGCCGAACAACTGAAAGGCGATTTCGTAGCGGGCGTTGAGCAAGGCGATTTCCTGCCGGCTGCGCCCGCTGCCTTCGGCCAGGCCTTGCATTTCTGCCACGTATTCGGGGTCTTGGGTGGCCATGGCGTCCCACCAGCGCTGGGCCTCTTGCATGGCGGCCTGATGATCGAGGCCCGAAGACAAAAAACGTTGCAGGTAGGTTTGCAGATTGCGCTCGATCTGGGCCGAAAATTGTCGGCCATGGGCCAGACCGCGCTCGATCGGGTCTTCTCCCACGGTCAAGGCGGGAATGATGGGGTCAGCGGTCATTTCATCACCTGATAGAGTTCCCGGTGCAAGGTGCCGACCCATTGCGCAAAGGCATCTGACAGGCGCATTTCTTCGTCGCGCGGGCGCGGCAAGTCAATGGCGTGGATGCGGTGGATGCGGCCGGGCCGGGCGCTCATCAAAATCACCTGGTCGGACAAAAAAACCGCCTCGGCCAGAGAGTGGGTGATGAACACCACCGTCTTCTGATAACGCTGCCAGATCCGCATGAGCTCAAAGCCCATGCGGTCCCGGGTGATTTCATCCAGAGCCGCAAACGGCTCGTCCATCAGCAACAGGGCCGGGTCAAGCAAGAGGGCACGGGCCAGAGCCACCCTTTGCTGCATGCCGCCCGAGAGCTGATGCGGGTGCTTTTTTTCAAAGCCGCTCAGGCCCACCACTTCGATCAGTTCCTGAACATCGAGGGTTGCGCTGACTTGAATGCCGCGGTCACGCACCAGGTCACGCATGAGGGTGATGTTCTGGACCACATTGAGCCATGGCATTAAGTTGGCCTGCTGGAACACCAGGCCGATGCGGCCCGCGCGGCGCAGGTCACCCGGGGTCTTGCCCTCGATGCTGACTTGACCCGAGGTGGGTTGCAAGAGATCGGCCAGGATTTTCAGCAATGTGCTTTTGCCGCAACCCGAGGGTCCGACGATGGAGACAAAGGAGCCACTGGGGATGTTCAGATTGACCGACTGCAGGGCCTGAACCGGATCGCCCTGCCCGATTTCAAAAATCTGGCTGACCTCTCGAATGGCGATGCCACCGTGCGCGGTGGCCGGGGAAGCAAGGCGATCGTTCACTTGGCAGGCTGCTTGATCAGGGTGGCCAGGGTTTTGGCCTCATCGAGCGATTCGACAAATTGGTTGGTGAACATCGACTGGGGCGTGGGCTTTTTGGCCAGATCGCCGGCTGTGGCCATGATGTCGATGGTGGAAGCCCATTTGTCGGCGGTCATGACC
>JBEAZY010000076.1:0-11156 GCA_041159205.1 Pseudomonadota bacterium
TTCAACCACCTACCCGGACTACAAGCCAGCCCCGTTCATCGTCGCATCGCGGGTGCGGGGTGTGGACATGGTGACTGTCGTGACCGAGGGCATCTTCAGTTATTGCAGTCTCAAGGTCAAAATCGACACGGACCGCTTTTTGGGGGCCGAGCAAAGCGTGGTGCGCTACCGTGGTGAAGTCATCGGCCATGTCACCACCGCCGAGTATGGATCGCAAATGCTCAGTTTAGGCGGGGTGCACCACCTGACCGGGGGCAGCAAAAAAGAAGGCCGCATGACGCTGGAGGCCATGCAATATCTGGGTAACCAGCAGGCGGTCGAGGTCGAGATTGACGGCGGGGCCAAGGTCTTGTTGCAAGCAGGGTGCGCCCCGGTCGTCAATGGGGTGGCCGAGAGTCGCATGCGGGTCGGCTGCGGGTCGGCTGCGATCGGTATTTTTGCCCAGCAGTGGCTGGGCTTGTGCGATGAGGTGGTGGTGGTCGATGACCACATCACCGGTGTGTGGAGCGAACATCAAGCCGGGCGTTGTCTGAACATCTCTCCCTCGGGCATTTCGATACGGGGCCGCAAGTCGACCCCCGGCCGCTATTTTCAGGTCGCCAACCCGGGCAATGGCTGGGGGGGCACTGATATCAGCGACCCGCTCTCTATCCTCGACCCTTTTGACCCGGAAGTGGCTTGGCCAGGCCTGCGCCTGCTCATGACTTCCACCACCGGCGAGCATTCTGCCTGGTATGTGCTGGATGAGCATTTGCGACCGCAAAGCGCCGACATGCCACAAGCCGTGCGCCAGGTGGTGGATCGCATCGGCGAGAACTGTGAGCCATCGCTGGTCAGCGTCCTCTTTTTGGCGGGGGCGGGGGGCAGCCTGCGTGCCGGGGTCACCGACAATCCAATCCGGTTGACACAGGCCATCAAGCAAGCCCTGGTCAATGTCACCATGGGTGGCGCCCCCGCCTATGTCTGGCCCGGTGGCGGCATCACCCTGATGTCTGATGTGACGCGCATGCCCCGCCACAGCTTCGGCACCGTGCCCACGCCCGCCATTGTGGCGCCCATCGAATTCTCGATGACCCTCGCCAACTATCAGGCGCTGGGCGGTCACATGGGTTTTGTGCGCAGTCTGGACGATAGCTTAAGTCATGGGGCCTGGCACAACGATGGTGCGCCGCAAAAGCGTGTCTGGCATGCGCCACCCGACGCGCAACCCTGGCCCTTACACCAACCCCCCATGTTGGGTTGAATGTGGCACCCCCTTCATGCAAGATCGAACGATTTGATATGTCCCCCGAGCGCATCACGATGGAAGCCGGTCGCCAGCGTTGGCGACACGGCCCCATCGACCTGATCATTCAGGCCGAGGGCGACGCCGAAGTGATTGAAGCGGCCCACGCCCGCGCTTGGGCTGAATTTCAAGGCTTGTTGGCGACCCTGGTGCAAGAACTGCCCTTGTTGCGTCAGCCGGTGACACACGGGGCGATCAACCCATGCCGTGGCGGGGTGGCCCGCTTGATGTGGCAGGCTTGCGAGCCCCTGGCCCGCCCCGGGGAGGCTGGTTTTATCACCCCGATGGCCGCCGTCGCCGGTGCGGTGGCGCAACAACTGTTGCGCCATTACCAATTGCCCGGCGTGGCTCGGGTAGCGATCAACAACGGGGGGGACATCGCCTTGCACCTGACGCCGGGCGAGACCTGGCGACTGGGTGTGGTCAGCGATGTCGACTCGGCGTGGCAGGCGGTCCAATCGGGCCTGGTCATCCGCCCCGATGCCCGGATGGCGCTCCGGCACGATGGGCCGGTGCGCGGGGTGGCGACCAGTGGCTGGTCGGGGCGCAGCCTATCGCGCGGCATCGCCGACAGCGTCACGGTGTTGGCAGCCACCGCTTCCCGCGCCGACGCGGCCGCTACCCTGATTGCCAACCATGTCGATCTCGATCACCCCGGCATCGTGCGACTGCCCGCCAACCAGGTGCGCGACGACAGCGACCTGGGCGAGCGCCTGGTGACCCGCCAGGTGCCCCGATTGTCCCTTGGGGAAATCACGACCGCACTGGGGCGCGGACTTGCGTATGCTCAAGCCTTGGTCGATCAGGGCCTCATTCATGCGGCCCTGATCGCGTGTCAGCAACAGTTTGTCGCCTGCGGACACCAAGCCTGTTTGTCCTTTTCTTCGGAAGCCATCACATGAAAGCCCAAATCCGCAAATTGGTTGTGACCGTAGACGAAACCCATACCGAGGGCGGCAAGCCGGTCAACCCGCCGACCCGACGCGCTCTGGCCATGGCCGTGATTCGCAACCCGTACGCGGGAGCCTATCATGAGCAACTCGATGAACTGATCGCCATCGGCGAAGAGTTGGGTGCGCTCTTGGGCCAACGCTGTGTGCAGGCGCTGGGCATTGCCGCGGGCCAGGCCCACAGCTACGGCAAGGCCGCCATCGTCGGCGAGGCCGGTGAGCTCGAACATGCCGCCGCCATCTTGCACCCCAAGCTGGGCGCACCCTTGCGACTGGCGGTCGAAAAAGGGGCTGCTCTGGTGCCTTCGGCCAAAAAGCGCGGGGGCATGGGCACACCGGTCGACGTGCCTTTGGGCCACAAAGACGCGGCATTTGTGCGCAGCCACTTTGACGCCATTGAAGCCCGCATCACCGATGCGCCCTTTGCCCACGAAATTCTGGTGGCCGTCGCCGTGACCGATTCGGGCCGTCCCCATCCCCGTGTGGGCGGCTTGCAAGCGAGTGAAATCGTCGGCCAGGATGGCTTGCGCTGAATTTTTTTCTTCCACCGTTAACCCCAAGGAGATCATATGAAGCCTCTGCAACAACTGACCCGCGCCGCCGCCGCCCTCGGCCTGGCCCTCGGTCTGAGTCCGGTCATGGCGCAAGGCGTCATCAAGATCGGCGAGATCAACAGCTATAAAGCTCAACCCGCCTTTCTGGAGCCGTACAAAAAAGGCATGGAGTTGGCGGTTGACGAGATCAACGCCGGCGGCGGTGTCAATGGCAAAAAAATCCAGTTGATCATCCGCGACGACAACGCCAACCCCGGTGACGCCGTGCGCGCTGCCGAAGAGTTGGTCTCACGCGAGGGCGTGGAAGTGCTCTCTGGCGCTTTTTTGTCGCACATCGGCCTGGCCCTGACCGATTTCTCCAAGCAAAAGAAGTTCTTCTTTCTTGCCGGTGAACCCCTGACCGACAAAATCGTCTGGGAAAACGGACATAAATACACCTTCCGTCTTCGTGCTTCGACCTATATGCAGGCCGCCATGCTGGTGCCCGAGGCCGTCAAGCTGAAGAAAAAACGCTGGGCCGTGGTCTATCCCAATTACGAGTACGGCCAGTCGGCGGTGGCGACTTTCAAAAAGCTGCTTAAAGACGCGCAGCCTGATGTTGAGTTCGTCGCCGAGCAGGCCCCGGCACTGGGCAAGGTCGATGCCGGTGCCGTGGCCCAGGCGCTGGCCGATGCCAAACCCGACGCCATCTTTAATGTGTTGTTTGGTGCCGACCTGACCAAGTTCGTGCGCGAGGGCAACACCCGGGGGCTGTTCCAGGGGCGGGAAGTGGTCAGTCTGCTGACCGGCGAGCCCGAATACCTCGATCCGCTGAAGGACGAAACGCCCAACGGCTGGATCGTGACCGGCTATCCGTGGAACGGCATCAACACGACCGAGCACCGTGCTTTTTTGGCCGCATATCAAAAGAAGTTCAATGACTATCCCCGTCTGGGATCGGTGGTGGGGTACAGCATGATCCAGGCTTTGGCCAGCGGCATCCGCAGGGCAGGCGGCACCGACGCCGAGAAATTGGTCACAGCCTTCCGGGGCATGACCATGGACACGCCGTTCGGCAAAGTCACCTTCCGTCCGCAAGACCACCAATCGACCATGGGCGCCTACGTGGGTCGCATCAAAAATGAGGGTGGCAAAGGCGTGATGGTGGACTACCGTTACGCCGACGGCGCTGGCTTCCAGCCCAAGGACGACGAAGTCGCCAAGATGCGACCGGCCAACTAAAGCCCGACTCGACAGGTGAATATGGACTTTTCCGGTTTTGTCGTTCAAGGGCTCAATGGCTTGGCCGGAGCGTCCTCCCTGTTTCTGGTGGCGGCGGGTTTGTCCCTGATCTTCGGGGTCACCCGCATCGTCAATTTCGCCCACGGCTCGTTTTTCATGCTGGGCATTTATCTGGCCTACACCCTTGTCGAGCACTTGGGCCGTGCCTGGGGCTTGGGCACCTGGTACTGGCCTTTGATGGGGTCGGCCGCGCTGATCACCGGGGCGCTGGGTGCCTTGGTCGAGGTGCTGGTGTTGCGGCGCATCTACAAGGCACCCGAGTTATTCCAGTTGCTGGGCACCTTTGCCCTGGTCTTGATCATCAAAGATGCCGCACTTTGGGTCTGGGGCCCCGAAGACCTGCTGGGCCCCCGAGTGCCGGGCCTGGCAGGTTCGGTGGACATACTGGGACGGCGCTTCCCGACCTATGAATTGTTTTTGATGGGTGTGGGCCCGGTGGTGTTGGGCCTGTTGTGGTTGTTGCTCACCCGCACCCGTTTGGGCACCCTGATTCGCGCTGCCACCCAAGACCGTGAAATGGTGGGCGCCCTGGGCATTCATCAGGCCCGGCTTTTCACCAGCGTGTTCGCCCTGGGATGTTTTTTGGCAGGTTTGGGTGGTGCCTTGCAATTGCCCCGGGAACCCGCCAACCTCGGGCTGGATTTGGCCACCATCGGCGATGCCTTTGTGGTGGTCGTGGTCGGTGGCATGGGCTCGCTGCCTGGCGCATATGTGGCGGCCTTGTTGATCGCCGAGATCAAGGCCCTGTGCGTGGGCCTGGGCACGATAGAAATTTTGGGTGTCTCGTTTGCATTTTCCAAGCTGACGCTGGTGGCCGAGTTCGTGGTCATGGCCGTGGTGCTGATGGTTCGGCCCTGGGGTTTGATGGGCAAGCCGCAAGGCGTCTCGCGCCACAGCACAGCGGCCGAGGCACCGTTGGTGCTGGGCGGACGGGCCGGGACCATCGTGTGGGCGGTGATCGGGGCCTTGCTCTGGGCATTGCCGACCCTTAGCGCGTCTTCGCCCTACACCACGGTGTTGGCCATCGATTTGCTGACCGCCGCCTTGTTTGCCGCCAGCTTGCACTTCATCATGGGCCCGGCTGGCATGCACTCATTTGGCCATGCCGCTTACTTTGGCCTGGGGGCTTATTTGGCCGCCTTGCTGGTGCTGCGTGCGGGCCTTCCGATGGAGATCAGCCTGGCATTGGCACCGCTTTTGACAGGCTTGGCAGCCGTCTGTATAGGCTGGTTTTGCGTTCGTCTATCGGGCGTGTACCTCGCTATGCTGACCTTGGCGTTTGGCCAGATCTTGTGGTCGATCTGTTTTCAGTGGGACAGCTTCACGGGGGGCTCGAATGGGGTCACCGGGGTTTGGCCCAGCCCCATGTTTGCATCCAAGCCCCAATATTTTTACCTGACCCTGGTGTTGGTGGCGATGGGTCTGTATGCCTTGCGCCGAATTTTGTTTGCGCCGCTGGGCTATGCCATGCGTGCCACCCGCGATTCGGTGCTGCGCGCTGATGCCATCGGCATCGATGTCAAGCGCGTGCAGTGGGTGGCTTTTGTCATCGCCGGTGTGTTTGCCGGCTTGTCCGGGGCGCTATTTGCGTTTTCCAAAGGCAGCATCTCACCCGATGCCCTGGGGGTGTCGAAATCGGTCGACGGCCTGGTCATGGTCTTGTTGGGCGGGGTGCAAACCATCGTCGGCCCCTTGGTGGGGGCCGTCAGTTTCACCTGGCTCTCAGACATCATCGCCCGCAGCACCGATTATTGGCGGGCCTTATTGGGCGGCATCATCCTCTTGCTGGTGCTGGCCTTTCCGCAAGGCATCGCCGGTTCCCTGCAACAGGCCTGGGCGCATCGTCGTGTCCGTCGGGGGGGCGCATGAGCTTGTTGCAGGTTGAAAATCTGGGCAAATCGTTTGGTGGCAACCGCGCGGTCGATGGCATACACTTTCAGGTCGAGCCGGGCGAATTGCTGGCCCTGATTGGCCCTAATGGCGCAGGCAAGTCCACCACCTTCAATATGGTCAATGGACAGTTGCGACCCGACAGCGGGTTTGTGCGTCTGGACGGGGTGGACCTGGTGGGGCTCAAACCGCGCCAGATCTGGCAGATGGGTGTCAGCCGCACTTTTCAGATCGCCGAGACCTTTGCCTCACTGACTGTCGTTGAAAACGTGCAGATGACCCTGTTGTCTGCCGACAGCCTGGCCTTTGCGCTTTGGCGACGGGCCGGCGCCCACCGGCGTGCCGACGCCCTGGAACTGTTGGCCCAGGTCGGTTTGGCCGAGCAGGCCGACCGCCCTTGCAGCCAACTGGCCTATGGCGACGTCAAACGACTCGAATTGGCCATGGCCCTGGCCAATCAACCTAGGCTGTTGCTGATGGATGAGCCCACTGCCGGCATGGCACCCGCCGAGCGTGGCAAACTCATGGCGCTGACGCGTCAGTTGGTGACGCAACGTGGCCTGGCGGTGCTGTTCACCGAACACAGCATGGATGTCGTTTTTGGCTATGCCGATCGCATCATTGTGTTGGCGCGGGGTCGCCTCATCGCCGAAGGTAGCGCGCAAGACATTCGCAACCACCCCAAAGTGCAGGAGGTCTATTTTGGCTCCGGCAAAACCTTCGAGGCCAAATCATGAGCGCCCAACCGTTGTTGCAAACACGCGGACTGAATGCCTGGTATGGCGCCGCCCAGATTCTGTTTGATGTCCATTTGCAGGTGCATCGTGGTGAAGTGGTAGCCCTGATGGGTCGCAACGGCGCGGGCAAATCGACCACGCTCAAAGCCATCATGGGGATGATGCCGCGCCGCAGTGGGCACATTGAATATTTGGGGCGCGACATCTCTGGGGCCCAACCGCATCAGGTGGCCCGGCAGGGTCTGGGCTATGTGCCGGAAGACCGGCGCATTTTCACCGACCTGACCGTGATGGAGAACCTGAGCGTGGGCCGACAGGGGCCGCGCCGCTTCCCCGATGGAAGCGCGGCACCTTTTTGGGACCACGATAAGCTCTTCAAGTTGTTTCCCAATCTGGGCGAAATGCCGCAACGGCCCGGCGGGCGCATGAGCGGCGGCGAGCAGCAGATGCTGACCGTGGCGCGCACCCTCATGGGCAACCCATTGCTGGTTTTGCTGGATGAACCTTCCGAAGGAGTGGCCCCGGTGATCGTCGAACAAATGGCCGACATGATCATGACGCTCAAACGCGAAGGGGTGAGCATTTTGCTCTCAGAGCAAAACCTGCATTTTGCCCAGTGGGTCAGCGACCGTGCCTATGTCTTGGAGAAAGGCCAGATTCGCCATCAGGCCCCCATGGCCGAGTTGGTCCGTGATCAGGACATTCAGCGCCAGTACCTCAGCGTATAGGCCAGGCATGAGCACCCCATTGCGTGTCCAGACCCTGCGTTGCACCGTCAACGGGCAGGCCGTCGTTCAAGAGCTGACCTCGGCCGCCACCTTGTTGCATGTGTTGCGCAACGATTGCGGCCTGAACGGCCCTCGTCTGGGCTGCGGCCTGGGGCAGTGCGGGGCATGCACGGTCTGGATCGATGGTCAGGCAGCACGCGCCTGCTGCATCCCAGCGCTGGAAATGCAGGGCCGTGCCATCACCACGATGGAAGGATTGCCTGAGGCCCTGAAATGTGTGCCGCAGGCCTTTATGGATGCCCAGGCCGCGCAGTGTGGCTATTGTTTGAACGGCATGGTCATGATGGCGGCCCTGTTGTTGCGCGATCAACCGCAGCCCACCGACAACGACATCTTGCGGGCCTTGTCGGCGAATTTGTGCCGGTGCGGCACCCATGTCGAAATCATGCAGGCCGTGCGCCTGGCCGCGCAGCGTCGGGCTGAACAAAACACGGGACGTGGCCCTGATCACGGTGCTGATCGGGGTTTGTCATGAAGCTTCTGGCACAGCAGCACACCACGCGACGGACCATTTGGCAAGCTCAGGCCGGCTTGTGTGTGTGGCGCGACCCTTTGCCTCAACCCCCGCTGGTAAAAGGTCAGCCGACTTTTGTGGCCAGCGACCCGTCCGAGGGGCCTGAAGTGCTGGTGGTGGTTTGGAAGGACGGCAGTGTCACTGGCTTGTGCGGGCATGTCGATCTGGGCACAGGACTTCGCACCGCGCTGACCCAAATCGTGGCCGAAGAACTGGATGTGCCGATGGACGTGGTCACCCTGATCATGGGCAGCACCGAAGCCGCGCCCAATCAGGGGGCCACCATCGCCAGCGCGTCGATTCAGATCCATGCGGAACCCTTGCGCCGTGCGGCGGCGCAGGCAAGACGCTACCTTTTGTCATTGTGGGCCCAGTCCTGGGCTTGCCGTGTCGATGAATTGATATTGCACAACGGCGTGGTCAGTCAAAAGGGTCGTGCCGACTGCCAAGCCGATTGGGCCACGGTGTTGCCGGATGATGCGCTGATCCGTTTGCCCCTGGACCTTCAGACCCCGATCAAAGACCCCGCCACCTACCGGCTCGTGGGGCGCAGCGTTGCCCGCGTCGATATACCGGCCAAGGCCAGCGGAGAGCCTGCCTTCGTCCACGACTTGCGCTGGCCCGGTGTGCTGCACGGGCGAGTCATTCGTCCCCCCTATGCAGGCGCAGACCATGGCGACTTCATCGGGCAAACCTTGCGTGGTGTCGACCAGACCAGCATCTCTCAGGTGCCCGGGGTGCGGGCCGTGGTGGTGCAGGGCGACTTTGTCGGCGTGGTGGCCGAGCGCGAAGAACACGCTGAATTGGCCATGCGCGAGCTGCGCATCGATTGGAAGCCTTGGCCGCGCATGCCCGATGTCACCGAATTGGACCAGGCCTTGCGCGCCAACCCGTCGACACCGCGCGAGTTGGTCAATGAGGGCGATGTCGATGGGGCGTTGCAAAATGCGGCCAAGGCGTTTGACCGCACCTATGTTTGGCCGTATCAGATGCACGCCAGTCTGGGGCCTTCTTGCGCGATCGCGGATTGGCTCGACGGCAGTGACCCCGAGGCCCCCCACATCGTCTTGCGCGTCTGGGCCGGTACGCAGAACCCCCATGTGTTGCGCCGCGATCTGGCCACGCTGATGGCCCTGTCTGACACACAGGTGGAGGTGGTCCGCATGGAGGCCGCCGGTTGCTATGGCCGCAACGGGGCCGATGATGTCGCCGCCGATGCCGCGCTCATGTCGCGCGCCGTGGGCGTGCCGGTGCGGGTGCAACTGACGCGCGAGCAAGAGCACGCCTGGGAGCCCAAGGGTGCGGCGCAGTGGATGCATGTGCGCGGTGGCCTGGGACCCGATGGCCGACCCATGGGTTACGACTTTGAAACCGCCTATCCGTCCAACGGTGCACCCACACTGGCCTTGTTGTTGACCGGTCGTGTCCCCGCTCAGGCCCAGGCCTATGAGATGGGTGACCGCACCGCCAGGCCGCCTTACGGATACGCCGATTTGCGCGTGACGGTGCACGACATGGCCCCCTTATTGCGAGCCAGTTGGTTGCGTGGTGTGTCGGCGTTGCCCAATTCGTTTGCCCACGAGAGTTATATTGACGAACTGGCGCATGCTGCCGGTGTCGATCCGGTGCAATATCGTTTGCAATGGCTCACTGACCCTCGTGCCCGCGAGTTGGTGCAAGCCACCGCCGATAAGGCAATCTGGAAGCCCCACCACCTACCGCAACAGCAAGCCCCCCAGGGCGAATGGCTGCAAGGGCAAGGCTTTGCCTATGCCCGCTATGTTCACAGCAAGTGGCCCGGTTTCGGAGCCGCTTGGGCCGCCTGGGTGGCTGATGTCGAGGTCCATGCCCGCACTGGGGAAGTGCACGTCAAAAGAGTGGTCGTGGGGCATGACGCCGGGCTCACCATCAACCCTGCCGGTGTCGAGCATCAGGTGCATGGGAATGTGATTCAGACCACCAGCCGCGCCCTGAAAGAGCAGGTGCAAACCGACCCCGTCTCTGGTGCCGTGACCAGCACCGAATGGGGCAGTTACCCCATTCTGAGTTTTCGTGAGGTGCCTCTCATCGAGGTGTTCCAGATGCCGCGCCCCGACCAACCTTCGCTGGGCGCGGGTGAGTCGTCATCTGTGCCCGGCACCGCCGCCATCGCGAACGCCATTTTTGACGCGACTGGCGTGCGTTTCCGACAACCCCCATTCACCCCTGAGGTGGTGCGGGCCGCCCTGAACCCCCTGACCTCCAGCACCGCTTCAAGCCCACCGGACCAGGCCGATGGGGCAGAACCGGGTCGGTCAGGCCCGACCCCGGTGGAACGGGTTGAGCCCATGCCCTCAAGCCAACTGCCTCAAGCCGTGTCACATCCCTCATGGCGCTCTCGCGCGATGACCTGGACTCAACGACTGACGGGTACCGCTGTGGGCGCATTGGCCCTAGTCGCCGCCACTCTGGGATGGCGTGCCAGCCTGCCTGAAGTCCACCAGCCCGACCCAGGGCGTTTTGGCCCGACTCAACTGGAGCGTGGCCGACAACTGGCGGCACTGGGCAATTGTGCGGGCTGTCACACCGCTGACCAAGGTGAGCCCAACGCGGGTGGCCGCCCCATCGTCACCCCTTTTGGCACGGTTTACACCACCAACCTCACCCCCGACCCCGAGACCGGGCTGGGGCGCTGGTCTTTCCAGGCCTTTGCCCGCGCCATGCGAGAGGGGGTCTCGCGCGACGGCCACCGCTTGTACCCGGCATTTCCGTTTACCTCTTTTGCCGGCATGAGCGACACCGATCTGATGGATCTGTATGCCCACCTGATGGCGCAAGAACCGGTGCGCCAGACCACGCCTGAGCCCGAAATGCGCGGGTTGGCCGCATGGCGACCCGTCATGGCGGTCTGGAACGGCCTTTTTCATGTGCCCACCCCATGGCAGCCCGACCCGCGCTTGAAGGAGGCACAAAACAGGGGTGCTTACTGGGTGCAGACGCTGGGGCATTGCGGGGCTTGCCATACCTCGCGCAATTTCATGGGCGCTGAGCGCGAAGGGGCTCATTTGCAGGGTGCCGATGTGGATGGTTGGCATGCCCCGGCGCTGGACGCGCTGAATCGTTCGGCGGTGCAGATCGGAAGAGCACACGTCTGAACTCCAGTCACTGTACACCATCT
>JBEAZY010000077.1:0-11305 GCA_041159205.1 Pseudomonadota bacterium
TGCCCATATCACCATGGTCGACACCATGAATGGCAAACGCCGCGACATCGCCGGTGTTACCGCCGAGTTCGGCGTGCCGCCCGATCGGATGCTTGATTTTCAGACTCTGGTCGGTGATGCGGTTGACAATGTGCCGGGTGTGCCCAAAGTCGGGCCCAAAACCGCGGCCAAGTGGTTGCAAGAGTATGGTTCGCTGCAAAACCTGATCGCACATGCCGCCGACATCAAAGGGGTCGCTGGCGAAAACCTGCGCCAGTCATTGGGCTGGCTGCCCACTGCCCGGCAACTGCTGCAAATCCGCACCGATTGCGACCTGGGGGCTCATGTCAGTGGCTTGCCTGATTTGGCCGAATTGACACTGGCCGAACCCAATGGCGAGGCGCTGGCCGACTTTTATGACCGCTATGGCTTCAAGTCGCTGGCCGCCAAATCCGGCGCGGCGGGAAGACCCCCGGCGCGACCGGCTCCGTCTGCGGCACCGGGCCACGATACCGCCAACCTTTTCGATGAGCCCCCCCCCGCACCACCATCGGTGCTTGAAGTTCATTACGAGACCGTGCTGGAGATGGATCATTTGCAGCGCTGGGTGGAACAAATCGGACGCGCCGAACTCACCTGCATCGACACCGAGACCACGGCTCTGGACCCTATGCAAGCCAGGCTGGTGGGCATTTCCCTGGCCACCCAGGCCGGTCAGGCCGCCTATATTCCGCTGGGCCACAATGGCCCCGGCTGCCCGCCTCAGTTGGACCTGGACACCGTGCTGGCCTGCCTGAAGCCCTGGTTGGAAAACCCGGCCTGCCCGAAGCTGGGACAGCATGTCAAATACGACCGGCATGTGCTGGCCAACCATGGCATAGAAGTGCGCGGCTATGCGCACGACACCATGCTGCAAAGCTATGTGCTGGAAGTCCACAAGCCCCACAGCCTCGAGAGTCTGGCCCTGCGCCATTTGGGCCTGCAGGGCATGAGCTACGAACAACTGTGTGGTAAAGGCGCGCACCAAATCTCTTTTGCCCAGGTGGATTTGGCGCAGGCGGCCCGCTACTCGTGCGAAGACGCCGACTTCACCTTGCGTGTGCATCAGGTGCTTTGGCCGCGACTGCAAGCCGTGACCGAACTGGAGGAGGTCTACCGCCTTGAAATGGAAAGCAGCGAAAGCCTCTATCGCATGGAGCGCAACGGTGTGCTGATCGACGCGCAGGCGCTGGCACAACAAAGCCATGAACTGGGTCAGCGCATTTTGGAATTAGAGCGTCAGGCCCATGACCTTGCGGGTCAACCCTTCAACCTGGGTTCGCCCAAACAGATCGGCGAGATTTTCTTTCAGCGCCTTGGCCTGCCGGTGGTCAAAAAGACCGCCACCGGTGCCCCCAGCACCGACGAAGAAGTGCTGGAAAAACTGGCCGAAGATTACCCTCTGCCCAAAGTCATTCTGGAGCATCGGGGTTTGTCCAAGCTCAAGGGCACTTACACCGACAAATTGGCCGCCATGGCCTACCCTGGCGACGGTCGCGTGCATACCCACTATGCGCAGGCGGTGGCTGTGACGGGGCGCTTGTCCAGCAACGACCCGAATTTGCAAAACATTCCCATCCGCACCCCGGAAGGCCGTCGCGTGCGCGAAGCCTTCATCGCCAACCCGGGCGGCGTCATAGCCAGCGCCGACTACAGTCAGATCGAACTTCGCATCATGGCCCATATCAGCCAGGACCCGGCCTTGCTGCGGGCATTTCACGAGGGCATCGATGTGCATCGTGCCACCGCCGCCGAGGTGTTCGGGGTCGAGGCCGGGCAGGTCAGCACCGAGCAGCGTCGCTATGCGAAGGTGATCAACTTTGGCCTGATCTACGGCATGAGCGCCTTTGGCCTGGCACGCGCACTGGGCATAGAACAAGGTGCCGCCCGAAACTACATAGACCGCTATTTTCAGCGTTTTGAGGGTGTGCGCCTTTATATGGAGGAAACCCGCGCTCAGGCCAAGGCCCGGGGCTATGTGCAAACCGTGCTGGGGCGTCGCTTGTACTTGCCAGAAATCAACTCGCCCAACGGGCCGCGACGCGCCGCCGCCGAGCGCGCCGCCATCAATGCCCCCATGCAGGGCACGGCAGCCGATCTCATTAAAATGAGCATGAATCAGGTGCAAAGAACACTGGACGAGCAAGGCAAACGCACGCGCATGATCATGCAAGTGCACGACGAACTGGTGTTTGAGGTGCCTGAGGACGAAGTGACCTGGTTGCGCGAGACCATCCCGGCCCTGATGGCTGGCGTGGCCCGGCTGCGTGTGCCTTTGGTGGCCGAGATGGGCGTGGGCCCCAATTGGGACCAGGCCCATTGACGACACCCCTACAAAACACCTGTCCCAGCGGAGTACACACATGACCCACCCCCTGATCGAAGACACCCGGGCCCTGCTCGATGTTCATGCCGATGCACCGGCCCCAAGCCGTCGCCTGGCCCTGCAAGCCGCTTTGGGTGTCGGCTATGCCATGGCCGCGGCACCCATCATGGCCCAGACCGCCATCAAGACGCCTACCGAGGGTCTGGAGGCGGGCGAAATCACCCTGAATGTCGGGGGCACACAAGTGCCCGTCTATCGCGCCCAGCCCGCTGGTCAAAAAAACCTGCCGACGGTTTTGGTGATCTCGGAAATTTTTGGTGTGCACGAATACATTGCCGATGTGGCCCGTCGTTTCGCGCGCGCCGGCTATTTGGCCTTGGCCCCCGAATTGTTTGTGCGTCAGGGTGATCCGCAGTTGTTTGGCGAGATCGCCCGCATCCAATCCGAGATCATCGCCAAAGTGCCCGACGCACAAGTGATGGCCGACCTGGACGCTTGCGTCGCATGGGCGGCACAGCACAACGGCAACACCGCCCGACTGGGCATCACCGGCTTTTGTTGGGGCGGGCGCATTACCTGGTTGTACGCCGCGCACCAACCCAAACTGCGTGCCGGGGTGGCGTGGTATGGACGCGTCAGCGGCGCAGTCACCCCCAACAACCCCGCACATCCCCTGGACCTCGCCGCCCAGCTCAAAGCCCCGGTCCTGGGGCTTTACGGCGCGGCGGACACGGGCATCCCGGTCGCGCAAGTCGATCTGATGAAACAGGCCTTGGCCGCCGCGCAGGCCAATGGCGCTGCGCAAGCCAGCCAATTCGTGGTCTACCCTGACGCACCGCACGCCTTTCATGCCGACTACCGCGCCAGTTACCGCCAGGGGCCGGCCACAGACGGCTGGCAGCGCGCTCAGGACTGGTTCAAGAAATACCTTTGAACGCCCACATGACGCCCTTGTACATCGTGCTGGGCACCCTGGTGGCCGGCATGGGCAGTGTGCTGCTGGCGGCTCTCATCGCCCGTGCCTTGTTGGCGCGCTATACCCAGCACTTGTTGAGCATGGCCGCGGGTGCTCTGCTGGCGACCGCTTTCATGCACCTGTTGCCCGAGGCCTTTGAGTCGGGGGCTGATATCCACCTGCTGTTCATGACCCTCCTGGTGGGGGTACTGATTTTCTTTTTGCTCGATAAGGCTGAACTTTGGCACCATGGACACGAGCACCACGCGCACCACGAAGACCACGGCCACGGGCACAGCCACAGCAACGATCACCCCCATGCCCATGGCCACGGCCATACCCACGGGGGGGGCTGGTCGGTGCTGCTGGGTGACAGTGTGCACGCATTTGGCGACGGCATTTTGGTGGCTGCCGCTTTCATGGCCAACCTGCAATTGGGTTTGGCGGCTTCGTTGGCGGTGCTGGCCCATGAAGTGCCGCACCATGTCGGTGACTTGGTCGTGCTGAGCCGCTCACCCGGCGCCCGGGGGGCTTGGTTCAAGCTCTTGCTGGCTGGCGGCACCACCGTGGTGGGGGGACTGGTGGGGTATGGCCTGGTCGATGCCCAGCCTCAGTTCCTGCCTTATTTGCTCACCATCGCCAGCGGCAGTTACATCTATGTGGCCTTGGCCGATCTGATCCCGCAACTGCAAAAGCGCCTCAGCAGCGCCGCCACCGCCAGCCAGGTGGTCTGGTTGCTGGCTGGCATCGGCTTGGTCACCCTGGTCAGTCGCTTCGCTTTTCACGCCCACGGTTAAGGCTGCCCCGGCGGCAGGCGCTGGCCTTGCGTCAGACCTCGTGTGCCAGTTGTATCGCGTGACGGTTGTGACGCTCGACCAAGCGCGGCAAATCGACGTGGCTCAATTGCCCCTGGCGCACGATCACGCGCCCATGAACCACGGTGTAATCCGAGGCCCCGCTGGCGCACAACAAAAGCGCGCCCACCGGGTCGTGCACCGCGCCTCCCGCCATGGCCACTGTGTCGAGCCGGAACATGGCCAGATCGGCGCAGTAGCCCGCCTTGATCTGGCCCAGTTCATGCGCCCGCCCCAAAACCTCGGCGCCGCCCCGGGTGGCCAGTCGCAGGGCGTCGCGGGGCGTCATTTCACCCGGGCCGTGGTCGCAGCCAAATGGCTCCAGTCCTTTGCTTACCCTGGCCAGCAACATGGCCTGGCGCGCTTCACCCAACATGTGCGCGCCGTCGTTGCTGGCGCTGCCGTCTACCCCCAAGCCCACCGGCACCCGCGCATCAAGCAAGCGGCGCAAGGGCAAAATACCGCTGCCCAAACGCATATTGCTGCATGGGCAATGCGCGATGCCGGTGCGGGTGCGGGCAAACAAGGCCATGCCGGGGGCATCGATTTTGACGCAGTGGGCATGCCAGACATCGCTGCCGACCCAGCCCAAGCGCTCGGCATATTCGCCGGGCGAGCAATTGAATTTTTCACGGGTATAGGCCACGTCATGGTCGTTTTCAGCCAGGTGGGTGTGCAGTCGCACGCCCAGCGCCCGCGCCAGCCGGGCCGACTCAATCATCAGTGACTCGCTGACAGAAAAAGGCGAGCAGGGCGCCAACGCGATGTGCAGCATCGACCCCGGGCGCGGGTCATGCCAGGTTTCGACCAGGCGTTGCATCTCTCGCAGCACATCGCTTTCTTTCTCAACCACCCGATCCGGTGGCAAGCCGCCTTGGCTTTCGCCCACCGTCATAGCGCCCCGGGTGGCCACAAAGCGCAAGCCCATGGCCTGCGCGGCGGCGATGCTGTCTTCCAGGCGGGTGCCGTTGGGGTAGATGTAATGGTGATCGCTGCTGGTGGTGCAGCCACTCAGCAGCAACTCGGCCATCGCCACCTGATGCGAAGTCGTCACCATCTCGGGGGTCAAGCCGGCCCAAATGGGGTAGAGGCTTTTGAGCCATGTGAAGAGTTCGGCGTTTTGCCCGCCGGGTACCGCCCGGGTCAAAGATTGCACCATGTGGTGGTGCGTGTTGATCAGCCCGGGCACCACCAGGTGATGTGAAGCGTCTATGATTTCATCGGCCTGTGCGCGATAGTCGCCGAGGTCTGTGCCTGCAGGGCAGACGGCCTCAATCCAGCCGTCACGCACAAACACCGACGCATCGGCCAGTTCGGTGAGCGCATCGTCTTGGGTCGCCACGCAGCGGGCGCGTTCGATCAGCAATGTGGTCATGAGGGCTCGGTTAGACTGTTTGACCATGGATATTAACCCGACCCACCTGCCCCCTGCCTGGCCATCCGGGCTGGGGCCCGCTGATGCCCTGCGCCAGCTCTACGACGCAGCGGTGCGGCGGGCCATGCCCGCCCATGCACTGGCCGCGCATCTGCCCGCACCGCCCGAAGGGCGAACCGTGGTGATTGGGGCGGGCAAGGCTGGCGCCTCGATGGCGCACGCCTTTTGTGACCTCTGGCCTGCCGACGCCCCCTTGTCGGGCCTGGTCGTCACGCGTTATCAGCACACCCCGACCCGCGACCCCGGGAGCACCTGCCGGATCGAGATTGTGGAAGCGGCGCACCCGGTTCCCGATGCCGCCGGCATGGCCGCCGCCGAGCGCATGCTGGACCTCGTGCGTGGCCTGGGCCCTGACGATTTGGTCGTGTGCCTGATCTCAGGCGGCGGTTCCTCGTTGCTGACCTTGCCCGCGCCGGGTTTGAGCCTGGCTGACAAGCAGGCCATCAATCGCCAGTTGCTTGAATCAGGGGCCAACATCACAGAGATGAATACGGTGCGCAAGCATCTCTCCCGCATCAAGGGCGGGCGACTGGCGCAAGCCTGTGGCCCGACCCCTTTGGTGACCCTGGCCATCAGCGATGTGCCCGGCGATGATCCTTCGGTCATCGCCAGCGGCCCCACTGTCGCCGATGCCAGTACCTGTGCCGACGCCCTGGCCCTGCTTGAGCGCTATCGCATCCAGGTGCCCGCCGTCGTGCTCGATGCTCTGCGTAGTGGCGCGCTGGAAACCCCCAAGCCCGGCGCACCCGAATGGCAGCGTCGCAGCTTGCGCATGATCGCCACGCCTTTTCAATCTTTGCAGGCCGCCGCCGATCTGGCCCGCGAGTGGGGTTTGGCCGCCCATGTGCTGTCTGATGAAATCGAGGGCGAATCGAGCGAAGTCGGTCGGGTGCATGCGGCGCTGGCAAGGGCGGCGTCGCGCGGGCAGGGGCCGTTTCAAGCCCCTTGTGTGTTGCTCAGTGGCGGTGAGACGACCGTCACGGTTCGCCCTTTGCCACCCGCCTGGTCGCGCGGTCAGGGCGGTCGGGCCGGAGAGTTTTGTCTGGGCTTGGCCTTGGGCCTGCAAGGGCAGGGCGGCGTCTGGGGTTTGGCCGCCGACACCGACGGCATTGACGGCATGGGCAGCAACGCCGGGGCCCGGGTCGGACCCGACACTTTGGCGCGCGCCAAGGCCCTGGGTTTGAAGGCGCCCGACAGTCTGCTGCGCAACGATGCGCACGGTTTTTTTGCTGCTTTGGGCGATTTGGTGGTGACCGGGCCCACCTTCACCAATGTCAATGACTTCCGCGCCATTTTGGTTTTGCCATCCGAAAACCATCCGATTTCTTGACCTAAAACAAATTCCGGCACCCCTTTTTTTGGCAAAGTCTGGCCCCATGACTTTGACCGAATTGTTTGATCGCATCGCGCCCTTGTCCCTGCCAGCGGGGTCCCGTGTGCTCACCCGTGGCCAAACGATCCCGCACACGGTCTATCTGGTTTCCGGTCAGGTCAGCTTGGGCCTTTGGCAGTCCGGCCGCTGGGCGCACCGGCAAGGCAGCATTGTGGCCCCCGACTGGATAGACCTGTCCGGGGCTTTGCTCGATGGTCAAGTCGGCTTTGACGCAGTCTCCGACACGGCCGTCGAAGTCAAAACCATGCCCTTGTCGCATTTTCGGCTCTGGCTGACCGGTCAGCCTTATGGGGTGCAAGGTATGTTGCGCAGTCTGGCCCGACAGCAAAGGGAATGGGCTGAAACCACCTTGTGCCGCCTGGCCATGGACGCCCATGCCCGTTGTGCCCAGTGGCTGCTGCTACAAGCCGAGCATACAGGGGCGAGTTGTCTGGTGCGACTGACTCAGCGCAAACGGCAGATCGCCGAACAATTGGGCATGGCCCCCGAGACCTTGTCGCGCATATTGCGCGATTGGCGAGAACAGGGCTTGATCCATGGGCGCGGGCGTACCCTGAATCTGGTGGATCCGGTGCGTTTGCGTACGCTGGCCATTCCGGCCTGAATCGGCGCCGCTCGCGGGGGTAAACTGTGGGCTAAACGGAGTTCGACATGACGCCTGCGCTACGCGAATTGCTGACCGGCATGCCCAAGGCCGAGTTGCACATCCACATCGAAGGCTCACTGGAGCCCGAGCTTATTTTTGAACTTGCCCGGCGCAACGGCCTCAGTCTGCCTTATGCCGATGTCGAGACTTTGCGGGCCGCCTATGCCTTCACCGACTTGCAGAGTTTTCTTGACATTTACTACGCCGGTGCCAGCGTACTGGTGACAGAGGCGGATTTTTACGACATGGCGATGGCGTATTTTCGGCGCGCAGCTGCCGACCATGTGGTGCATGCCGAGGTGTTTTTTGACCCGCAGACCCACACCGCCCGAGGTGTGCCCATGGCCGCCGTCGTACAAGGCTTGCACCGCGCCTGCATCGAAGCCCGCCAGACATTGAATGTGCATGCCGAATTGATTTTGTGTTTTTTGCGCCATCTGTCTGAAGAGGAGGCCATGGCCACGCTGGAGGCGGCGCTCGCGCATCGGCATTTGTTCATAGGGGTGGGGCTCGACTCAAGCGAACGCGGTCATCCCCCCGAAAAATTTGCCCGTGTCTTTGCCCGCTGTCGCGATTTGGGCCTGCGGGTGGTGGCCCATGCCGGCGAGGAAGGGCCACCCGCTTACATTGAATCGGCCTTGGACGTGTTGGGGGCCGAGCGCATCGACCACGGGGTACGCGCCGAGCAAGACCTTGCACTCGTGCAGCGTTTGGCGCGAGAGCGCACCCCTTTGACCGTTTGCCCTTTGTCCAACATCAAGCTGCGCGTGTTTGACGATTTGCGCCAGCACAACCTGCGCCGATTGCTCGATGCCGGCTTGTGCGTCACGCTCAACTCTGATGACCCCGCCTATTTTGGTGGCTACATCAACGACAATTTTGTGCAGACCTTTGAGGCACTTGAACTCGGGCCCGAGCATGCCATTACTCTGGCGCGACACAGTTTTGAGGCCAGCTTCGTCGACCCGGCCTTGCGGGACCACTGGCTGGACCAGTTGAGTGACTTTGTCAGTGATTGGTCGTTGCGACATGGCTGATTGGCTGGTGGCCGGCGCGGGCATAGGCGGGCTGGCCACGGCCCTGGCCTTGCAGGGCATAGGGCTGCAGACCCAAGTCTGGGAGCAGGCCGAGTCCTTTGGCGAGGTGGGGGCCGGCATTCAGTTGGGCCCCAACGTCACCCGCATCTTGCGACGCTGGGGGTTGGGCGAAGCGCTCGAACGTCAGGCGGTGTCACCCTTGGCAATGCTGTCGTGCGATGCCCTCAGCGGCCGGGAGCTGGGGCGTCTGGATTTGCAAGCGGCAGGGCAGCGCTACGGGGCGCCTTTCCTCACCGTCCACCGAGCCGACTTGCACGCCTTGTTGCTTGCGGCGCTCGACCCCGCACGGGTCAAGGCTCACCTGGGGCATGCGCTGTCAGACGTGCGAGTGGGTGCCGATGGGTCGCTGGCGGTGACCAACACCCGGGGAGATCTGTCACAAGCCGCCGCCCTGATCGGTGCCGACGGTTTGTGGAGCCGGGTGCGCGAACTTTGGGGCACCCAAGATGTTCCACTGCCCACCGGCCATTGGGCCTATCGGGCTTTGTTGCCCACACGGCTCTTGTCGACGCGCTGGCGCGAGCCTCTGATTCGGGTCTGGATGGCCCCCGGCCTGCATGCTGTGCATTACCCGGTGCGGCGTGGCGAGTGGCTCAATGTGGTCGTATTGGTGGAGGGGCGTCTGCCAGCCCAATCGGGTTGGGATGTGCCGCTGGATCCCGGGCAAATCAGTGCCGATGTCCAATCTGCCCTGCGTGGCATGTGTCGCGATTTGCACGATGTGCTGCGACCGGTCGAAACCTGGCGCGCCTGGTCTTTGTGGGCGCGACCCGACGTCAGGGGGCCGCAACAAATGGCGCATGGCCGTGTCGCCTTGCTGGGCGATGCGGCGCACCCCATGTTGCCCTATCTGGCCCAAGGCGCAGGCATGGCCATTGAAGACGCCTGGCAACTGGCGCAGTCTGTGCAGACACAAGGGCCTGAGGACGTTGCGGGGGCATTGGCCGACTATGCGCGTGCGCGCTGGGCGCGCAATGCACAGGTGCAGCGACAGGCGCGGCGCAATGGGCGTATTTTTCACCTCAGTGGCCCAATGGCCTGGGCCCGCAATGCGGCCCTGCGTTGGGATGGTCCACGCTGGATGGACCAGCCCTGGCTCTATGGCGGCAAATAGCCAACCAAACAGATCACGACCGCAGCAAACTTTTGATGCTTACAGCCGTGACTCTTTCATCTCAGTCACATCGACTCGCATCAAATGGCCACGACGGCGCAGTACAAAATACCCTCGTTCGCGGGCGGCATGGGCCACCTCGGTCGGTATGGAATACGCCGCGATGCCGCCATACAAACGCTTTCTCTTATAGCTGGGAAAGTCGCTTTTAATGCGTTGCAACTGCTGGTCAAGTTGCGCCAGGTCGCGCTTGCGGAATTTGTACTTGACCTCGATCACGGCAGCGGCACCACGCCCCTCAAGGATCAGATCGTACTCTTGCTGTTCTCCTGGTGCGCCACCCTTGACTTTGGCGTAGACGGCGTCAAAACGTATGCCTCCGATGGATTTGTCGGCCCGCAGGCTATCGGCAAAAAAGGCCTCGGCATCTTCGCCCAGGTCTTCGCCCACACCACCCAGTTGCTGATTCACGCGATCGATCGAGTCCCATAGGTCGCGAAAGCGCTTTTCATATTCATCCACAGTCAGAGTTGCATTCTTTTTCATGCATTAAATTCTGGCTGTGTCACCGCCACTGCGTCAAGACCCGGAGCGGTGTTTTCGATGGTGAATATTGCCCGATATCACGCAAGGCCCCGGCTCTGCCGGTTCAGCCGATCGGGGCCAGGCCATGTCGCTGGCGGGCCCGGTTGCAGGCGTCGCTGCCTTCGCTGAACTCGCGGCAGGGGTTGGGCCGCCATTCATAAATGCCACATCCTACGTGCTGGCCCACTTGACCCGTCAGAGCCGCACAGCGGATCGGCACATGGTCGGTGCCGCGCATGCGGCAGGTGTTGCCATTGACAGGCACGGCCAAACCGCCAGGCACGCTGCCGCCGTATTCATCGAGTTCGTAGATCGAGAAATCCACCCGGAAGAGGGCGCAGCAGGCCCCGCATTGCTGGCAGTGTGACATGGGTCACCCCTGTCCTTACAGGCGCCCCAGCAATAGGTATTCCATCAAGGCCTTTTGCACATGCAACCGGTTTTCGGCTTCGTCCCAAACCACCGATTGGGGGCCGTCGATCACATCGGCCTGGACTTCTTCGCCGCGATGCGCGGGCAGGCAGTGCATGAAAAGGGCATCGGATTTGGCCAGGGCCATCATTTCTCTGTCGACGCACCAATCGGCAAAGGCTTTTTTGCGGGCCTCATTTTCGGCTTCGAACCCCATGCTGGTCCACACATCAGTGGTGACCAAGTCGGCGCCGGCACACGCTTGCAAGGGGTCGGCAAAGACCTTGTAGCTTTCGTTCGAGCGCAAGCCCGCCACCGCCTGATCGACCTCGTAGCCGCTGGGGGTGCTGACATGAACGGTAAAGCCCAGCATCTCGGCGGCTTGCAGCCAGGTGTTGGCCATATTGTTGCCGTCACCCACCCAGGCCACCACGCGGCCCCGCAGACATGCCAGCGGATCGCGCGCATCGC
>JBEAZY010000078.1:0-3138 GCA_041159205.1 Pseudomonadota bacterium
GGCTTAAACCCCCAGATGTTTGAGCAATAAATCCGGGTCAGCCAGCAGTTGCTTGCTATCCCCTTCAAAAACCACCTCACCCTTGACCAATATGAGGTTGCGGTCTGTGATCTGTGTCACGTGCTTCCAGTTTTTGTCGACAATGATGCTGCTGATGCCACTTTTGCGGATCAATTCGCAGATGCGCCAGATTTCCCGTGCGATCAGAGGGGCCAGACCCTCGGTGGCCTCGTCCAGAATAAGCACATCGGGGTTGGTCATGAGGGCGCGCCCTATGGTCAGCATTTGCTGCTCGCCGCCACTCAGTTGCTGACCGCCGTGCGTCAAGCGTTCGGACAGGCGAGGGAAGGTGTCGAGCACCCGCTCATAGGACCAGTCGCGCTGGCCGCGCACACCCGCGCGGGCGGCCATGACGAGATTCTCATGGACGCTGAGGTTGCCGAAAATACCACGCCCTTCGGGCACATAGGCCACACCCAGATTGGCAATTTCAAAGGTCGGGGCTTGGGTCACCACTCGTCCTGCCACCTCAATCGAACCTGAGCGCGGGCGCACCAAACCCATCAGTGTTTTGAGCAGGGTGCTCTTGCCCATGCCGTTGCGCCCCATCAGACCCAGTGTTTCGCCGCGATGCAGCCGAAAATCGAGGTCGCGCAGAATATGGCTGGCGCCGTAAAAGGTGTTCAGGCCCCGTGCCTGAATCAAGACATCGCTCATGCGTGCTCCTCGCCCAAATAGGCCGCCTGCACGGTCGAGTCATTGCGTATCTCCCCTGGCGTACCGCTGGCTATCACCACGCCATTGACCATGACCGATAGCCGGTCTGCCAGAGTAAAGACCGCATCCATATCGTGCTCGACCAGCAACATGGCATGGTGGGGTTTGAGGGTCAGCAACAATTCCACCATGCGTTCTGCTTCAGACACACCCATACCGGCCAAGGGCTCGTCAAGCAACAGCACTTCGGGCTCGGTGGCCAAGCACATGGCGATTTCCAGTTGGCGCTGTTCACCGTGGCTCATGGCGGCGGCCACGTGCTCGCGTCTATGGGACAGTCGGGCCAGTTCCATGGCGCTTTCGGCGCGCTCACGAACGGACTGTTCTGACTCGGCGGCGATCCACCAGCCCTTTGGGGTGGCCGGCGAGCGTTGCTGGCGCGACTGGGCAGCCAGGCGAATGTTGTCCCAAACCGAAAGCGGAAGGAAGATATTGGTTTTTTGGAAGCTGCGGCCCAGCCCCAGGTGCGAGCGGCGCTCTGAGGCCCAGGTCGTCACATCCTGACCGGCCAGCATGATGCGCCCCTCGGTCGAGGGCAAGTCACCGGCCAACAAATGCGACAGGGTTGATTTGCCCGCCCCGTTGGGCCCGATCACGGCATGGATTTCATCGCGGGCCCAATCCAGCGTCACCTGATTGACTGCCGCCAGGCCGCCGAAGCGCTTGGTCAGGCCGACGCACGACAAAAGAATGTCACGCATCTTTGACCTCCTTGCCACCCAGCCGTGCAAGCAGCCCGGTCAGGCCGCGCGGGGCCAGCACAACGATCAACACAATAAAGATGCCCATCCACAATTGCCAGTGCTTACCCAGGGCGATTGCGCCCGTATCAGGCAGGTCTTTGAACAGGTGCAGCAGGTATTCGAAGACAAAGGCACCCATGGCGGCACCGGCGAAGTTGCCCATGCCCCCCAGAATGACCATCATGATGGCGTGTGCGCTCATGTGAAAGCCCATCAACTCGGGGTTGATGAAGCCCGTCAACGCCCCCCACAAATAACCCGCCAGTCCAGCCAAGGCGCCAGCCAGAGTAAACGCGGTCAGTTTGTAGCCAAAGGTGGCATAACCCATAGAGCGCATGCGATGCTCATTGATGCGGATGCCATTGAGCGCGCGCCCCAAGGGGCTGAACAACAAACGTCGCAAAAACACATAAGCCAGAGTCAGACAGCCCAAAGTGAAGTAATAGAAAGTGGCCTTGTTTTCCAGGTCGAACAGCACGGCATCGGGTTTGAAGTTGATGTAGACCCCATCAGAGCCGCCCAGCACCTTGTTGTCGAAAAACAGGTAAAACACCATTTGGGCAAAAGCCATGGTCACCATGATGAAGTAAATGCCTTGCGTGCGCACGACAAAAAAGCCGATCAGCAGCGCAGCCAAACCCGAAGCGGCCACCGACAATGGCAAAGACCACCACAGGCTAACCGGCCCGGCCTCAGGGCTGACAAAGGCCAGGGCATACCCCGCCAGACCAAAGTAGGCTGCGTGCCCCAGCGAAACCAGGCCGGTGACGCCTTGGAGCAAATCGAGGCTCATCGCAAAGATGGCCAGAATCATCATGCGGGCCACGGTCTGCACATAAAAGTCGGTGCCAAACCAGGGGAACAAAGCCAGGGCGATAAAGCCCAGGGCCACGCACAACCGCACGCTGGCGGGTAATACTTCCAGATGGGCGCGAGCGGCACTCATGACTTGAACAATCCTTGCGGGCGCCACAACAAGACCAGCGCCATCAACACGTACACCCCCATGCTGGCGACCGAGGGCAAAAGCACTTTGCCAAAGGTGTCGACCAGACCGACCAGCAAGGCGGCGATGAGGGCGCCACGCACACTGCCGATGCCGCCAATCACCACCACGACAAAGCACATGATCAAGACTTGAGAGCCCATATTCGGGTACACACTTGAAATGGGAGCCGCCAAGATGCCTGCCACTGCCGCCAGCCCCACGCCCAAGGCAAAGACCAGGGCATGCAGGCTGCGGATGTTGATGCCCAAGGCCTCGGTCATGCCCGAGTTGAAGGCCCCGGCGCGGATGCGCATGCCCACCCGGGTTTTGCCGATCAGCACATACAGCCCCAGAGCCAGCAACACGCACAGCACAGAGATGAACAGCCTATAGTGCGGGTACGAGAGGTTATCGGTGAGCTGTATCGCGCCGGAGAGCCATTCGGGAATGGCCACACCATGCACATCATCGCCCCAAAGAATCGATCTGGACTCTTCCAATATATAGATCAGGCCAAAGGTCATCAGCACCTGGTCCAGATGGTCCCGATGGTAAAAGTGTCTGAACAGCAGGCGCTCCAACAGCCAGCCTAAACCCACCGAGAGGGCCGCCCCACCGGCCAGGGCCAGG
>JBEAZY010000079.1:0-6329 GCA_041159205.1 Pseudomonadota bacterium
TGCTGGCGTTGGGTGTCAGATCGGATCGCTTCGGCAGAGCAAATGTCGATGCAGGCGCGGCAACCTACCTTTTCGTTGCGCACATGGGCACAGGACTTTTGCCGGTACTGGAAAAATCTGGGCTTTTCAAATTCACCGACCATGGCACGCAACTGGGTCAGCACCTCCTCCAGCGGTTGACGTGCCGTGGCCAGATAACCCTGCGGCAAGGCGTGCATGGACCACAAGGGGGTCGATCCGAGGTCGAGCACCAGATCAAAGTCGAGCACTTCTTCCTCGGGCTGGCGCTGAAAGTCTATCGCTGCCACGCTGCCGCAAGCTTGCACACAAGCCCGATGCGACTGACAGCGGGTGAGGTCTATTTGATAATCGAGTCCGATGGCCTGCTCCGGACAGGCCACGATACAGGCGTTACAACGGGTACAAAGATCCAGATCGATCGGGTTGTCGCGGCGCAGTGTCAGCCGAAACGCCCCCAACCAGCCGCTCAGCGTGACCACGCGACCCGACAAGACCGGCACCCCACGCGCCTGGGAGCCACCGGCCACCCCGGCCCCGGTGGAGAGCACCGTGGTTTGAAGTTCAGGCAGCAATTTGGCCACCCGCTCGGCCTGGTCGATCGGCCCCATCACCAGCAAACGACCCTGTGACCGGTAGCTGACGGTGGGCACAGGCTCGGGTGCCGGGCTTTGAGCGGCGGCAATCAGGGCCGCCATTTTGGGGGCACTGGCGGCACCTTCGCGACTCCATCCCGCGGTTTCGCGGATATTGACGAAGCGAACAGGCGACCAGGCGCTGCGCCCGGCCTCGGTGGCAGAGGCAGCGGCCAATTGCTCGAACAAAGCCTGCTCCTGCGTGCAAGCCACGGTGACCTCAGACCCAGCGCCCAAGGCCTGCAAAAACGCACCAGCCTCGCGCCGGCACAACTGGGTGTGGGCCTGAACCGGGTCAGTCAGCGACCGGGTCAGGACTTGCGGGTCCAGTTTCTGGGTTCGATTGCAATCGCAAATCAGGGTCGTCACTGTGGTTCTCGGCAAGTAAAGTCGATTCGGGAGAGCTCGCTTGGGCAGGGGTGGCGGCGATGGGCCGACCAGAGCCCTCCTCTTGGGGCTCAGACTGTAACAGGCGCAAAAATTGGGCGCCTGCCATGCGGCTGATGTCGGACGCCGGCAAAGGATTCGGGGTGTGATAGTCGTCGATGTAGATGTCCAGGCCGTCCATGACATTGAAATGGGGGTCGGCAAACAACTGCTTCATCGCGGCATTGCGAACCTGCGGCTCGACGCCGGCTTGCACAAAAGGACGGAAATCATCGGCTGGCGTCAAAGCCCGGGCTTGTGCCAAAGTGGGCGGTGGCTGGGGCTCGGTTTGATCGGGCGTTGTGGCGATGTCAGATGGGGCGGGCGGCTGGGCCAAGTTCAGCTCTTTGGCGGCCTCACTTGCCTCGTCCAAGGCCTGCGGCTTGGGTCCCCAACGCTTGAAAAAGTCAGTGGCCGCCATGGTTTTTATCGGTACTGACACGGGCCGGTTGCCCAAAGCGGTCTGTCAATGGCTGAAAGCTCTGCGGGCGTTGGCGCTTTTTGGGTTCGGGCGCCCAGTGCGCCAGCGCAAAGGCGCGCATGGCGGACACCACCTCTGGCGGTGCGGGCACCTGTACAACGGTTTCCTGGGCGTCCAGCCAACGCCCTGCATCGTGGTAACTCAGGCTGACGATCTGCGGCACGGCCACCGGTTCGTCAAAGCCCGCCAGTTCAACCATGCGCCACATGACAAACCAGCATGGCCGGGGCGATGTGACATTGAGGTAGTAGCCTTCGGCGTCATCGCGATGCAAGGTCGCACGAAAACCCGGATGGACCCAAATCGACAGGTCTGCACTCTCGCGCCAAGGCCGGGGCCCGGCACCCAGTTGTCCATCATCGGGCATCACATCGTGCAAGACCCAGCGATGCGATTGCCAACGCGCCATCGGCCCTTGAATGGCCTCACGGCGCAAGAGCACGGCAATGTCAAAGCCAGGCGTGGTCATGCGGGCATGATAAGCCAGCCCGCAAGCCCCGGCGGGCGTCAGGGTAACCCGCCTCCGGACTTCCCTCAGTAGGTCTCCAGGTGCAGGCGCCCCTCGGTGCGCAAAGACTGCGCGATGCCCTGCCAGTCCAGGCCGGCACCTTGGGCAATGTCGCGCAACGCCATCACCACGCCCTCTTCCATGCTCTTGAGTCCGCACACAAAGAAATAGGCATTCGGATCAGACAATAAAACGGCCAGATCGGCAGCGCGCTCGCGCATGGCATCTTGCACATAGCGCTTGGGTTTTTGCGCTTCGCGCGAGAATGCGAAGTTGATGTCGATGAAGTCTTTGGGCAGGTTTTGCAAGGGACCGAAGTAAGGCAGCTCTTGCGGCGTGCGGGCGCCGAAAAACAGCATCAGTTTGCCGCCTTCGAACTTGCCGCTTTGGCGCAATCGGCGACGCCACTCGGTCATGGCCCGCATGGGGGCGCTGCCGGTTCCGGTGCAAATCATGACCACGTGAGAACGCGGGTGGTTGGGCATCAGGAAACTGGTGCCAAAAGGCCCAATCACCTCAACATGGTCACCCACAGCCAGGTCACACATGTAATTGGACGCCACACCCCGCACAGGCTGACCCTGATGGTCTTCCAGCACGCGCTTGATGGTGAGGGAAATATTGTTGTAGCCCGGGCGCTCGCCATTGCGGGGGCTTGCAATGGAATATTGGCGGGCATGGTGTGTTCTGCCATTGGCATCGGTCCCGGGCGGAATGATGCCGATGGACTGCCCCTCCAGAACCGGAAAGGGCATGGCCCCAAAGTCGAGCACGATGTGATGGGTGTCGTAATCCTTGCCGACCTCGGTCACCCGCACATTGCCAGTCACCGTGGCTTTGATCGATTTTTGCGCCGCCTTGGGGCCATACAGGTTGGTATAGGCATGCGCCGCCGACCAGGGCGGCAAAGAGGCACCCACGGCAACATGGACCGCCGTGGCCGCGCTATCGCCAGAAGACACCGAGGCCGTGGTGGCTTGCTCGGCAGAGGCACTTGGGGCCGGGGCCGACTCGCCGAGATCGGCCAGTTCAGGCTGGCTCATAGCGACCGGCAGCTCGTCCCAACCCAATTGCTCGGCCACGCTGTACGCATGCGACTTGGGCATGGTGCGCCAATTGTCGATCGAGCCCGTGGGGCACGGTGGCACGCAGGCCATGCACAGGTTGCATTTGTCCGCATCCACCACATAGTTGCGACTGTCGTGGGTGATGGCACCCACCGGGCAAGTGGCTTCGCAGGTATTGCACCGGATGCAGATCTCGGGATCGATGAGGTGCTGCTGGATCAGGACGGCTTCGGCGCTCATGGTCTATCAGTTAAAGCGGATGTACTCGAAGTCAACCGGCTGGCGGTTGATGCCCATGACCGGGGGCGCGATCCAGTTGGCAAACTTGCCCGGCTCGACCACGCGCCCCATCAGGCTGGCCACATAGGCGCGGTCTTGCCCGGTGGGCAGCCACTCATCGACCTTGGCGTTCCATTCGGCCTCGCTCACCACCCGGCCATCCGGGCTGACCTTCGAGCCGGCCAGGGCACCGATGTTGCGATGGAAGGCCTTGTGCGGCACAGTCAGACGGAAAGGAATGCCCGCCTTCTCGATCACGCGGTTCCAACGATCCACGCCACCCTTGGAGTCGGTGATGTAGTCGTCACGCAGCACCTCATTGAGCGCGTTGAGCATCGGCACCTCTTTCTCGTGCAGCTTGCCGTTGCTCACCTCCAGCACCTTGTAGGTCTGGCCCTTGAGCACATGGTCGTCGGTGCGCTTGCCCTCTTCATAGCGGCCCTTCAGGCCACTGCTGTAGAAGGTCGCGGCGTTGGACGACTGGTCGGCACCGAACAAATCAATGGTGACGCTGAAGTGGAAGTTCAGGTAGCGCTGGATGGTCGGCAGATCGATCACCCCGGCAGCGCGCAGCTTGGCCACGTCATCGGTCTTGAGCTGGTTCATCATGTCGACGGTGCGCTGGATCACCCGGCTCACGCCCGACTCGCCCACAAACATGTGGTGGGCTTCCTCGGTCAGCATGAACTTGGTGGTGCGGGCCAGCGGGTCAAAGGCCGACTCGGCCAGGGCGCACAGCTGGAACTTGCCGTCGCGGTCGGTGAAGTAGGTGAACATGAAGAACGACAGCCAGTCGGGTGTCTTTTCGTTAAAGGCTTCCAGAATGCGGGGGTTGTCCTCTTGGCCACTGCGGCGCTCCAGCAGGGCCTCGGCCTCCTCGCGCCCATCGCGGCCAAAGTATTTGTGCAGCAGATAGACCATGGCCCACAGGTGGCGGCCTTCTTCCACATTGACCTGGAACAGGTTGCGCAAGTCGTACTGGCTCGGGGCGGTCAGGCCCAGATGGCGTTGCTGCTCGACCGATGCGGGCTCGGTGTCGCCCTGGGTCACGATGATGCGGCGCAGGTTGGCGCGATGCTCGCCGGGCACGTCTTGCCAGGCGGCTTCGCCCATGTGGTCACCAAAATGAATTTTGCGTTCGGCTTCAGCCGGGTTCAGGAAAATGCCCCAACGGTAGTCGGGCATCTTGACGTGGCCAAACTGGGCCCAGCCCTGGGGGTCCACGCTGACGGCGGTGCGCAAGTAGACGTCAAAGTTTTGTGAGCCATCGGGGCCCATGTCCTGCCACCAAGACAGGTAGTTGGGCTGCCAGTGCTCCAGAGCGCGCTGCAGGGTGCGGTCTTCCGACAGGTTGACGTTGTTGGGAATCTTTTCGCTGTAATTGATGCCTGACATGGTGTGCTCCTGATTAAACGCGGTTGAGATCGAAAACGGCTTTTTCGCCTTTTCCAAACACTTTGAGGGCGCCCTTTTCGCCGACGGCGTTGGGGCGGTTGAAGATCCAGTTCTGCCATGCACTGAGGCGACCAAAAATGCGGGTCTCCATGGTCTCTTTGCTGGCGAAGCGCAGGTTGGCCTCCAGGCCGGTCAAGCCGTCGGGCGACATGGCGGCGCGCTCTTCGATCGCCAGACGAATCTCGTCGTCCCAATCGATGTCATCGGGTGTCGAGGTCACCAGACCGAGTTCCATGGCGGTCGCGGCGTCGAGCGACTGACCCACCACGGCAGCCACGCGTGCCATGGCTGCGGTTTCCTCGTAGAAGCGACGCTGCAAGCGGCTTTGGTGGTTGACCATGGGGAAGCGACCCAGGTTGAGCTCGGTCAGCTCGATGCGGGGTGAACGCTCGGGCGCATCGGGCAGGTCCAGCATATAGGCGCGGTCGGCGGCAAAAGCCAGCTCGGCCAGAGTGCCGACAAAGCAAGAGCCTTCGTCGATCAGCGCGAACAAGGAACGCGAAGACACATCAATGCGCGCCAGGGTGCGGCGCATCAGGCCCAGGGTCTCGTTGACAAACCAATGCGACTGATGCTGCGCCAGCAACTGGTCTGATTGGCGGGCAAGTGCGGCGTCACCCGTGGTGCGCAGCAGCCAGGTGCCCACATCGAGTTCATTGGTGCGCAAACTGAGGATCGCGTCGTCGAGTTCGCGCGTCATTTGCAGCGGGTACCAAGCATCGCCCTGGGCGTGCATGGCCTCAGGGGTGGTGGGCAGTGCCGCTTTGGGGGCCGACACCGTCAGGGTGGCGGTGCGACGGGCGCGATCCATTTGAACCTGCACATACTCATAGGTGATGCTGTCGGCGGCGACTGATTTGTTCAGCGGCTTCAAGGTCACACCCTGGCCCGATGCAGCCAGCCCGGGGCGCTTGCTCTGTGCGGCCAGCGACAGCGCACGCTGACGCGTCTGCTCGGCGAATTGGGCCGGTTTGGCGATGCCATCGACCAGACGCCAATCCACCGCCTTTTGACCACGCACGCCTTCGACGCTGGTGCAAAAGATGTCGGCATGGTCATGGCGCACACGGCGCTTGTCGGTCACGCGGGTCAACCCCCCCGTGCCGGGCAGCACGCCCAGCAAAGGCACTTCGGGCAGAGACACAGAAGATGAACGGTCGTCGACCAACAGGATCTGATCGCACGCCAGCGCCAACTCGTAACCGCCACCGGCGCATGCGCCATTGACGGCGGCCAGAAACTTCAAGCCGTCATGTCGGCTGGAGTCTTCGATGCCGTTGCGGGTCTCGTTGGTGAATTTGCAGAAGTTGACTTTCCAGCCATGGGTCGATAAGCCCAACATGAAGATGTTGGCGCCAGAACAAAAAATGCGGTCGCGCAAGCTGGTGACCACCACCGATTTGACTTCCGGGTGCTCAAAACGGATGCGATTGAGCGCATCGTGCAACTCGATGTCCACG
>JBEAZY010000080.1:0-17800 GCA_041159205.1 Pseudomonadota bacterium
CGCCCCGTGGCCGTGCTGGGTGAGCAACGCAATGCCGCGCTGCCCCAGGTGCCTGCGCTGCGCGAGGCCGGGGGGCGTTTGGCGGGTTTTCAGCTGGCTTCGTGGAATGGTTTGTCGGTGCCCGCCAAAACCCCGCGTGACGTGGTGCTGCGGCTCAACCGTGCCTTGCAAAGCATATTGGCCATGCCCGATGTCAGGGCGCGCCTGAGCGAATTGAGCCTCGAAGCACAAGCCAGCACGCCCGAGCAGGTGGACGAGCTGTTGCAGTCAGACATACGCCGTTGGGCCGAGGTGATTGCCCGGGCCCAGATTGAGAAAAAGTGAGAAGTGCGCTGCGTTGGTTGGGCAGGCAGGCGCGCTGGTCATTGCCGGCCGGGGTCTTTGTGGGCATCTTGTGGCCGGACCTGGCCAGCGCCTGGCGCCCCTTGCTGCCTGCGGCGGTGGTGGGTACTCTGGTGGCGGCATTGTTGCGCATGGATTGGCCCCGCATGTGGTCCTGGGTTCAGCAGCCCCGCTGGCCTTTGGGGCTGACGGTCTGGCTGACCATGTTGTGCCCGATCCTGGCCTGGGGCCTGGCCACGGCGCTGGGCTTGCCCGACCAGTGGACGGTGTTGCTGGTCTTGCAAGCGGCCGGCCCCCCCATCGGTTCGGCGGCCGCCTTTGCCATGTTCCTGGGCCTGGAGGCCAGCTTGTGCATGGTCAGCACCGTGTGGGCCACGCTGGGCTTGCCCTTGACGCTGACCGCCATCGTGGCATGGCTGTTGCCGCAATTTGGCATCGAGGTCGATCTGTGGACTTTTTTCATGCGCGTCTTGCTCCTGGTCGCACTGCCCTTCGCGCTGGCGGCCCTGATTCGGCGTTGGGTCGGTGCGTTCCGCTTGCGGGCCATCGATCAGGAACTGGCTGGCTTGAATGTGGTGATGTTGGTGATTTTCGCCGTGGCGGTGATGGAGGGGGTGCAAGACATCCTGTGGCAAGACACGCCTCTGGCCATGGGCCTGTTCGCGCTGGCCTGTGCTTCGGTGCTGGTCTGGCACCTGGTAGGCCACGCCTTGTGCCGCTGGGCCGGTTTGAACACGGCGTATACGGCGGCCTTATTGACCGGTAACCGCAACATGGGGCTGTTGCTGGTGGTCACGGCCGGCACTGCCGGCCCCTGGTTTTCGCTGTATGTCGCGATTGTGCAGATTCCCATGTATTTTGCGCCATTGTTGTTGGGCCCGTGGTTGGCCCGTGCCACCCAAAAAGGAGAGAAAGCATGAGTCGATTGAAGGATCAAGTGGCCATCGTGACCGGAGCCAGTCGGGGCATAGGCAAAGCGGTCGTGGAGGCTTACGCCCGCGAAGGGGCCATGGTGACCCTGGTGGCCACGCGCGAGTCGGATTTGCTCGGGGTGCGAGACGCCTGCGGCTTGTCGCCGGAGCGTTCGCTGTGCATCGCTGCCGATGTGTCCCGGGCCGATCAGGTGGCGCCGGTGGTGGCGCGCACCATAGAGCGCTGGGGGCGTGTCGATGTGATGGTCAACAATGCGGGCATCTACCACGCAGCCCCTTTTTTGCAGCACAGCCCGCAAGACTTTCAGCGCTTGCTCGATGTGAATTTGTTCGGTGTGCTGCATTTCATGCAAGCCTGCCTGCCGCACATGCAGGCGCGCCGCAGCGGCTCGATCATCAATATCGCGTCCACAGCGGGCAAGTGGGGCTCGCGCAACCAAAGCGCGTACAACACCAGCAAGCATGCGGTGATCGGCCTGACGCGCTGCGTGGCCCTGGAGGCCAGTGCGCATCAGGTGACTGTGAACGCCATTTGTCCCGGTTTCGTGCAAACCGATATGGTCGATGCGCTGAAAACCCAGGCCGCCCAAGCCGCCGGGGCGTCGGTCGACGCCTTTGTCCAGTCGATGCTGGCCCGGGTTCCGCTGGGGCGCTTGATGCAGCCGGCCGAGATTGCCGAGATGGCGGTGTTTCTGGGCTCAGCGGCGGCGCGTGGCATCACCGGCCAAAGCCTGCACATCGACGGTGGTATGGTGCTTTAAATGGATCCACCGAGGTAGATGCGCTGCAAAAGCCCGATCAGTTGACGCTGCTCTTCGGCGCTCAGACCGGCGGCAGCCTGGCCCTCCAGCGTGCCTGCCCGGGTTTCGGCCCGGCGGATGAAATCTTGCCCGCCGGCTGTGGCGTACAGGCCCACGGCCCGCCCGTCTTGCGGGTGCGGGCGGCGTTCGATCAGGCCGCGTTGCTCCAGCGCACGGATCAGGCCGACCAGATTGGGCGGCAGCAGATCGAGGCTGGCGCACAACTGCCTGGAGGTCACCCCGGGGTTGTTAAGAATGACCGACAGGACTGAAAAATCCACCGGCCGCAAGTCGAATTCGGCCATGCCGCGCACAAAGTGTTCGATGATGACCAAAGAGGCGCGGCGGGCGTTGTAGCCCAGCAAGCCCTCTAAAAAGGCGGTGTCCACCCCGGCATGACGGCTCATGGGGTCAGGGCCTCGGCCCCATCCAAAGCGGCTTGCATGAGGTCGTGCCGCATGCGCCACTCTGGCAGCACCCAGCGCAGGAAGGCCCGCCGGGGTGACTGCCAACGACCCTGTGATTCAGCGGGCAGGGTGGGGATGTGTTCGGACAGATGGGCCCAGGCCAGGGCCATCATCCACAGGCCCAGACCGCGCAGATAATCGTCGGCCAGTTCGTGGGCCAGGGTGGGCGATGCGCTGGCTTGGGCCAACCGCTGAGTCAGGCCCTGCCATTGCCGGGCCATTTCCAGCAATTCGGGCTGCGGTTGGGCCAGGCCGGCACATGCCTGATGCATCAGCTCGGCCAGGGCTTGACCGCCGTCGGGCAGCACTTTTCTGATCAGCAAATCGATGGACTGGATCTCATTGGTGCCTTCGTAAATCATGGTGACCCGGGCATCGCGCACATATTGCTCTATGCCCCATTCGCGCACATAGCCATGCCCCCCAAGCACTTGCAGGCAGGCGCTGGCACCTTCAAAGGCTTGCTGGGTCAGCATGGCCTTGAGCACGGGCGTGGCCAGGGCGCACCAGCGCTGGGCAGCGGCTCGTTCGTCGGCGTGGGACGCATGCTTGGCGCGGTCAAGCTCGAAGGCGGTGCGATAAGCCAGCCAGCGGCCCCCGTCGATCCAGGCGCGCTGCGTATCCAGAATGCGGCGCATGGCCGGATGTCGGATGATGAGGTCTGCATGGGCTGGGTCATTGCGTGGCCCGGGCGCCCGCATTTGACGCCGCTCCTGGGCGTATGCGTCGGCCTTTTGCCAGGCGGCTTCGAGCAGGCCTATGCCTTGCAGGGCCACATGTAAACGGGCGGCGTTCATCATCACGAACATGGCCGCCAGGCCCTTGCCCGGTTCGCCCACGATCCAACCCAGGGCGTGGTCAAAGCGCATGGCGCAGGTGGGGCTGCCGTGCAAGCCCATTTTTTCTTCGATGCGGTCGCAGTACACGGCGCTGCGCTGACCTTGAGGGTCAATTTTCGGCACCAGAAACAGAGACAGTCCCCTCGGCCCCGGTGGCGCATCGGGCAGGCGCGCCAGCACCAAATGGACAATGTTGTCGGTCAGGTCATGCTCGCCACCCGAGATGAAAATCTTGCTGCCTGAGATGGCGTAGCGGCCATCGGCCTGGGCCTGCGCACGGGTGCTCACCAGGCCCAGATCGCTGCCCGCGTGGGGTTCGGTCAGGCACATCGTGGCCAGCCATTCACCTCTGGCGATGCGGGGCAGATAAAGGGCTTTCAGTTCATCGCTGGCATGGTGCCTGATGCACTCGTAGGCCCCGTGCAGCAAGCCCGGTGCCATGGTCCAACCATGATTGGCGGCGCTGAGCATTTCGTACAAAGTCGCCTCCAGAACGGCGGGCAAGCCCTGCCCGCCATCGGCCGGGTCGCAGGCCAGGCCGGGCCAGCCGGCTTGCCAGAACGACTGATAGGCATCGCGAAAGCCGTCCGGCATGGTCACCACACCCTCGCGCCATTGCGCTCCCTGTTCGTCCCCGTGGCGATTGAGCGGCGCGATGACTTCGGCGACGAAGGTGCCCGACTCTTCCAGCACCTGGCGCATCAGATCGGCGTCGATGTCGGCAAAGGGGGGCAGCTGGCGCAAGCGTTCGGGCAGTTGCAAAACTTGCCCGATCAGGAACCAGATGTCGTCGGTTCGGGGTGTGTGACTCATGGGCGATCTTTGACTTCAGGTATCGGCGGTAAAACCGATGCGTTTGACCAGCGGGCCCCAGCGGTCGTATTGCTCGCGCAAGCTCTGACCCAGCTCTTCGGCGGTCGAGCCCCGGGCGACCAGGCCGACCACGGCCAGGCTGTCGATGACCGACTTGTCGCGCACGGCGGCATTGATGGCCGCGTTGGCTGCCGCCACCACATGGGCCGGGGTGCGGGCCGGGGCGAAGATGGAGAACCACTCGTCGACCGTGAGTTCCGGAAAGCCTTGTTCGGCAAAGGTGGGCACCTCGGGCACAAAGGGGGAACGCTTGGCCCCGGAGGTGGCCAGGATGCGCATCTTGCCGGTCTTGTGGTTGGCGATGAAGTCGCCATGCGGCGTCACCATGGCCGCCACCTGACCGCCGACCACATCGGTCACGCCAGGCACCGAGCCTTTGTAGGGAATGTGGTTCAGCGCCACGCCCGAGTTGATGCCAAGCAATGCGCCCAGGAAGTGCGGCGTAGAGCCTGCGCCCGGTGAACCGAAGTTGGCCAGGGCCGGATTGGCTTTGGCCCAATCGAGGAATTGACGCACCGTCTTGACGCTATCGGGCACCATGGGCCCCACGGCCAGGCCGTGATTGATGATCGAAGTCATCGAGACCGGCACAAAATCCTTGAACGGGTCGTAGCTGAGGTTGCGGTAGACATGCGGGAACACGGCCAGCATGGAATAAGGGGTCAGGGCCAGATGGCTGCCGTCGGCCGGTGCCGGTTTGAGCACATCCATGGCAATGCGACCGCCTGCGCCGGGCCGGTTGTCGACCACCGCGACGTTGCGGGTGTAGGGACTGCCGGCGATTTTTTCAGCCACCCGTCGCGAGACGATGTCGCCCGAGCTTCCGGCGGGGAAGCCGTAAAAAATTTTCACCTGCTCAATCGGCAGACCGCTTTGGGCCCAGGCCTGCTGAAAGGCACTTGAGCCAAACAGGCTGGCGGCGAGGCCGGCTTGCAAAAATTCACGTCGTTGGGTCATGGTTTGTCTCCTGGTTTAGCTGCACAAGGCCTGAATGTCGGACGGCACCTCGATGGCCTTGATCCGGTCCGGATCGTCGGGGTGTCGGATGCAAAAGGCCCTTTTTTCGGTCCCTTCGCACAGAATGTCATCGCCACGGCGCACGATGTGACGGTGCGTGAACACCTTGGCCGACCATTCGCTCACCGAGGTGTGAATTTCGAGGGTTTGTCCATAGGTGGCCGGGCGCAGAAAACGGGTATGGATTTCCAGCAGCGGGGTGCCGATGATGCCTCTGGTTTTGACCAGTTCGCGCCAGGGCGGCACGCCACACTGCAGGAAGAAATTCAGCGATGAGGCGTCCATCCATTTGCTGAAGTTGGGGAAAAACACGATGCCGGCCGGATCGCAGTCGCCAAACAGCACATCGACTTCGTACACCACGGTTTTGCTCATGTTCGTCCTTCAACGCGGCGCCATGCGCAAGGCACCATCCAGCCGTATCACTTCGCCATTGAGGTGGCCGTTGGTCACGATGTGCAGCGCCAGGTCGGCAAATTCACCGGGTTGACCCAAGCGGGGCGGGAAGGGGATGGAGGCGGCCAAAGAAGCCTGGATGGATTCGGGCAAAGAGCGCAGCAGGGGGGTGGCAAACAGGCCCGGTGCGATGGTGCAGACCCGAATGCCGTGCTGGGCCAAATCGCGCGCCATGGGCAAGGTCATGCCGACCACGCCCGCTTTAGAGGCGCTGTAGGCCTGCTGGCCCACCTGGCCGTCAAAGGCCGCGACCGAGGCCGTGAAGACCATGACCCCGCGTTCGCCATCGGTCATGGGATCAAGCCGGGCGCAAGCGGCGGCAAACAAGCGGCTGGCGTTGTAGGTGCCAATCAGGTTGACCTGGATGACGCGGGCAAACTCTTCCAGAGCCGCCGGTTGACCATCTTTGCCGACCACCCGTTTGGCGGTACCGATGCCGGCGATGCTCATCAGGATTCGGGCCGGGCCGTGGGCGGCGGCGGCCTGATCAATGGCCTGTTGCAGGCTGGCCGAGTCGGTGATGTCGCACGGGCAGGCCACACCACCGATGTCGGCGGCCACCTTGCGCGCCTGCTCGGCGTTGATGTCGAGCACGGCCACCCGTGCGCCTTGGGCGGCGAGTGCGCGCGCGGTGGCTTCGCCCAAACCGGAACCACCGCCGGTCACGAGGGCTGCTTGTCCTTGAATTTTCATCTCTGTCTCCTATCAGGGGGTCTTGGTCTCAGACCTCGGGTTGAATCATGTGCTGCAGTCGGCCTTCGTGCAAGGCAGCCACTGTGTCAGCCCGATGGGTCAGTACCGCGCGCTGGTTGATCGAGCCTTTGTCGGTGATCTCGCCGCGATCAATGGTGGGCGGGTCGGCCAACAGGCACATCCGGGCAATGCGGTTGGCGCTGCCGGTGGCCGCGCGGGCCAGTTCGTTCACCAGTTGCTGGAAATGGGCTTGCACTTCGGGGCTGGCCAGCACATCGGCCAGGGCGGCATCGGGGGGCAGCGGGCACAGTCGACGCACTGCCGGGGTTGTGAAGACCATGGCACCGACCTCTTTCAAGTTCAATCCGGTCAACACCACATCCTGGATGTAGGGGGCACCGGCGGCAATGATTTTTCCCCGCAAGGGACCGACACTGACAAAGGTGCCGGTGGCCAGTTTGAAATCTTCGGCGATGCGGCCATCGAAACGCAGGCCAAGGTGCACATCGGTCTCGTCGATCCATTGGACGGCATCGCCCGATCTGAAAAAGCCCTCTTCGTCAAAGGCGGCTGCGGTTTCCTCGGGGTTGCGCCAATAGCCGGGAGTGATGTTGGGCCCCCGGTAGCGCACTTCGGTTTTGCCCTCGATGTCCACCAGCTTGAGCGCCATTCCAGGGGTGGGCACCCCGAGGTCGCCGGAGCGCACTTCGGGCCGGGTGACAAAAATCGCGAACGGCCCCGATTCGGTCATGCCCAGACCGGTGCTCATGACGATGCGCTCGCCAATTTCTGCTTCGGCCGACTCATACAGGCTGTCCCACACCGGCTGCGCCAGGGCGGCACCGGCGTAAAAGAACATCCTCACCCGGGACAGTAGGTTGCGCCGCAACACCGGGTCGGTTTTCATGGCCTGGGCGATGGCTTCAAAACCGGTGGGCACATTGAAGTAAACCGTGGGGGCGATTTCGCGCAGGTTGCGCAAGGTCTCGCCCATCAGCGCGGGTGTCGGTTTGCCATCGTCAATGTACAGGGTGCCGCCGTGATAGAGGATCATGCCAAAGTTGTGATTGCCGCCAAAGGTATGGTTCCAGGGCAACCAGTCGACCAGCACCAGCGGTGGTTCGCCCAAAACGGGCATCGATTGCACCATTTGCTGTTGGTTGGCGCACCACATGCGTTGGGTGTTGATGACTGCTTTGGGCAATTTGGTCGAACCGCTGGTGAAGAGGAACTTCACGATGGTGTCGGGGCCCGTCGCGGTCATGGCGCGGTCGACCGCCGCGCTCGCGCTGGTGCGCGCCAAGTCATCCAGGTGCAGATGTGAGCGATGGGCCAGGCGGCCCTCGGCCAAAACCACCTCGGTTTCGGGCGGGACGGTGGCCGCGATGGCCGCCTCATAGCGCGGGTCCTGGGCGAAGACCAAACCGGGTGTGACGGTGGCCAGCACATGACGAAGTTTGTCGTAGTCTTGGCTGACCAAAGAGTAGGGCGGAGAAACCGGCACAAAGGGGACCCCGGCAATCAAACAGGCGACCGCCAATTGGGCGTGTTCCAGGCTGTTTTCACTCAGGATGGCCACCGGTCGCTCGGCGCTCAAGCCGCGCTCGATCAGGGCCTGGGCGATGGCACGACCCGTGGCCCAGACTTGGGCGTAGCTCAGGTGTTGCCAGTCGCCCCATGCGCCATCGGCCTTCGCCCGGCGCGCCATGAAGGTGCGCTCTGGGCAGCTCTGTGCCCAATGGGCCAGGCGGTCGGTGATGCGCTGGGCATGGGGGGCCAGGGCCTGCTCGGCCATGAGGTAGTGCACGCCGGGGGCACCGTCGCGCAACTCGACGCGGGTGACGCCAAACTTCATGGCTCGGTAGCGGGTCGTCATCGGGGGTCTCCTGTCAAGCGCGGGGCATGGGTGGGTAGAGGCTCAGGCCTTTTTGACCTTGTCGGCCTTGCCTTGCAAAAACGCATTGACCCGGGCCTTGGCCTCGGGGGCCGCCTGGGCGATGGCGGCCATCATGGCCTCGGACATCAGGCCATGATCGGCCGGTTGTTCGGCAATGCGGGGCAGCACATGGGTCAGCGCGTAGTTGGTCAAAGGGGCGTTGCTGGCGATGCGGCGGGCCAATGCCAGAGCCTGCTCCAGGGCCTGGCCGACAGGCACCACATATTGGCTGAGGCCGATGCGCTCTCCGTCTGCCGCGTTGTAGACCCTTCCGGTCAGCATCATGTCGGTCATTCGCGCCACGCCTATCAGTTTGGGCACCCGCACCGAACCGCCACCACCGACAAAAATACCGCGTGTGCCCTCAGGCAAAGCATAAAAGGCACTCTCGTCGGCAACCCGGATGTGGCAGGCGCTGGCCAATTCCAGCCCGCCACCCACCACCGCGCCATGCAGGGCCGCAACCACCGGCACCGGACCGAATTGCACCCCGTCCAGTGCCTGATGCCACATGCGCGAGTGCATCACCCCTTGCCCGGCATCGCGCTCTTGCAATTCAGACAAATCCAGCCCGGCACAAAAGTGCTCACCTTCGCCATGGATGACGGCCGCCTTGGCCCCGGTCGGCAAGTTTTGAAACAGGTCGCGCAAGGCCTGGATCAATTCGTCATTGAGGGCGTTGCGTTTGTTGGCCCGGCAAAGCCGCACAACGGCGACCTCACCGTCCATTTGCAGTTTCAGATCCGGGGTGCTTGGTGTGGACATAGGCGGTGGGTGAAAAGTTATTTTTTATAACTATATGGCCGACCCCCATCCCCGCGCAACACAGTGTTTACCCTAGGGGGCTCCGCAAAACCCCATGGGTCTTGGGGCAAGAAACCCGATGCGTCGTGGCGAAACAATCATGGGCGCTTTGGATAAAATAGCCCCCTCAACCCTTTCTATTCAGGATGTCCCATGCCCGCTTTATTGCCCCACATTGATCCCGATGGTCTGCTGGAGTTTTCGGTGGTTTACACCGATCGCGCGCTCAACCACATGTCGCAGCGATTTCAGGGCGTGATGCGCGACATCTCGACCATGCTCAAGCAGGTTTACAACGCCCACTCTGTGGTCTTGGTGCCGGGCAGTGGCACTTTCGGCATGGAAGCCGTGGCGCGTCAGTTCGCCCATGGTCAAAAGGTGCTGGTGATACGCAACGGCTGGTTCAGCTACCGCTGGACGCAGATCTTCGAGATGGGAAAAATTCCCGCGCAAGAGATCGTCATGAAGGCGCGCCCGCTCAATGCCGCCCCTGAGGCCCCCTGGGCCCCGTGCCCGGTGGAAGAGGTGGTGGCCGCCATCCTGCGCGAAAAACCCGCCGTGGTCTTTGCGCCCCACGTGGAGACCAGTGCCGGCATGGTGTTGCCCGACGAGTACATCCGCCAAGTGGCCGATGCGGTGCACCAGGTGGGCGGACTGATGGTGCTGGATTGCATCGCTTCGGGCGCCCTTTGGGTGGACATGAAGGCCACCGGGGTGGATATGCTGGTGAGCGCTCCGCAAAAGGGCTGGAGCAGCTCGCCCTGTTGCGCCATGGTCATGTTGAGCGAGCGTGCCCGACAGGCCATTGATGCCACCCAGAGCAGCAGTTTCGCTTGCGACCTGAAAAAGTGGTTGCAGGTGATGGAAGCCTACGAGGGAGGTGGTCACATTTATCACACCACACTGCCTACCGATGCCCTGATCCGCATGCGCGACATCATGCTCGAGACCAAAGCCTACGGCTTTGACAAGGTGCGCCTGGAACAAATCGAACTGGGGCGTCAGGTGCGGGCCTTGCTTGAGAGCTGTGGCATTCGCAGTGTGGCCGCCGAGGGCTATAAGGCCGCCGGGGTGGTGGTGAGCTACACCCGTGACCCCGAGATTCAAAACAGCAAGAAGTTTCTGGCCCTGGGCCTGCAAACTGCCGCCGGTGTGCCCCTGCAGTGCGACGAGCCCAAAGACTTCATGACCTTCCGTCTGGGTTTGTTCGGTTTGGACAAATGGCATCAGCCCGAGCGCAGCGTGCAGCATCTGGCGCAGGCGCTGGAACAACTGGGCTATACCCGCAAAGCGGCCTGAAGCCCCCGGGCTGTTCAGGGGTGAAAACCTCACTCGACCGGCGCATCGACGCCGGTTTTTTTTCGCCCGTGCAGGGGTCGACGCTTCAGGGCTTGAGCGTGAGTTCGTGTCGCCACAGTGCGGGGTTCAGTTTCAGCGGCCGGTAGCGACCCTGGGCCCATTCTTCGGCCATGTCACGGTACCGGGGGCTGAACGCCAGGCCACTTTGCCCGGTTTGGTAGATGAACACCGAACGCTCCAGGTCGGCCAAATCGTAAACGGCCCGCATCGATGCGGCGTGACGGTTGGCAAATGGGGCCGCGACTTCGGCCGGGTTGTACTGGCCGACATTGACCGTGTGGTTGTCGCCAGGGCTGGGCACCTCGACATTGAACAAAGGATTGAGCAGCGGCACTTTGTCAAAGGGGCGGTGCATGCTTCGCGCCGGATGGGCCAGACCCCATTGCCATAGCGCCACGGTCTTTCCTTGCCATAGCGCCACGCGGTCCAGCGCTTGCTCGAAGGCCCGAGTGACCTGGGCCTGACAACCCGACACGCCGCACCATTCGGGGTCATTGCGCGCCAATATGCCTTCCAGTCCGGCACGGAAATCGCGACGACCATAAACGGCCCCAAATTTCACGGCCCCGATTTTGGGGGCGATGATCAGTCGGGCCAGTTCGTCCATCCAGACCGCGAGTATGAGCGGTGCGGCACGATCGGTGCGCATGAGGCCGTCAAAGCGCTCGACCTCGGCCAGGGCCTGGGCGGCCAGCGGGTGCGAGGAACGGCTTTGCAAGAGCACAGGCCTGACCCGCATCATGGCGGCTGAATAGATGTCGCTTTGCAGATCTTGCATCGAGGCCATATCGTGTTGTTCTTTGGCCTTCAAGCCCTGGACGATGCGCTCGTGGCGATAGGGCAAGACCCAGTCTTGCGTCAGATGGTGCGGGTATTCGGGGCCGACGATGCGCTGGTTGGCGGTGGCGATCCAGCCCTGAGCGCCCAGGTCCTGCGGGTTTTGCGCGTAGGGCACCGAGCCGACCCAGTCGTAGCGGGCCTCCCAGCCAGGGGCGGGGGCGACACCCAGCAGGTCATTCTTCGGATGGCGCAGCGGCAAGCGGCCTATGGCGCGCATGCGCACCACGCCCCGGGTGTCGGCGGCCACGGCACTTTGCATGGGTGAGTGGTGATGGGCAAAGGCGCTGAACAGATCGTCGACATCGCGCGCCTGATTGGCCAGCACCCCCCCCAGCACGGTGGCGTTGTCTTCATCCAGGGCGCTCCAGCGCAAAGCCAGCGCATAACGGTTCGTGTCCAGCCACTCGGCGTAACTCGGGTTGGCGTCGCTGATCACCGGGCCATGGCGGGTGTGACGGCTCTCGTAGATGACGTCTGGCTGGCCTTTGACCCGGATGGTGTGCTGACGTGTCTCAAACTTCGCCCAGCCTTCCGGGGTTTGGTACAGCCCGCCGGCTTGCGGGTCGATGCGCTCGAGGTAGAGGTCTTGCACATCGGGGCCGGTATTGGTGAAGGCCCAGGCCACACCGGTGGTGCGACCCAGCACCACAAAAGGCAAGCCGGGCAGGGTGGCGCCAATCACATTCAGGCTGCCGATGGGGGTGTGGTCATCCGCCTGCCCGGCCGGTGCTTGCAGGCTGGCGAAATACCAGATGGCGGGGGCGCTCAGGCCCAGGTGCGGGTCATTGGCCAAAAGCGGCAGGCCGGTTTTGCTGCGAGACCCGCTGACCACCCAGTTGTTGCTGCCTTTGCCGCTGGCTTCCCCCAGTTGCTGATGGAAGTCTTGCGACCATTGCGCCCAGGCGTCTGCGATGGGCTTGAGGGGATGCGCGTCGGCTGCCTGGGCCGCACGGCGGTACACGCCCAGTTCACGATAAAGCGCCGAGAGATCGGTGCCGGTCGCCGGGGCCTCGCCCGGATAAGGGGGCATGAGTTGCCACAACTCCTTCGTGCTCAAGACCTGCGACAAAGACAACCTGGCCACTTCAGCGCCCCAGTTGCCGCCCAGATCGAGGGCCATCATCAAGGCCCAAGCGACACTATCGGCAGGCGTCCACACGGCCTCGCCTGATTGGGGCCGACTGCCAGGCAAGGCCAGAAACTCTGGTGGCAAAGCCTGTGGGGATTGTTCAAAAAACGCGTTGATGCCGTCGCTATAACGTTGCAATGCCTCTTGTGCCATGCGGGGCAGGCGAGCATGCTGGCGTTGGGCCACTCCCATGATGTCCAGTGTGCGAAGAAGGCGATCGGTGTCCAGGGTCGCGGCCCCGAGCACTTCCGACAAACGGCCATGCATCAGGCGGCGGTTAAAAGCCAGTTGCCAGCCCCGTTCCTGGGCATGCACAAAGCCCAGCGCGAACCAGGCGTCTTGCGGGCTTTGCGCCTGAATGTGCGTGACGTCGGCTTCGTCCCGGCGCACCTGCACCGACTGGTGCAAACCGCTCACTTTCAGCTCGCCATCAAGTTGGGGGAAAGTGCGCCAGATGTAAAATCCCACACCTGACACGATCAACAACACCAGCCCGCTCAGGCCCCAGAGGATTTTTTTGATCATGTCGTTGGTCAAAGTGCCATGAAGTCCCCATCATGGCACACAAAATCAAGCGGTCATTGACCCGCCGTGATTTTGTTGTCTCGCACCACTTTGCCCCATTTGTCGATTTCATTTTTGACAAATCGATCCAGCTCGGCCGGGCTGGTGGCAGTGATGACCACGCCCATTTGTTGCAGCCGTTCTTTGACGGCCGGCTCGTTCAGGGCTTTTTGCAAAGCGGCGTGCATTTTGTTGACGATCGCGTCCGGCGTGCCCGCCGGGGCCAGCATGCCCCACCACGCCTGGGCCTCAAAGCCCGGCACGCCCAGCTCTTGCAGGGTGGGCACATCGGGCAACTCGGCCATGCGTTTGGGCGAAGTCACGGCCAAAGGGCGCAATTTGCCGCCCGCCAGATGCGGGGCCCAGAGGGCATAGGTGGCCATGGTCACGGGCACGTGTCCGGCCACCCCATCGGTGGCCAGCGGACCGCCGCCCTTGTAGGGGACATGGGTCCAATCGACCTTCAGGTGGTTGCCCAGGGCCGTCATGGCCAAGTGCGCCATGCTGCCTGAACCGATGGTGCCGTAGCCGATGTGGCCTGGCTTGGTGCGGGCTGCGGCCACCAGATCGGCATACGACTTGTAAGGGGTGCTGCTGTGCGCGGTGATCACCATGGCCCCGGTGCCGATTTGCATCACGCCACGCAGGTCTTTGAGCGTGTCAAAAGGCAGGTTGGGGTACAGGCTGGGGTTGACGCCATGGGTGTCGAACACCATGACCCAGGTGTAGCCGTCGGGGGCGGACTTGGCCACGACGGCCGTGCCGATGGTGCCCGATGCGCCCACCTTGTTGTCGATCACGATGGGCTGACCGAGGGCATTTTGCAGATGCGGCTGCAACAGGCGCGAGATCTGGTCGACCGTGCCCCCCGTCGGGAACGGGTTGATGACCTTGATCGGCTGGTTGGGCCAGGGGGCCTGGGCCTGCGCTGGCATAGCGTAAAAAAGTCCCGCGATGAGTGCGGACAGGGCATAACGACGGTGCATGACGACAATCCTTTGATTCAACTTGAACAACGCTCATATCGTAATGGGTGGGTGGATTGCGGGCATCAGGGAATGACCGATTGACCCTAGATGCCGATCAGATCACCGCCTCGATCAGCACCGGGCCGGTGGTGGCCAGGGCCCGTTGCAAGGCCGTCGCCAACTCTTGCAGGCTCTCGACGCGTTGCCCCGGCACCCCCATGCCGCGCGCCAGGCTGACCCAGTCTAGCTCGGGTCGATCGAGTGTGAGCATGGCGCGGGCGTTCACGCCGGGGCTGGCGGCGCCGACATTTTTGAGCTCGCCCTGCAGAATGTTGTAGCTGCGGTTGGCCAGCACCACCACTTTGATGTTCAGTGACTCGCGAGCCATGGTCCACAGGGCTTGCAGGGTGTACATGCCGCTGCCATCGCCCTCAAGGACAATCACGGGCCGATCGGGCGCGCCGATGGCGGCGCCTACCGCGCCGGGCAGTCCAAAACCGATGGCGCCGCCCATGATGTTGAGCCAGCAGTGCGGCGCGGCCTGCCCGGTGGGCACGTCAAAGCCCCGACCACTGGACACCGATTCATCGACCACCACAGCGCCTTCGGGAATGAGGGCAGCGATCAGCCGCCCCAAGCCCATGGGTTCGATCGGGTCGCGGCCCGGGCCGGGCAGGGCGGGTCGCTGGAGGGAGGCGACTTGGGCGGCAGGGGTGGTGCGGGCGCCCAGTGCCTCGGCCAGTGCTTCCAGAGCCTGGTTCACATCGTGGTGATTTTCGGCCAGCGTGACAAACTGACAGCCCGACGGGGCCAACAGGCTGGGCTTGCCCGGGTAGGCAAAAAACGCCACAGGTGCGCGCGCACCGACCAGGATGATTTGTTCGTACTCAGCCAGCATCTTCAAGGCCAGATCGACGCCATAAGGCACCCTTTTGGGGGTGACGCGACCGGCACCGCGCTCCAGCCGGGCCACGCTGTATTCGCACAGCACCTCGGCCTGACACCGGGACGCGATGCGACCGGCCCATTGCAAGGCGGCCTCACGCCCGGCGGCGCCGCCCAGCAACAAGGCGGTTTTACGGCCACTGCGCAGTGCTTGCGCGCAAGCCTCGACTGCCGCACCCTGTACGCTCTCTCGGGTCGGACGCGGGCGCGGGGGCACCACTTCACCGCCGGGGTTCCAGGCGGTGTCGGCGGGCAGGATCAGGGTGGCGATTTGGCCCGGCGGTTGCAGCGCGGCGGTGACGGCATCGGCCCCGGCCCGGGCCACCTGCGTGCTGTCGTGACAGGTCTGCACCCAGTGCGACATGGGCCGGGCCACCCCCTCGATATCGCTGGTCAGCGGTGCGTTGTGTTCAATGTGATAAGTCGCATGCTCGCCCACGATGTTCACCATGCCCGAGCCCGCCTTTTTCGCGTTGTGCAGGTTGGCCAGCCCATTGCCCAGACCCGGCCCCAGATGCAACAGGGTGCAGGCGGGTTTGTCGGCCATGCGGTAGTAGCCATCGGCGGCAGCGGTGACCACCCCTTCAAACAGGCCCAGCACGCAGCGCATGCCGTCGACCTTGTCCAGCGCCGCCACAAAGTGCATCTCGGAGGTACCGGGGTTGGCAAAACACAATTCCACGCCCTGATTGACGAGGGTGCGGGTCAGACTTTCGGCGCCATTCATGGGGTCTCCTCAAGCCGCTTGGAGCGGGTGCTATGGGGCCACAGTATAGGGATCACCCCATGAAATCGTGTCGCATGGGTATCGCCAGAACCGGCCATCATCGGCAAAATGGCGCTCATGTCAGACAGGAGAGAAACGCATGTTTTACGGAGAGATCGAGGGCAGCGGCTTTGAGGTGATCGAGCCCGAGTTTGCACAGACTTTTGTGGGGCACGCCCGCTTGGAGCGCCTTTTTACCGGTTGTCGCTGGGCCGAAGGCCCGGCCTGGTTTGGCGGTGGGCGTTATCTGCTGTGGTCAGATCTGCCCAACAATCGAATCATGCGCTACGACGAGACCGATGGCCATGTCTCGGTCTTTCGCGCCCCCAGCCAGTTTGCCAACGGCAATACGGTTGACTTGCAAGGCCGACTGATCACTTGCGAGCACCAGGGGAGACGGGTGTCGCGGACCGAACACGATGGGCGCGTGGTGACGCTGGCCGATCGCTATGAGGGAAAACGGCTGAATTCGCCCAACGATGTGGTGGTCAAGTCCGATGGCTCGATCTGGTTCACCGACCCCGATTACGGCATCATCGCCGACTACGAGGGCAGCCGCAGCGCCCGCGAGCAAGACGGATGTCATGTGTACCGCATAGACCCGCACAACGGCGCAGTGACCCGGGTGGCCAGCGACTTTGATCACCCCAACGGCCTGGCCTTTTCGCGTGATGAAAAGCAGTTGTATATTGCCGACAGTGGTTACACCGAAGGGCCCGATCACCCTCGCCACATCCGGGTCTTTGACGTGTCTGCAGACGGCAAGACCCTGGGCGCATCGCGGGTGTTTGCCACCTGCCCGGCGGGGCTTTTCGACGGTTTTCGCATCGATGAAGCCGGACGAGTCTGGACCAGCTCGGCCGAAGGGGTGCTCTGCCATAACCCCCAGGGACAGCTGATCGGGCGCATCCGGGTGCCTGAAATGGTCGCCAACTTGACTTTCGGCGGGCCTGCTCGCAATCGCCTATTTATTTGTGGCACCACTTCGTTGTATGCTGTTTATCTAAAGATCAACGGATGAGGAGAATCCCATGAATGTCCGCAACCTGACCTTGGCCAAAACCAGCGCGACCAAACCGATCCGTCACACCTCGCAAAGCGCGGTGGCGGCCATCAAGGCTATGGTGCCCCAGATCGCCGAGCGCGCGCGCGAAACCGAGAAATTGCGTCGCGTTCACCCTGACACCATCCGTGAGTTGCATGAGGCGGGTTTGATGCGCCTGATGCAACCGGCCCGGTTCGGCGGCTCTGAATTGTGGCTCGATGACCTGATGAACGTGGTGTTCGAAATCGGCAAGGTCTGTGCTTCGACCGCCTGGGTGTATTCCAACCTGGCTTCGCATGCCTGGAACATCGGCCAGTTTGATTTGCAGGCCCAGGAAGACGTGTGGGCCAAAGACCCCGATGCCCTGGCTGCCACGGGTCTGGCTTTCCCCTGTGGCAAGGCCAAGCCGGTCGATGGCGGGTTCCAGTTGTCAGGCCGCTGGCCGTTTTGTAGCGGCATCAACGCCTGCACCTGGATGCTGGTCGGTGCCATGACCGAGCAAGAGGGCGGACCGCCGCAGCGGCGGTTTTTCCTGGTGCACGAAAAAGACTTTACCGTCTATGACAACTGGAACACCTTCGGCCTGACCGGTACGGGCAGCCATGACATAGAAATCAAAGACGCCTTCGTGCCCGCGCACCGCAGCGTGTCGGCGGAGATCTTTGCCGCTGCTCAACACCTGCCCGGTGCCAAGTTGTACGACAACCCCCTGTTCGGCATGCCGACTTTTGCCGCCTTTGCCTATGTGCTGTGCGGCACCCCTGTGGCTGCTGCCAAGGGTGCGGTTGAGCAACTCACCTCGAACCTGCGGCAACGCGCCGGTACCTACACCGGAGCCCGCCTGGCCGAGATGAATTCGGTGCAGATGCGGATCGCCGAGGCCAGTGCCTGTGTGGAATTTGCAGAAACCGTGATCCGGCGCGACTGGCAGGCCCTGGAGGCCTGTGCCAAAGCCCGTGACTACCCCAGCATGGAGACCAAGCTCAGCTGGAAGCGCAATGCCGCATTTGCCACCCAGTTGGCGG
>JBEAZY010000081.1:0-17593 GCA_041159205.1 Pseudomonadota bacterium
CCAGCCACACTGAGGATGAATGCCAGCGGCACCTGGAATTTGTGCCTCAGGGGTGATTTGAGCGATCCGACACCTTGCACTTCTCAAACCTTCGCACCCCTGTTGGTGGCAGATTCTTTCAACGGCACATACAGCTTGGGCAGCAATAACCGATTCGACCTCAAGTTCGCTGGCAACAAAGTGGGTGAGTTCATGTTTGCCGAGAGAAATTCCCAAATGATGGTGGCGGCCCAATTCAACAACTTCATAGGTGCGAATGGGATGCTGATTGGCATGGAGAAAGCCAGCATCGGTTCCTACAGTCAACTGATAGGGAATTGGCTGTTCACATCGTCCGTGGATTCAGGTAATTCGTATTTCAGCGGGACCAACACAATGTCATTCAATTTTGATGACCCCGCAACTGGCCCGGTCAACTGCCCTATCGTCATTGACAAACCCTGGGCTGGATTTTCGACGCTCTGCTATCCCCCAGGGAATAGCAACGCTGTGTATACGCTCACCGGCCCTTCCGGGTTGACTGTGTCTACACGCACTGCGTCTACAACCAGTTTTTCTGTCGGCATGAAAAGACCATAAGGCCCGCCCGACTCAGACGTTGAACAGGAAGTTCATCACATCGCCGTCTTTGACGATGTAGTCTTTGCCTTCGGCGCGCATTTTGCCCGCGTCTTTGGCGCCCTGCTCTCCTTGGTGGGCGATGTAGTCGTCAAAGGCGATGGTCTGGGCGCGGATGAAGCCGCGCTCGAAGTCGCCGTGGATGACCCCGGCAGCCTGTGGCGCGGTGTCGCCGATATGAATCGTCCAGGCGCGCACCTCTTTGACCCCGGCGGTGAAATAGGTTTGCAAGCCCAGCAACTTGAAAGCAGCGCGGATCAAACGGTTCAGGCCGGGCTCGGTCTGGCCCATTTCTTCGAGGAAGATGGATTTGTCTTCGTCGCTCATCTCTGACATGTCGGCTTCGATTTTGGCGCAGATGGCGACCACGGGGGCGTTTTGCCCCCGGGCGTACTCTTCCAGCCGGGCCAAAAAGGGGTTGTTCCCGAACCCGTCTTCACTGACGTTGCCGACAAACATGGCGGGTTTGGCGGTGATCAGGCACAGGGGCTTGATGAGGGCGCGCTCTTCTTCGCTGAGTGCCAGCGTGCGCACCGGTTTGCCCTGGTCGAGCACCGGCTGGACCTTGGCCAACAGCTGCACCATCTTGGTGGCTTCTTTGTCATTGCCGCTTTTGGCGGCCTTGGCGTAGCGCTGCTGCGCTTTTTCGACGGTGCCCAGATCGGCCAGACACAACTCGGTCTGGATGACTTCGATGTCGGAGATGGGGTCGACCTTGCCCGCGACGTGGATGATGTTGGGGTCTTCGAAGCAGCGCACCACGTTGACGATGGCGTCGGTCTCGCGGATATGGGCCAGGAACTGGTTGCCCAGGCCCTCGCCCTTGCTGGCGCCAGCCACCAGACCGGCGATGTCGACAAATTCGACGATGGCGGGGACGATGCGTTCGGGGCTGATGATCTGCGCCAATTGCTGCAGGCGCGGGTCAGGCACCTCGACCACGCCGGTATTGGGCTCGATGGTGCAAAAGGGATAGTTCTCGGCCGCAATGCCGGCTTTGGTCAAGGCGTTGAACAGGGTGGACTTGCCGACGTTGGGCAGGCCCACGATGCCGCATTTCAGGCTCATGATGACTCTTTGTGAAGGAAACGGGCTCTATTCTAACGAGGGGGTCTGGCGCCCGATCTCAGCGGCTCTCAAGCGTGGGGTCAATCAACCTCGATCTCGATGCCCACACTCAAGACGGGTTCGGGGTCATCGGAAGCGGCCGGCACCAGGCCGGCACTGACGACCGCGTTCATGCCGAATGTCAGGGCCCCCTTCATGCGATCGTCGGCGCGGTAAGACTGCAATACCGGGTTGACCGCCGAGTCGACTTCGCCATCGGTCGGGTCGATGTCGGGGATGGTGCAACGCACGCAGGGCTTCACGGGGGTGATCTCGACCCGGCCCTGTGGGGTCTGCAGAACCAGTCGGCGCAAGCGGTCTTCCTGGTGGGGCTCTAAGCCAGCGATGACGAGGTTGGGGCGAAAGCGCGGCATCTCGACGGTCGAGCGGCCCATGGCCTGAGCGCGTCGATTGAATTCCTGCAAAGAGGCGGCACCGACCAAGAGCAGGGGGTAGCCATCGCCAAAGGTGTTCAGGCCCGGATGGCCTTGCGACCAGGCCGGGTCACTGGGGCGCTGGTGTTCGGGGTCAAATCTCGCCAGGCGCAGGGGGCCCATGGCCCGACCGGCCGGGGTTTGCCCCAAAAAGTCGGTCACCCATTGCGCCGCCAGATCGCCCATGTCGTAGGCGGGCATGGCATGGCCCCAGACCTCGACCCGGGTGGCGGCCTCGGCCTGATCGAGGGCCAGATGCAGGGCCAGCATGCCGGGGGCGCGCAAAACGACGTCGCCGGCCCGGAAACGCGGGGCGATCAGGGCCATGGCGGGCAGGTCGCGTTGCGAGACCATTTGGCCCCGGGCATCGACGACCATCCATGAGCGGTCCCACTCGAGGCCGGTCTCGGTCAGAGCCGATTGCCGCACCGAGATGCCGGCGCAGGATTTGACAGGGTAGACCCAGATTTCAGAGAGGATGGCTTTTGAACTCATGGGGTGATTGTCGCAAAGACCGGGGCTACGCATGGCGAGCCCTAGAATCACCCCATGGGCAAACCACTGGACATCGTCATTCGGGGCAAGGGCATCACCGGCTGCGCCTTGGCCTTGGCTTTGGCCCCCCTGGGTCTGCGCATGGGTTGGGTGGCGGGCCCGGCCCGGACCCCGCACACCGAAGATGTGCGCGCCTATTCGCTGAATGCCTCGGCCCGGCAACTGCTGGAGGGCCTGGGGGCCTGGCCTGATGCCACTCATACGGGCGCGGTGCGACAAATCGCCGTTTGGGGCGATGGGGGGGGTGAAATCAGGTTTGAAGCCCCTTCGGGGCAGCCCCTGAGCTGGATGGTTGAGGTCCATGCCCTGGAGGCTTTGCTGCTCGAGCGGGCCCGCGCCCTGCCCCATCTGACCTGGCTGTCGGAACCGGTCGAGGCCGAGCTGACGGCCATTTGTGAGGGCCGCGCCAGCGAGACGCGTCGCGCCTGGGGGGTGCCTTTTGAGCGTCACCCCTACCCCCAACAGGCTTTGGCGTTTCGAGTTCGACACGACTTGCCGCACCAAGCCTGCGCCCGCCAGTGGTTCAGCGGCGCAGGCGATCAGGCGGCCATTTTGGCGCTGTTGCCCTTGGCCGACGCCCACCACAGTGCCGTGGTCTGGTCGCTGCCGACGGGGCAGGCTTTGACGCTGCAGGCCGGCACCGCAGCGGCATTACAAGAGGCGCTGGGCCAGGCCACAGGGCATGCCCTGGGTGGGCTGCAATTGTGCAGCGAGCGTGCCCTATGGCCCCTGCAAAGCGCACAAGCCCGGCATTGGTGCGGCGAGTGGGCTGAGGGTCAGCGTTTTGTGCTGGTCGGCGATGCCGCGCACAACATCCATCCTCTGGCGGGCCTGGGCCTGAATCTGGGGCTGGATGACGTGAGCGCCCTGGCCGAAGTGCTGGCGCAGCGCAAACCGATCGGGCGGCAAAGCGGGGTCGGCGCCTGGGCTTTGCTGAGACAGTACGAACGACGGCGCAAGCTGGCGGTCGGCAGCGTGAATGCGGTTTGCGATGGCTTGCAGCTGCTGTTTGCCCACCCCTCGGGTCTGACCCGCTGGGCCCGCAACACGGGCCTGAGTTGTGTCGACCACCTGGGATTTTTGAAACAATGGGTCATGGCACGGGCCACACATTTGGAGAGCGGCACATGAGATGGATGCGTTGGGGCTTGCGCCTGGCTTTGATCACCCTGTGGGCGCAGGCCAGCGCCAGTGCGCTGGCACAAAGCCCGGAAGCCTGGATCAGGAAGACGCTGGGCGAGCGCTTGCCCAGCATGCCGACCATTGTGGAAGTGCGGCGCACGCCCATGACCGGGCTGTTTGAGGTGCGCACGGAAAACAATGAGATTTACTACACCGATGCCGAGGCCAACCACCTGATTCAGGGTGAATTGATCGATGTGCGACAAAAGCGCAATCTGACCGAAGAGCGGCTGGACAAACTGCTGACCCTGGATTTCTCGCAACTGCCCACCAAAGACGCCTTCACCATCGTGCAGGGCAATGGACAGCGCAAACTGGCGGTCTTTGTGGACCCGAATTGCGGGTATTGCAAACGCTTTGAGCGTGACTTGCAAAAAATCGAGAACGTGACGATCCATGTCTTTTTGTACCCGGTGCTGGGCCCGGACTCGGTGGAAAAATCCAAACACATCTGGTGCGCCAAAGACCGCGCCAAAGTCTGGCACGACTGGATGTTGCGCGGGGTGACGCCCGCCAGCGCCAGTTGTGATACCGCTGCGATCGAGCGCAATGTCGAGTTGGGTCGCAAAAACCGCATCACCGGCACCCCCACCTCGTTTTCAGGCCAGGGCCACCGGATTCAGGGCGCCGTGCCTTTGTCCCAGTTAGAAAAACAACTCTGATCGCCATGCCACTGCAAGTTGAATCGCCCGAAGGCCGCTGGGTCCACCGGCTGGGTTACGCCGGATTGTTCCCCTTTGTGAGCGGCGCGCTGTTGATGTTCCTGGTCGCGCCAGATGTGCAACCCTTGGTGGCCATCGCCCTGACCGCTTACGGCGCGGTGATCGCCTCGTTTTTGGGGGGCATCCATTGGGGTTTGGGCCTGCGGGAAAACTCATCCCTGCGCACTTTCCATCTGCTTTGGGGGGTGACGCCGTCATTGCTCGCCTGGGTCGCTGTCATCATGCCGGCCTATGCCGGTTTGCCGGTGCTGGGGGTGCTGTTGTTGGCCTGTTATCTGGTCGATCGTCGAACCTGGCCGGCCGCAGGCCTGCGCCAGTGGATGACCTTGCGCTTTCGATTGACGCTGGTGTCGGTGTTGTCGTGTCTGCTGGGCGCTGCCGCCACCTGAAGGGGTTTGCATGAACGTTGCCGTGAGCTATGTGGTGGGGTCGAGCAAGCCGCACACGCACCTCTTTGAGGTCTCGATGACCATTGCCCAAGCGGCAAAGTCGCAACAAGTGTCGCTGCCGGTATGGATACCGGGCAGTTACATGGTACGAGAGTTTTCGCGCCACCTGCAGAATTTGAGCGCGCGCCAGGGCCGACGCGCGGTGAAGATCAGGCAGATCAACAAAAACACCTGGGAGATCGATGCCCGGCCTGGACAGCCCCTGGCGTTGAGCTATCAGGTCTATGCCTTTGACCCCTCGGTGCGGGCGGCTTATCTGGACGCGCAGCGCGGTTTTTTCAACGGCACCAGCCTGTGTCTGCAAGCCCATGGCCGGGAAGATCAGGCGCATGCGATCACGGTGCAAAGGCCCAAGGCTTGCACGTCATGGCAGGCGGCCACGGCGCTGCAGCCGGTGCGCGTCGACGCCCAGGGCTGGGGCCGCTATCTGGCCGACGATTACGCCACACTGATCGATTCGCCCTTTGAGTGGGGCCGGTTCTGGTCGGGTCAGTTTGTCGCAGGTGGGGTACCGCACCGCTTTGTGGTCAGCGGCGCCCCCCCGTCGTTTGACGCAGAGCGTTTGTTGGCCGACAGCCAGCGCATCTGTGCCGCTGCCATCCGCATGTGGCACGGGCGGGGCAAGCCTGCGCACCGCCACTATCTGTTCATGCTGAATGTCGTTGAAGACGGCTACGGGGGCCTGGAGCACCGCCACAGCACGGCCCTGATCTGCTCGCGGCGCGACCTGCCCAAGCTGGGCGAGAAGGCACCGAGTGAGGAATACATCACTTTGCTGGGGCTGATCAGCCACGAGTACTTTCACACCTGGAACGTCAAGCGTTTGCGCCCCGCCGAGTTCACCCGCTATGACTTGCAGCAGGAGAATTACACCGGGCTGTTATGGTTCTTTGAGGGCTTCACCAGCTACTTTGACGACCTGCTGTTGGTGCGCAGCGGGCTGCTGGACGCGGCGGGTTATTTGAAGCGCCTGGCCAAGACCATCACCTCGGTCGATCAGACCCCGGGGCGCAAAGTGCAAAGCGTGGCGCAATCGAGTTTTGACGCCTGGGTCAAGTATTACCGGCAAGACGAGAACACCCCGAACGCGACCGTGAGTTATTACACCAAGGGCTCGCTGGTGGCCTTGTGCCTCGATCTGGCGCTGCGGGCTGAGGGGGGCACGCTAGAGGCCGTCATGCGCGGGCTGTGGAAACGCTGTGCCGCCGGGCCGATGCGCGAGGCCGACCTGCTGGCCGAGTTGCAGGCGCAAACCGGCCGCTCTTGGGAGGCCGAAATCCGGGCCTGGGTGCATTCCACCGACGATCTGCCGCTGGCCCGTCTGTTGCGGGGTCAAGGGGTGGTGATCGACACCGAACGCGCGCCCCTGGCCCAGCGCCTGGGCTTGCGCAGCACCGACAGTGCCGCCGGTGTGATGGTCAAGGCGGTGCTGCGCGACGGGGCGGCCGAGCAAGCCGGCATGGCCGCCGGGGATGAGTGGCTGGCGGTTGAAGTCGGGCGCGGGGCCAAGGCGCAAATCTGGCGCCTGAAAAAACTGGACGATCTGCCGCTGTGGCTGGGCCCTGAGACGCGTTGTCGGGCCCTGATCAGCCGCCAGCAGCGCTTGCTTTGGCTGGATCTGAAGGTGCCCCGGCTGGCCGCCAACTGGACCCTGAAACCGGGTCCTGATCTGAAGGGCTGGCTCTGAGGTCAGCGCGGCCGCAAGTCCAGCACCCGCTTGGCCTTGCCCATGCTGCGCTCGACCCCGCCCTCGTTCAAGAGTTCAACCTGAATCGAGGTGCCCACAAACACTTTGACATCGTGCTGTAACTGGGCGGCGGCCGCGCGAGCGGCGGCGCTGTCGGGCGCCAGACCGGGGCGGGTTTCGATGCGCACGGTCAGGTGATCCAGCGGCCCCTCGCGGGTCAGCACGCATTGGTAATGCGGGGCCAATTCGGGGCGGCGCAAGATGTACTCTTCAATTTGCGAGGGGAAGACATTGACCCCGCGCACGATCATCATGTCGTCGCTGCGCCCGGTGATTTTTTCCATGCGCCGCATGGTGCGGGCGGTGCCGGGCAAGAGCCGGGTCAGGTCACGGGTGCGGTAGCGGATGATGGGCATGGCCTCTTTGGTCAGGCTGGTGAAGACCAGTTCGCCCATCTCGCCATCGGCCACGGGCACGCCGGTTTCGGGGTCGATGATCTCGGGGTAGAAATGGTCCTCCCAGAGGGTGGGGCCATCCTGGGTCTCGGCGCACTCACTCGCCACACCCGGGCCCATGACCTCGGACAGACCGTAGATGTCGACCGCACACAGGCCCATGCGCTGCTCGATGGCACGGCGCATGTCGTTGGTCCAGGGCTCGGCTCCAAAGATGCCGATGCGCAAGCTGCTGCGGGCCGGGTCGAGCCCGAGGCGCTGAAACTCATCGGCAATGGCCAGCATATAGCTGGGCGTGACCATGATGATGTCGGGCCGGAAATCTTCAATGAGCTGCACTTGCCGCTCGGTCTGGCCGCCGCCAAAGGGCACCACGGTCAGGCCCAGGCGCTCGGCCCCGTAGTGGGCCCCCAGGCCGCCGGTGAAGAGGCCATAGCCGTAGCTGACATGCACCATATCGCCCGGCCGGGCACCGGCCGCACGGATGCTGCGGGCCACGACCTGGGCCCAGGTGTCGATGTCGTTTTGGGTGTAGCCCACCACAGTGGGCTTGCCGGTGGTGCCGCTGGACGCGTGCACCCGCACCAGTTGTTCGCGCGGCACGGCAAACAGGCCGAACGGGTAGTTGTCGCGCAAATCGGCCTTGGTCGTCATGGGGAAACGGGCCAGATCGGCCAGGCTGCGGCAATCTTCGGGGTGGACGCCCGCTTGATCAAATTTGCGCCGATAGACCGGAGAATTTTGATAGGCGTGGTGCAAGGTGGCCTGCAGGCGCTTGAGTTGCAAAGACCGCAACTCGTCCACGCTGGCTTTTTCGATGGGCTCCAGGGCGAAGGCGTTGGACATGGCTGAACCTCATTCAGGAAAGACTGTGCCCGGGATCTGGGCGCTTTTGCCGCGAAACATGGCGACGGTTTCGCCATGCTGGTTGTGCACCCGCATGTCGTAGATGCCGTGCCGACCCGAGAGGGTTTGCTCGATGCCTTCGCAGGTGAGCACGTCGCCCTCGCGCACCGGTTTGAGGAACTCGATGCTGCACCCCGCAGCCACGGCATTTTTGTTGTGGCTGTTGCAGGCGAACGCAAAGGTGGTGTCGGCCAGGGTGAAGATGAAGCCCCCGTGGCAAATCTGGTGGCCATTCAGATGCAAGGCCCGTATGGGCATGCGCAAGACCGCGCGGCCCGGTTCACAGGCCAATAACTCCATGCCCATGGTCAGTCGGGAAGCGGTATCGACCGCGAACATGGTCTCGCCGACCTTGCGGGCGCGCTCTTGTGCATCCATCTCATTCCCCTTTGAACTGCGGCGCCCGCTTTTGCAAAAAGGCACTCACGCCTTCAAAGTAGTCGTGCGTGCGCCCCAATTTAGACTGGGTGTCGCGCTCGACATCGAGGTGCTGGTCGAGTGAGCGCGTGCCGGCGTCGCGCAGCAGGTGACGGGTCGCCACCAGAGCGGCAGTGGGCATGGCGGCCAGTTTTTCGGCCATGGCCAAAGACGCACTCAGACAGTCTGCTTCGACGCCCCAGATCAGACCCCAGTCGCGGGCCTGCTCGGCCATCAACTTGTCACCGGTCATGGCCAAGGCCATGGCACGGGCCAGGCCCAGGCGCTCGACCAGCAGCCAGCTGCCGCCCGCGTCGGGGATCAGGCCGATTTTGCTGAAGGCCTGGATGAAGCTGGCCTGCGGGCTGGCGATGGCGATATCGCATGCCATGGCGACTGATGCCCCGGCCCCGGCGGCGACGCCATTGACTGCGGCCACCACGGGCATGCGCAAGGCCATGAGGCGGCGGGTGGTGCGGTTGAACCATTGTTCAATGACCGGCCCCGGGTCGGCTCGTTCGACCCGATTGGGCCCTTCTGAGAAATCAAAGCTGGACAAATCGGCCCCGGCGCAAAAGCCGCGACCGGCCCCGGTGAGCACCAGCGCCCGCAGGGCCGGGTTGGCTTCGGCTTGATCCAGCGCCGCCCACAGCGTCTGGTGCATCTCGGGGTTGAGGCTGTTGAGGTTGCCGGGCCGGTTCAGGGTGACCAGGGCCACGGCGCCGCGCTGCTCAAATAAAACGCTGAGTTCACTCATGATGGATGTCTCCTGGACGAAATTTAGCATTGACCGACCGATCGGTTGGCTGATGTTTTCCCCAACTGTACGCGAGCTTTCTCAAGTGACTTACACTGTGATGAACACGTTCGGAGAAACAGCCATGACATACCAATGCATCGAGGTGCGCACCGAAGCCGAGAAGGTGGGCGTGATCACGTTGAACCGCCCCAAACAGCTCAATGCCCTGAGCCCGCAGTTGATGGTCGAGCTCGGCCAGGCCTTGAAGACCTTTGAGGCCGATGAGCGCATCGGCTGCATGATCATCACCGGTCATGAAAAAGCCTTTGCCGCAGGTGCCGACATCGGAGTCATGGCCGAATACGGTTTCGCCGATGTCTACGGGCACGACTACATCACCCGCGACTGGGAGACCATCCGCAGCATCCGCAAACCCGTGATTGCCGCCGTCAGCGGCTTCGCTCTGGGTGGCGGATGCGAGTTGGCGATGATGTGCGACTTCATCATTGCCGCCGACAATGCCAGATTCGGCCAGCCCGAGATCAAGCTGGGCATCATCCCGGGCGCCGGTGGCACGCAGCGCCTGCCCAGGGCGGTGGGCAAGTCGAAAGCCATGGATCTGGCCCTGACGGGTCGCATGATCGATGCCGCAGAGGCCGAACGATCGGGCCTCGTGAGCCGGGTGGTGCCGCTGGATCAGTTGATGACCGAGACCTTGGGCGCTGCGTTGATGATTTGCGGCTATTCGCAGTTGGCGGTCATGGCGGCCAAAGAGTCGGTCAACCGCGCCTTTGAGGGCGGCCTGGCCGACGGGGTGATGTTTGAGCGGCGTCTCTTCCATGCGCTCTTTGGCACCGCCGATCAAAAAGAGGGCATGAAGGCGTTTGTCGAAAAGCGTCCCCCCCAGTTCAAAAACCGCTGAAGGAGTGCCTGCCATGGCTTTGAAATGCACCCTGATTGGATCGCGCTACTTTGGCGCGACCGTGCTGGCGCAGTTGCTGGAAGACGGGCACGAGGTGGTGCGGGTGGTGGCCAACAGCGCCGACGACCGCCTGGCCCTGGCCGCGCAAAAGGCCGGTTTGCCCCTGAGCGTGCTGGAGAGCCCGCGCAAGGTGCCGGGCGACGCGCTGCAAGAGAATTGCGATCTGATCGTGGCGGCCCACACGCATGCCTTTGTCACCCCGGAGGCGCTGGCACGGGCGCGCATCGGTGCGATTGGCTATCACCCCTCTTTGTTGCCCAGGCACCGGGGGATCGCCGCCGTCGAGTGGACCCTGCTGGCCGGCGACCCCATCGCGGGTGGCTCGATTTATCACCTCGATGCCGGTTGGGACGACGGGGCCATTGCCGCCCAGGACTGGTGTTTTGTGGTCAAGGGTGAAAGCGCCCGCGACCTGTGGGAGCGCGCCCTGTCGCCGATGGGCCTGCGCCTGATCCGCCAGGTCGTGAACCATGCGGCGCAACAGGGCAGCCTGCCCGCGCACCAGCAAGACCCGCGTTTTGCCACCAAAGCCCCCATGATCAAGCGCAATGTGTCGCTGGTGCCGCACGATGCCACTTTGACCACCTCATTGGTGGTCACTGTGATCGGGCGCGACCGCCCGGGGATCGTGCGGATGATTTCGGACAGCCTGCAAGGCATGGCCGTGAATTGGGCCGACAGCCGCATGACCCACTATGCCGATCAGTTTGCCGGTGTGGTTCATTTGCAGGTGTCGCCCGAACACGCGGACGGGGTGGTCGCGAACCTGAAGAAACTGGAAACCGATGGCCTGAGCGTGCAGTGGGCCCGGTCTGATTCGCCCCCTGTGGCCGCGGGCAACCGGATGTTGCGATTTGAGTTGACCGGCCCGGACCGGCCCGGCATCGTGCGCGAGTTGTCTGTGGGTTTGGCCGAACGTGGCGTGAGCATCGAGGACCTGCACACTGAAATACAACAGGTGTCCGGGCAGGCCCAGTTCAAGGTGCGAGCCCTGCTGGTGGTGCCGCAGGCCCTGAGTGATGAGGCGCTGCGAGGCGTTCTGGAGGGTTTGGCCAGCCAGATGATGATGGACATCGGTTTGGACTCGCCCACGCATTGAAGGGCGAAAAATGCGCTAGAATTTGCACCCTTGGCGCTTTAGCTCAGTCGGTTAGAGCGATGGAATCATAATCCACAGGTCCGCGGTTCGAATCCGTGAAGCGCCACCAAATTTTCTTGAAATCAAGGGCTTAGAGCAATCTAAGTCCTTTTTTTTGGCTCTTCCCCATGAACGGGGGATGACGCTTTCACTCAGCACGATGGCTCATCCCTTTTTGGCTTCAAAAAGTGTTTGGACAGAAATGGCCTGTCCGGGCGCTTGGGGAACGATGTCGGCCAACGAGACCCGGTCGAGCACATGCAAATAACTGCCCAAGGCGTCTTGTAATACATTTTTCAAGCGGCATCGTTCAATCAGCTTGCATTGGTTGTGTTCCGGGTCAAAGCATTCGACCAGAGCAAAATCGGTCTCGGTCCGGCGCAACACATCGCCGATGCGCAACTCCCTGGGGTCGATCAGCAGTCGGATGCCACCGCCCCGCCCGCGGATGGACTCGATCCAACCCCAGCCCGCCAGAGTCATGACGATCTTCATCAAATGGCTGCGAGAGATGTCGTGCCTTTGGGCAATCTCTTGAATCGTCACCGGTTGAGGGCGGTGCCTTAAGCTGGCACAGTGCATCAACACGCGCAGCGTGTAGTCAGTCCATTTGGTCAGTCGCATTCGAGTGGCTCAGGCCCGACGATCGACATATCGGCCCTTGTCGGCCTGAGCCTGCATGGCGCGCCTGGTACTTTGCAATTCGGCCTGTCGCTGTTGATCGGCGACGTTTTGTTGCTGGACTCGCCGGTCGGCCAATGCCTCTGCGGCGCGGCGGTCGTCCACTTTGGCGGGAAGTCGCGCCGGGTTGGAGCGCTCAACGGGCGGTCGCGGCTGGATGTCCATGTTGGTTTTTGCAATGGGCTTGGGAACTTGATTCTAGTTTGCGCCAAAGCCGGGCGTTTGGCAAGCCGTGAGGTCAAACCCAAGTGCCCCGGACTGGCCCGCGCCTAAGCTTTAGGCATGGCCCTGCCTTCCCTCGCACCCCGTCCGCCCGCAGACGACGCGGCCAGCCTTTGGCTGGATCAGTTGCTGACTAAAAGCCTGCAAGACCAGGCGTCCGACCTGCATTTTGAGCCGGCGGGCACCCGCTTGCGGGTGCGCCGACGCATAGACGGTCTGTTGCAGGATGTGGATGTGCCCCCGGCGATCCATGCCGAGCGCATGGTCTCAAGGCTGAAGATATTGGCGCGCATGGACATCGGGGAAAAACGGCGGCCTCAGGATGGCCGCTGGGCCATAGACTGGCAGGGTGAGCGCGTGCATTTTCGGGTCAGCTCCATGCCCACCGTGCGGGGTGAGAAACTGGTGCTGCGGCTGATGCGCTTGAACACCCGGCTGGGACAGCTGGAAGACCTGGGTTATGGCCGCTCGGATCTGGCGTTGCTGCGCCGGGCCTTGCGGCAACCGGACGGCCTGATCTTGTTCACCGGCCCCACGGGGGCGGGCAAGAGTCTGTCGATGATCCATTGCCTGCGTGAAATCAACACGCCCGAACTCAATATCACCACGGTCGAAGAGCCGGTCGAGATTCTGTTGCCGGGCATTCATCAGGTGGCGGTCCATGAGGCCATCGGCTTGAATTTCGCCCAGTGTCTGCGCGCCCTGCTGCGACAAGACCCGGATGTGTTGATGGTGGGTGAAATCAGGGATCTGGAGACGGCCAAAGTGGCGGTGCAAGCGGCACAAACGGGTCATCTGGTGCTCTCGACCTTGCACTGCAACGACGCCGCACACGCCTTGGTGCGCTTGCAGGACCTGGGCCTGCCCCCCTACCATGTGGCCACATGCCTGCGCCTGGTGACCGCCCAAAGATTGGTGCGACGCTTGTGCCCGCATTGCCGCCGATGCGATGAGCTGCTGGGTTGGGTGGCCCGGGGGTGCGAACAATGTCGCCATGGCTTTCATGGCCGTATCGGCTTGTTTGAGGTGATGGCCATGGATGAGTCTTTGCAAAGGCTGGTCTTGCAAGGGGCAGACAGCCTGGCCTTGGCGCAACAGGCCCGCGCCGGCGGGATGACGGGCTTGCGCGAAGACGGTTTGGCCAAGGCCGCACAAGGCCTGACCACCCTGGCGGAGGTGGAGGCCGCCACCCATGCCTAAGCGAGAAAAAGACACCCCTGAACTGCTGCGCCATCTGGTTCGCATGCAAGAGGCCGGCCTGCCGTGGTTGCAATCGCTGCAAATGTGGCGCGATGCCTGCCGCCGCCCCCGGCAGGTGCAAGACGCCGAGCATTTGATGGCCGCCGTGCGCACCGGCCAGAGCCTGACCGAGGCCCTGGGTCAGGGCGGCTGGATGGGGGAGCCCTTGCAAGCCCTGTCGCGGGCGGGTGAAGCGAGCGGCACCTGGGCGAGTCAGATGAACCAGTGGTTGATGCGCCACGAACAACAGGTGCGCAGGTGGCGTCAGGTGCGTTCGGCTTTGGCCTACCCCTTGTTGGTCTTGCTGCTGGCGGGTGCCGTGCTGGTTGGGGTGCTGAACTGGGTGTTGCCGGTCTTTGAGTCGCTGTATCGAAGTCTGAATGCGGAGCTGCCCTGGGCCACGCGGGCCTTGTTGGCGCTGAATGCCGCCTGGACCGAAGCGGGCTGGTTGCTGTGGCCCGTTCCGTTCCTGTGGGGCACTGCGTGGGTCGCAGGCTGGCGCCACCCGGCCTGGCGTACCCGGCTGGAGCGATGGCTCTGGCGCAGCCCCTGGCTGGGCCTTTGGTGGCAAATGCACCTGGAAGCCCTGTGGTGCGGGCTGTTGTCGCAACTATTGCAAGCCGGTCTGGACTGGCGCGCCGCGCTGGCTTTGGCGGGGCCAGCCACGGCCAGCCCCTGGATGGCTGCGGCCAGTGCGCAAATGGGGCGCGACCTGGGCTTGGGTCATGCGCTGGCCACCGCCATGGCCGCCGGGAACCGGCGTGGTCGTGTGCGCCTCGGTCGGGATTTGTTCAGCCCCACGCTGGTGCAATGGGTGCATGCGGGTGAAGCGGCAGGCACTTTGCCCTCGATGTTGAGCCAATGGTCTCAGCTGCAAAGCGAGGCCATGACCCAACAGTGGCAATTGGCCACCCGGCTGCTCGAACCGCTGCTGATGGGGGTGTTGGGCCTGGGCATGGGTTGGCTGGTGCTGGCGCTCTATCTGCCCGTGATGCAAATGGGTCAATGGCTCTGAAAGCCAGACCCTGCCTGGCCAAGGGGCAGGCGGCTACACTCGCCCCATGGTGTTGAAAATCGGATTGACAGGCGGCATAGGCAGCGGCAAAAGCACCGTGGCGGGCATGCTGTCCGAGCGCGGGGCGGCCATCATTGATGCCGACGCCATCTCGAGGGCGACCACCGCCGCAGGCGGCGCGGCCATGGCGGCCGTGCGGGCACAGTTTGGCCAGGCATTCATCACCCCCGAGGGGGCCCTGAACCGGGAGCGCATGCGCGATCGGGTGTTCCAGGACCCGCAGGCCCGGCAACAACTGGAGGCCATCGTCCACCCGCTGGTGGCGCAGGAAACCGCGCGCCAGGCCCAGGCCGCCATCGATGCGGGCCACCGTTGCCTGGTTTTTGACGTCCCTTTGCTGGCCGAATCGAGCCATTGGCGGGGCCGGGTGGACCGGGTGCTGGTGGTCGATTGTTCGGCGCAGACCCAGATCAGCCGGGTGATGGCGCGCAACGGACTGAAGGCCGAGGAGGTGGCGCGCATCATCGCGGCCCAGACCAGCCGGGAGAAACGACTGGCCATTGCCGATTGGGTCATCGTCAACGACGGCCTGAGCCTGGATGAACTTCGCCGGCAGGTGAACGCCCTGCCCCTGGGCTGATTTGGGGGTTATGATTCAGCCTCATCCGCCAACCCGGCCTGTGAATTTGTGATTGTTTACGAGCACCCCCTCAACGAGCGCGTCCGCACCTATTTGCGGCTTGAATACCTGTTCAAGCGCTTTGAGTGGCTGTTGCACCGCGAACACCCGATCGAACACCATTTTTGCTTCAGCACGGTGTTTGAAATCGCCGAGGTGGCGGCCCGGGCCGACCTGAAATCGGATCTGCTCAAAGACCTGGATCGGCACAAGCAACAGTTTGTGTCGTACCGGGGTAATCCGGCGGTGGCCGAGGCGGTTTTGGACGAATGGCTGGGCCTTATTGAATCGTGTTTTGAAGGCATCCACTCGAACGCGGCCCGGTTCGGCAATTTCATCAACGAGCACGAATGGTTGTCGAATTTGCGCAACCGGATGTCGATCCCGGGCGGGACCTGCGGCTTTGACATGCCGCAGTATCAGGCCTGGCAACACAAAGAGGCCGAAGCACGCCGCGATGATGTGCTGCGCTGGACGGGTTCGCTGCAGCCCCTGTATGCCAGCGTGAATTTGCTGTTGCGCCTGTCGCGCGACTCGGCACAGGCCCAGCGGGTGTCCGCTGTGGCCGGGCAGTTTCAGCAAAACCTGCCCCAAGGCCGCTATCAGTTGATGCAACTGCGCTTCGAGGCGGGTTGTGGACTGATCCCGGAGATCAGCGGCAATCGCCTGATGATTTCCGTGCGCCTGCAGCGCCCCGATGAACAGGGTCGGCTGCAAGTCAGCACCGATGACCTGAACTTTGAAATGGCCTTGTGCGCCTGAGGGTTGGGGAAACGCTTGGCGATGGCGCAGACTGAACGCTGGGTGGTGTGTCCGCAATGCGGTCAGCCGAGTTTGTTCGCCCCGAGCAATCGCTTTCGACCTTTTTGCGGTGAGCGCTGCCAACAAATCGACTTGGGGGCCTGGGCCAGTGAATCGCACCGCGTGCCGGACGAGAGCCCGCCGGATGACATCGAGGGGCTGGATCGCCCCCAATGAGGCACCGCCTTAAGGCGGCGCGGTTTGTTCTGCCTCGAGCCAGCGCAAAACGGGCCAGGTGCCCGGCAAGACCGGTTCGACCCGCACCGGCAGGCGTTGCCATGAATAGGACTGGCCCTCACGCATTTGCAGCACGCCGCGCCAGCGGGTGACGCGGCAAAAATTCAGTTGTACCCAGGCATGCGGGTAGTCGACCTGTTCGGTTTTCCAGAGGGTGCAATCTTCAATCTGTATGCCCAACTCTTCGTGCAATTCGCGCTGGAGGGCCTGGGCCACTGTTTCGCCCGGCTCGAGCTTGCCGCCCGGAAACTCCCAATGCCCCTCGTAGACTTTGCCGGGCGGGCGGGAGGTGAGCAAAAAGCGGCCATCGGGCAGGAACAGCACCCCCACGGCCACTTGCACCAGGGGGCGGTCGGGGCCGCCCTCCCGGGGCCGGTCGGCATCGGCCACCAGGGGCGTGGGACGTTCAGCCCGCGTGGCGGCCGACATAGTCGCGGGCAAACTGGTAGGCGATGCGGCCGCTGCGGGAGCCGCGCTCGAGCGCCCAGACCAGCGCTTCGGGGCGGGCGGCATCGACTTGACCGGCGGGCAGGCCCAGGGCGGTCAGCCATTGGGCCACGATGGTGAGGTACTCCTCTTGGGAGAAAGGATAGAAACTGACCCACAGGCCGAAGCGTTCGGAGAGAGAGATTTTTTCCTCGATCACCTCGCCCGGATGCACTTCGCCGTCGGCGGTATGCGTGTAGCTGAGGTTTTCCTTCATGTATTCGGGCAAGAGGTGGCGACGGTTGCTGGTGGCGTAAATCAAGACATTGGGTGTGGCGGCGGCCACCGAGCCGTCGAGAATCGATTTCAGCGCCTTGTAGCCCGGTTCACCGTCTTCAAAACTGAGGTCGTCGCAAAAGACCATGAATTTTTCCGGGCGCTCAGAGACCAGTTCGATGATGTCGGGCAAATCGACCAGGTCGGCCTTGTCGACTTCGATCAGCCGCAGCCCACGCGGTGCAAATTCATTCAGGCAAGCCTTGATGAGCGAGGACTTGCCGGTGCCGCGTGCGCCGGTGAGCAAGACGTTATTGGCGGGCAATCCGCGCACAAATTGCTCGGTGTTGCGGTAGATTTTTTCTTTTTGGCCATCGATCTCTTTCAGGTCATTGAGCGCGAGCGGGGCCACATGGCGGACCGGCTCCAACAAGCCGTGGCCGCTGCTGCGTTTGCGGTAGCGGTAAGCGATGCTGGCCTCCCAGGCGGGGGCTGCGACGGGCTGAGGCAGGATGGCTTCGATGCGGTGGATGAGGGCCTCGGCCCGCTCGATGAGGCGTTCAAAAGATGGGTTCATGGGGTTCAACTGCGGTAATCGGCGTTGATGCTGACGTAGTCGTGGCTGA
>JBEAZY010000082.1:0-4104 GCA_041159205.1 Pseudomonadota bacterium
TGGCAGGACACGCTGGCTTACAGGCCACCCCGCTCAAACCCAACACATCACTGGCCTTCGGTGAGGCGCTGTTTCAGGGGCAGCGCTTGCGCACCCTGACATTGCTGCGCGAACAACCCGCGCCCCATACCGTGGTCATGGGCCAAACCACCCGCAGTCGCGAGCGCATCTTGCAACAGGTGATGATGTTTTCATTGCTGCCGCAATTGCTGCTGTTGGTGTTTCTGGCGCTTTGGTTGCGGCGCAACATCGAACACGAACTGCAGCCGCTGTCCCGCCTTGAGCAAGACCTGTTGCTGCGCGATGCCAGCGATCTGTCCCCGGTCGGCGTGGATCAGGGCAGCAGCGACATGCGCCGCTTGGGCGAGGCCGTCAACAGCCTGTTTGGCCGCATCGCCACCGGGCTGCAAGCGCAGCGTGAGTTTTCGGGCAACGTGGCGCACGAGTTGCGCACCCCTCTGGCAGGCATACGGGCCCAGGCCGAGTACGGCCTGGCCAGCCCGCAGCCCGAAGTCTGGCGCGAACAACTGCAAGGCGTACTGGCCAGCCAGTCGCGCGCCAGTCATCTGGTCGATCAGTTGTTGGCGCTGGCGCTGGTGGCAGAGGCGCGCCAGTCGCTCAGCCTCGAGCCGGTGTGTCTGGCCGATTTGGTCACCGAGGCCTTGTTGCGCTGGATGCCGCAGGCCGATCAGCGCGGCGTCGATTTGGGCGCCCAAGGGGCGCAAACCCGCTACTGGGTCATGGGCCAACGCGCCTTGCTGGAAGGTTTGCTCGACAACCTGCTCGACAACGCCTTGCGCCATGGTCGACCCGCCGACGGGCAAACACCCCGGGTGACCGTGGTGCTTCGCCCGCAGGCCATCACGACCGGCAGGGACGGCATCGAACTGTCGGTGCACGACAACGGGGCTGGTGTGGCCCCCGCTCAGCGCAAAGACATGCAAGACCGTTGGCAGCGTGGCGTCGAGACCGGCGTCGGCCCCGAGGGACACGGCCTGGGTTTATCGATCGTCTCATCCTACGCCCGCTTCCTCAATGCCTGCCTATCCCTGCAAGACAGCCCTGACGGTGGTTTGGCCGTGTGTCTGGTCTTGCCTCTGACTTCACCCCCCGGGGCCAGGGCATGAGCCGCTGGCCCTGGCGCACGGCATGGGCCTTGTCCATGGGCGCGGCCCTCTCGCTGGGCATCACCCGCTTTTCCTACGCCCTGCTATTGCCGGCCATGCGCGATGACCTGGGTTGGAGTTACGCCCTGGCGGGAGCCATGAACACCGTGAACGCGGCGGGCTATATGGTGGGGGCCACCTTGATGCCCTGGTTGATGCGCCAGCGCGGACCGGCCTGGATTTTCATTGCGGGCGGGGTTCTGTCCAGCGTCTTCATGGCCGCCAGCGGCTTCTTCCGCGACCCCGAGGGCCTGTTGATCCAGCGCTTTCTGGCCGGTTTTGCCAGTGCCTGGGTGTTCGTGGCCGGGGGTGTCCTGGTGGCCCGACTGGCGCAAGACCACGCCCATCAAAGCGGATGGTTGCTGGGCATTTATTACGGGGGCACGGGTTGGGGCATCGTGGTCTCAGCCCTGCTGGTGCCATGGGCCATGCCCGAAGTGAGCGATTGGCCGCAGGCTTGGTGGTGGCTGGCATTGGCCTGCGCATGGGCTTTGTTGCTCATGGCCCCGGCCGCCCGTGCTTTGGGTGCGTCCACCTCCCCACTGGCGGCCCTCAGTCCGGGCGGCCCCGACAGCCAGTGGCCCCATTGGCGCGCATCCATGCGATGGTTGTTGTGGGGCTATGCCTGTTTTGGCATGGGCTACATCGGTTACATGACCTTTGTGATCGCCCTCTTGCGGGAAGAAGGCGTCTCGCCGGAACAGCGCACCTGGTTTTATGCCATTTTGGGTTTGTCTGTGGTGGCCTCGGCCAGGCTGTGGGCCCGACTGCTCGATCGCCATCGCGACGGCACGGCCATGGCCTGCCTGAACGCCCTCTTGGGCTTGGCCACGGCCACGGCGGCATTGACGCACACCTTTGTCGTCTTGTGTGTCTCGGGTGCCATGTTTGGCGCCGTCTTTCTGTCGGTGGTGGCATCGACCACCGCTTTCGTGCGCCATAACTTGCCCGTCGAGTGGTGGGTGCGCGGCATCGGCCTGTTCACCGTGGTCTTCGCCTGGGGCCAAATCATCGGGCCCACCATGGTCGGCTGGATTGCCGACGGCAGCGGCGGTTTGACCACAGGTCTGCTGGCTTCAGCCGCCTGCCTCTGGATAGGGGCACTGTGCGCCTGGCGCCAAAAATCGCTGGAAGCTTTAAAATAACTACTTCGATTTATCACCCCGCGCGTTTGTCGTGGGGTTTATGGCCATGCTTTACCCCACACAGTTCGATGTCATTGTTGTCGGCGGCGGTCACGCCGGGACCGAGGCCGCCCTGGCGGCCGCCCGCATGGGCTGCCAGACCCTGCTCTTGACCCACAACATCGAAACCCTGGGTCAAATGAGTTGCAACCCCAGCATCGGCGGCATAGGCAAAGGGCACCTGGTCAAAGAAATCGACGCATTGGGCGGGGCCATGGCCTTGGCCACCGATGAGGGGGGCATCCAGTTCCGGGTGCTCAATAGCTCCAAAGGGCCTGCGGTGCGCGCCACCCGGGCCCAGGCCGACCGCCTCTTGTACAAGGCAGCGGTCCGGCGTCGCCTTGAGAACCAGGACCGGCTCAGCCTGTTTCAACAAGCGGTCGATGACCTGACCCTGGAGGGTGACCGGATCACGGGCGTTATCACGCAAGTGGGTATTCGCTTCAAAGCCAAAACGGTGGTTTTGACAGCGGGCACTTTTCTCGATGGCAAGATCCATGTAGGGCTCAACAACCATGCCGGTGGCCGTGCCGGAGACCCGCCCGCGCAAACCCTGTCGGCGCGCCTTAAAGAACTGAAGCTCCCCCAGGGCCGCCTGAAGACCGGCACCCCTCCCCGCCTCGACGGGCGCACCATAGACTTCTCCAAATGCATCGAGCAGCCGGGCGACGGCATGCCCGGCGGCATGAACGCACACGACCCGGTGCCGGTGTTCAGCTTCATGGGCCATGGGGGCATGCACCCGCCCCAAGTGCCCTGCTGGATCACCCACACCAATGAGCGCACGCACGAGATTATCCGCAGCGGCTTTGACCGCAGCCCCATGTTCACCGGCAAGATCGAAGGGGTGGGTCCCCGCTATTGCCCCAGCGTTGAGGACAAGATCAACCGGTTTGCCGACAAAGACAGCCACCAGATTTTTTTGGAACCCGAGGGCCTGACCACCCACGAGGTTTACCCCAACGGCATCTCAACCAGCCTTCCGTTTGACATTCAATACGAGTTGGTGCGCTCCATGCGCGGCCTGGAAAACGCCCACATCTTGCGCCCGGGCTATGCCATTGAATACGACTACTTCGACCCCAGGGGCTTGACCTCGCACTTCGAGACGCGGCAGATCAAAGGCTTGTTCTTCGCCGGCCAGATCAATGGCACCACAGGGTATGAAGAGGCGGCCGCCCAAGGCCTGTTTGCCGGCATCAACGCCGCGCTGCAATGTCGCGAAGAGGCGCCATGGCTGCCCGGTCGCGACCAGGCTTATCTGGGCGTATTGGTCGACGACCTGATCACCAAGGGCGTGACCGAGCCCTATCGCATGTTCACCAGCCGGGCAGAGTTCCACTTGCAATTGCGCGAAGACAACGCCGACATGCGCCTGACCGAGGTGGGGCGGCAAATGGGGCTGGTGGACGATGCGCGCTGGACCGCTTTTTGCCGCAAACGCGACGCGGTTTCACGTGAAACAGAGCGCCTCAAATCGACCTGGATCAACCCCAAAGTCCTGTCAGCCGCAGAGGCCGAGCGGGTATTGGGCAAGCCCATCGAGCACGAATACAACCTGTTCGACCTGCTGCGCCGCCCCGGCGTCAGCCACGCTCAGTTGACCCAGATGGAGGGGGGACGCTGGGCGACCGACGACGTTTCACGTGAAACCCTGGGCGATCTGGCCGCGCCGGTGTTGGAACAAGTCGAAATTGCCGCCAAATACGCCGGCTACATCGACCGTCAAAAAGACGAGGTTCAGCGGGCCGCCC
>JBEAZY010000083.1:0-39426 GCA_041159205.1 Pseudomonadota bacterium
CAACTGTCGCCTTGGGCCGTCAGGGCAGGCTGCACCTGCTCCATCAGTTCATGGGCCCAGCGTTTGCGCCACGCATTTCGGGAACCCTGGTTGACAAAGCGGCTGATGTGCCGGGTCAGGCGGGGGGGGCAGGCCAAAAGGATCCAATGGGTGGACACCCCTTCTTTTCGCATCGGCAGGACTTGATTGAGTGCATGCGAGGCGTCATCCAAAACCACGATGATGTGTTCCATGTTGTTGCTCCTTATTGAATTGAAACGAAGAGTGAAGACGCTCAAACCGTATGGCCTGATGAAGAGGTTTGGGCGGCGCGGCGCGCCGTCCAGGTGCCAAGGCCCAGCACGCCCACCACGGCCAGGGTATAAGTCGCTCCGCGGGCCAGAGCCTGCCAATCTGACTCGTCAAAAATGGGGTCCAACAAGGGCTCACCCACAATCATCTTGGCGGCCGTGAAAGCCAGAACGGCTGCGCCCAACTGAATGATGATGGGGAAGCGCTCGACCAGCTTGAGCACGATGGAGGAGCCGAAAATCACGATCGGCACACTGATCAGCAGGCCCAACACCACCAGGTCGAACGACCCGTGCGCGGCACCAGCCACCCCCAACACGTTGTCGACACCCATCAGGGCGTCGGCAACGATGATGGTTTTCATGGCGCCGGCAAAAGTGGTCGCAGCAGGACCGTGCTCTTCCTGACCTCCCGTGTCGACCAGCAATTTGTAGGCGATCCAGAGCAAACCCAAGCCGCCGACCAACATCAGTCCGGGCACTTGCAACAACCAGACCACCCCGATGGTCATCAAGCTGCGCACCACAATGGCACCCACCGTGCCCCAGACGATGGCCTTCTTTTGCAGGTGCGAGGGAAGATTGCGGGCAGCCAAAGCGATCACAATCGCGTTGTCACCCGCCAAAACCAGATCAATCAAAATGATGGCCAGCAGCGCGGACCACCAGGGTGCAGATAAAAATTCCATGTCCATTCCTTAGGTTGACATCGTTCAAACCCAAGACTAAAGCGCGAGACATGGCCACCAGATACATCCGGAACGCAACGCTTCGACACCGCCATCAAGGGCACTGATCGAAGGTCTTGCTCGGCATGGAGTGTAAAGTCTTTGCCAGGCGGCCCGGAAGTTTTTTGCTTCGTAATGACGGACCGACTTTGCTAGAACTGCAGCGCTTTGTGCGCCTCCCTGTGCAGTTCAGTGCGGGAGCTACTCCCCTTCATGTTCAAATGGTATGGGGCCCACTCATTTTTGTCAAAGCAAGCAAAGATTCCCCTCGTTTTTTTGGGTCTTTTCGGCCGCGCGACCTGTGCTCGAATGCCCCACAGCGCCAACGGCGTGCAAATATGTCAGCCACTTTGCCCTGGCCCGTGCTGGCCATATCACAGGGGCTGAGGTATGATGTCATGATGCGAAAGTTCGCTTTCATATGGGTTCTTTGGGCATCTTGCGCCCTCGCCGAGCCCGCCAAACCCGTGGACGACATCGAGCGGTTTTTGAACGAGCGCGGTGTGCTGGAGCAAACGGGGCAGTTCCGGCAGCGCCTGAGCCAATCGGCCTCCGACCTGGTGGTGAATGCCATGGGTTTTTTGGGGGTGCCCTACAAGAGGGGCGGTAACACCGTAGAAAACGGGTTTGACTGCTCAGGGTTTGTCCGTGCGGTTTTTGAGCAAACCGTGGGGGCCGTCTTGCCCCGGCGCGCGCGCGACCAGGCCGAGGCCACCCAAAAAATCGACCGTCAAGAATTGCAACCCGGCGACCTGGTCTTTTTCAACACCATGCGCCAGAAATTCAGCCATGTGGGCATTTACATCGGCGACAACAAATTCATCCACAGCCCCAAGCCCGGCCAGCAGGTTCAGGTCGAAGACATGCGCCAGGCTTATTGGGATCGACGCTTCACCGGCGCTCGCCGGGTGCCCACTGAAACAACATCACGTTAAAGACAAGCACCGCCCCAGAGGGCAGAGGTCGTTCGAGCGTTATAATCGCTCTCTTTCCCGGGCAGACATCTTCAATGACTGTCCGAGGCGGGGTGTAGCTTAGCCTGGTAGAGCGCCACGTTCGGGACGTGGAGGCCGGAGGTTCGAATCCTCTCACCCCGACCAAGTTCATCCCATGAAACCCACTGATCTCGCAAAGTCAGTGGGTTTTTCTTTTCAGCATTCAGACCACGACGGTGGATTGGGTGCTATCGTCACATTTTATAAGCCCTCACCCATTAATTAATACTTTATAGTTCTTCATTCTCATTCTATTTCGACACTTTCGGGATGCAGACAATTGCGTACAAATCTTCCTACTCCGAAGAATTAGACAAGAGACAAACCCACCGAACTGACAAAACCAGTGAGAGGTGATGAGCTTCGCATGGACACCGTCGCATCCAAAAGCTGACTTCAGCATCAACCCTCTCATGTGGATGGGTGCCCGTCCGGCTCAAAGACTCAAGATTTCGACGAACAACCCGATTCTCAATAACGAAGGGTGGAACATCGCCCGTGCCCGCCCCTTTTGGAGATGAATATGAGTCTGACTGCAATCACCGGAGCCACTTACGCCACTTATCAGGTGCCTCCCAAGGTCATCGGTAAAACACAGCCCAACGACAAGACGGACCTGCTTTACAAAGTTTCGTTGCCTGATGCGCCAGAGGGCGACACAGGATTTGCGATGGTCTACTCGAAAGCCAGTCTCACGGCTGGGGCATCCATTCCAGCCACGGCCATTTTTCTTCAAAATCAAGATGGATCGCTTTTTTCTGTTGACCTGAAAGAGGGTGACAAAGTCAATCTGGTCACCGAAGGAAAGAATCTTTCTTTGTACGTCTATTCGCCCAGCGCTTCAGGCGCGGCGGACCGCTACTCTTTCAATGCAGCCACCGGCATTGCGACAACCGACCAAGATCAACCGACCTCCATTGACGCGCTTGGCATTTCTTCTGCGGAAGCCAAATCGTTGCGGGACATTGACGGCGATGGAGCCCTTGGAGCCAAACTGGAGACATCTAACGACCCAACCGGCGGGCTCTACAAAGTCAGTGTGGCGGGGCAGAACATCTTCGCCACAGGCGCAGGTCTGGATAAAGCGAAAACAATCGATATCTCAAAGAATGCGATGCTGAATTCAGACGGTTCCTTCTGGGTGCCAGACAATGAGAACGCCAGTCTGCGAGCAGTATCAAAGGTCAATGCGGACAAGACGGTCACCTGGGAGATTTACGCTACCGATACCAGTACCAATGAGGTCACCCGTTACTCTTTTGACAAGGACAGAAAATTAAAAAGTGGCGACGATGGCACCGCTGTGCTGACCGCTCAGCAATTGGCTGCGGCAGAAAAACTCAACAAACGTGATCTTGATGGCAATACCTTTTTCGGCGTGAATATCACCGGCACGGTAGACGCCAAAACCGGACTCTTCCAGGGCTCCATACTCGGTCAGTCGTTTTTTTTAGCAGGCACGAACCTGAAGGCAGGCACTGCAACAGCCCCCACGGACACTTCGGGCATGCTGATCGATGGCAACGGTGAGGCTTGGGCGCTGGATTCGTCACTCAACATCGGCGCGGCCATCAAGGGAACGGGAGACGAAGCAAACAAGTTGACTTTGTACGCTTATGAAGGCAATGCCAATACAGGCACCCACAACCATGTGCTGCAGTTCAACTTCACGCTCTCCGCAGATACCGGCAACTATGTGCTGGATCAAGACTCTGAAAGTGGTATAGATGTTGACGGCTTAACGCTGTCCAGCGCTGAGAAGGCGGCCAAACGGGACTTGAACAATGACGGGGTCTATGGTGTGCAGATCAATGGCGCCGCGGACAACTCTGGCGGTCTGTACAGGGCCAGCGCCCTGGGCAATGATTATCTGCTTGTCGGTCGCAGCCTGACCTCATCTTCCTCCAAGCCCACAGACCTCAGCACCGCACTGCTCAATGCCGATGGTACAGCTTGGTCGCCTGACGATATCAGTGCCATCTCAACCGATACGCTGCGTATCGTGACACATTATGCTGATGACAAATCCGTGTCGGGTTACGATGTTTATGCCAAAGAAGATGGCGGCGCATTTGCCAAATACTCTTTCGACGCCAACTATCAATTGTCAGATGCAGGTCGCATTGAACTCAGTGCAGATGACCTGGCAGCGGCCGAAAAAAGCAGCGGTCGTGACCTGAACCTGGATGGTGCTTTTGGCGCTGTCGTGAATGCCTCCATTGACACCAAAGGGGGACTTTACAAAGCCAGTTTCGGCTCCATAGATACCATCTACCTTCAGGAAAGCAAAATACCCGCGATCGGCTCCAAAGTAGCCACCCGCGCGGTGAGTCTGGAAAATGCAATGCGCACGGAAGATGGGGAGGATTATTGGAATCTGGATGACCCGGACAATTTCACGATCAAAGCCGCTTATAGCGACAACGAGGGCAACTATCACCTGATTGCTGTCTCCAATACAGACCCAACCTCTATCCAGAAATATTCATTCGCAGACAAAAAACTGTCCGCCACAATAGATCTGAGTCTCGGAGATTTATCCACCATTGAAGCAGCCCAAAAACGCGACCTCAATGGTGACGGCGTGACTGGCGTCAAAGTGACGGCCACCGCCGATAAAGTCGGTGGCTTACACGTTGGAACGGCTTCCGGGCGCTCTTATCTATTGCTGGGGGCCACACCCAAATCGGTGACCGACCTGTCTTCGGCATTGGTGACGCAAGACGGCGGTATTTGGGGCACCAAAGCGGATGGCACATTCGATGAGAGTTTGTATAACGCCTCGACCGACCAGCTGGTCATGACCGGAAATGCCGATAGCGGGTACACCTTGTATGTGAATCGGGCCGCAGGTGAGGGCAATACCGTCAGACAATACCGATTCGATACCAACAAAACTTTAATTGAAGACGACGACACGGGCAAAGCCCTGAGTCAAATCGATCTCGCAGACGCTGAAAAGAGCGCTACTCGGGACATCAATGGTGACAAAACCTTTGGCGCCAAGCTGACCGCCACGCTGGACAAACTGGGGGGGTTGTATACCGCCCAAGTCGGCAGCGATTACTTCACCATCGTTTCTGACAGCACTCCCGACAAAAAGGGGATAGCCCTGTCGGACAAAGTACTTCGTTCAGACGATGAGGTCAGTGCATGGCAAGCCTCGGGCACTCTGACCGGAGTGCTGGCTCGCAAGGACGACAGTGACACAGTGACTGGTTACTGGGTCTACGAGAATCAGGGCGAAGATGGCTTCAAGCGACATCTCTTCAATGCTGAGCGCATCTGGCAAGAGTCTGAAACAATCACTGCCGTCCAAATGGCGCAAGACGAAAAAACCGCAGGCAGAGACTTGAGCGCCGATAAAACAGTGGGGGTCAAAATCAACCCGCCGATTGACCGCTCTGGTGGTTTGTATTCGGCGAATATTCTCGGACAAAACTACCTGCTGGTGGGACAAAACCTTAAAACTGGCACAAACGCTCAAACGGCGGTTGACTTGAGCCAAGCCCTGCTGGATGCCGACGGCAATGCCTGGTCGGCTGCGGAGGGTTACAGCATTGCGGGCGGATACCTCGATGCCGATACGAAGAACTATTCGGTTTTTACCTACCAAAAGGATGACAATGGGATAGTCACCAGCGTTCAACGCACCGTATGGAACGCCAAGTTTGAAATTCAAGACACCACCGAAGCAGATCCCGTTGAATTGGTTTCATTGGAGGCAGCCCAGAAAAGAGATTTCTCAGGTGATGGCACCGTCGGGTTTCGGGTATTGTCGACCAAATCCAATGAAGCGTATCTGGGGGTGACCGAAGCCCGGGTGTCCAACGACACCTCATTTTGGCTCGTGGGTGACAACACCAAGCAGGGCACCAAAACCAACCCCCTGAGCCTGAAAAACGCCCTGCTCAATGAGGATGGCAGCGGGCCCTGGTATCTTGACAACAGTTATTTCATTAAAGGCGTTGACGATACTGGCAATGACCGACTGGTCTACACCACAAATGCCGAAGGCACTCAAGTCTTGCGCTTCACCTTCGACAAAAACAATGGGCGAGTGAAAAACGGAAGCGAACCGGTCGAGGTCACCGGCATTGAATTGGCCAAGCGAGAACTTGAACTCAAACGCGACTTGAACGGCGATGGCCTGAAAGGGGCAAGCTATGTCGAGCCTCTGACGGGGAAAGGAATGTTCAAGGTCTCGATGCTGGGTCAATCTTATTTGGTTGCCGGGTCGTCGCCCATGGCTGGAAAGTCAATTGATCTGTCCAAAGCCTTGCTCGATACCGATGGCAACGCATGGGCGCCCACCGAGGGGGTGACCTTGCGCGGCACTTATACCAATAGCGATGGCAACACCGAGATCTACGGCACGCAGGATGAGGATGGCGCATCCGTGCGTTACACATTTACCCAGACCGAAGGTGCCAGCACCCTAACGCTGTCGCAAGACTCAGAAAATCTGACAGGAATCACTTTGGCGCTCAGAGAAGCCCTTGCCAGCAAGGACCTCAATGGCGACAGCAGCATAGGCTTCAAAGTCAAGGATGCCATTGCCAACCAAGCCAATGGTTGGGCCGTTGGCAACGCCGGGGTGGGTGAAGCCACTGACGATCAGATCTACATTGTGGGACGTAACTTGGCGCAAATGGGCACCAAAGCCAGCAACGTGGCCAACAATGCGGCGTTGGTGGAATCGGTCAGCGATGGCGTACCCACCTATTGGAAGCCCGATGAGGGCTACACCATCAAATCCATAGTTCAAACTTCAGACTCCAGCGGTGCCACCACCGGGGTGTCCATCTACGCTCAGCAAGTCGAAGCCGGCGATGATCATGCCGATGACTACCTCAAATATGATTTCACCTTACAAAATGGAAACTGGACACTGAACAAGGTAGAAAACGACAAGGCCACTAAACTCGATCAGCGGGCGCTGGTACAGGCTGAGGCCTCTCTCAAGCGCGACCTCAATGCCGACTCGGGGGTTGGATTCAAGCTCAGTACAGACGCTCCTACAGCCGTTAAAGATGCCTTGAGCAGTCTGTTCAAAGCCACCATTGATGGACAAAATTTTCTTTTGCTGGGGTCTAATTTGTCCACCGGCACTGCTTTGCGCCCCCTGGGCTTGAATGGTTTACTGCTGGACTCGGGTGACGCGCAAAAAGCCTGGACGCCTGGCGAGGATGCCACCATCAGCGAATTTGGCAAGGTCAAGGCCGCAGAGGGGATTCCGGAAGGGGCTGCCTATTACGCCAAGCTTGGCGATGACAGCACGGTCTACTTTAAAGCGGGTGAAAACAACACCTGGGTCAAAATCGACAGCAGCAGCTGAGTGCTCTGATGGATCACAAAGCCTGGTTGAGCAGTCACTCATCATCAGTGCGTCATTGCGTCAACCGGGTGAATTTGCGCCCCCATCAATGAGCGAGCATTGGCATGCCCATATCCTTTCGCTTGACCCCGAACCACCCCAACCCTGCCCTGTAGAGCGCCCGAGTCGCGCAGGCCCCCCCCCCTATCTTTAGGCCCAGATCAGGGATAAAGTCATGCTTTCCTTTTCCAGAAAAAATGTCTTTCAAGCCAATGAAAACAGGGCCCATGAAGTCACTGCTTGCGGGTGCTTTGGCCCTGATGCTGTTTTTTTCCATGGGCCCTACACAAGCCCAAAGTGGCCAATGCGGCTTCATCAAAGACCCCGATCTTCAAGCCCAATGCCGCGCCAACACCGGAAGCGGCGCTGGACAGTGCGGATTCATCCGTGATCGCGACATGCAGGCCTTCTGTCGAGCGACCACAGGGGGTGGAAGTGGTCAATGTGGCTTCATCCGCGACCATGATCAACAGGCCATGTGCCGTGCTGTGACGGGGGGTGGAAGTGGCCCATGCGGTTTGATCCGCAACCATGACCTGCAAGCCTACTGCCGGGCATCAGCTGGTGGTGGCAGTGGCCAGTGTGGCTTTATTCGCGACAACGATCTACAGGCCATGTGCCGTGCCTCTACCGGCGGGGGCAGCGGCCAGTGCGGCTTCATCCGTGATCACGACTTTCAGGCACTTTGTCGGGCGCGCCATGGCTGACATGGTCTGATCTGACCCCATGGCGTTCAGCATTCCAGGACCGTACTCAGCCGCCACTGTCAGAAAAGCCCGAGTGAAGCCGCCATAATGTTTGTATGTTTTCTTATTTCGCCCTTGTGCCTGTGCGCCCCATGATGGCTGCTCAATCATGAGCCTGTCGTTTGAATCTTTGCGCGTGCCGGCCTATCGGCAATTGGTGCTGGGGTTTTTATTGACCATGGTCGCCGACAACGTCGAGCATGTGGTCAGCTATTGGGTCTTGTTTCAGAAGTTCAATTCTCCGGTCTTGGGTGGCTTTGCGGTGGTGTCGCACTGGTTGCCTTTTTTGCTCTTTTCTTTGCCCGTCGGTGCCCTGGCCGATCGCGTCGACCCCAGGCGAATGATCCAGTGCGGCCTGGCCTTGTTCATGCTGTGTTCAATGGGTTGGGCTGTCATGTTCATCACCGACACCTTGCAGGTCTGGGCCGCCATGACCCTTTTGGTGCTGCATGGTCTGGCCGGTGTGTTCTGGAACGTGGCCACTCAGATCATTTTGTATGACCTGGTTGGCAAAGAGACTTTACCCAGTGCTGTGCGCACGCTGGCCACGGCACGCTATCTGGGTCTGATCGTCGGCCCCGGCATCGGTGCGGGTCTGATGCTGGTGCTGGGACCCAATCTGAGCCTGCTGTTCAATGCCTTGCTGTATCTGCCGCACATGGTTTGGCTGATCAAGGCACCCTGTGGCCCCAAGTTTCGCCCGTCGGGCACTAGCCCACCGGTGCGGCCCTTCAAAGGTTGGGCCGACTTGCGCGACACACTGCGTGTGGTGATGCAACTTCGCTCGACTGCCATGATGATGTTGCTGGCCGCCGGTGCTTCCTGCTTCATCGCCAACAGTTACCAAGCTCAGATGCCGGCCTACGCCCATGACTTTGGCCACGGCGACCCTGGCCTCACATACAGCCTGTTGTTGGCCGCCGACGCCTTGGGTGCCTTGTGTGCCGGGTTGTTATGGGAGTATCTGGGCCAGCGCAAGCAGGCGACCCCACAACGGGCCATGGGCTTTGCGCTGGTTTGGTCGATTTCTATGGCGTTGTTCGCCATGGTGGACCACTATGCCTTGGCCGTCGTTTTGTTGTTTGTGGCCGGTTTTGCCGAGTTGACCTCTAACTCAACCGCCCAGACCATCGTACAAACCACGGCCCCGCCGGAACACCGGGGCCGCATCATCGGTCTGTTCAATATGGCCGCGCTGGGGTTGCGGTTTGGCTCAGGCCTGACCGTCGGCGTGCTGGGCGGATGGGTTGGCATCCACCTGTCATTGGTCGCGGCCAGCACAGGATTTTTGCTGTTTCTGCTTTTCTTGCAGATCCGCTTCAAAGACCGGCTGGTCTGATCCACCTTCGGCGACGGGTCGATGACCAGGCCCTGATTTTTTTACCCTTTCAACACAGCCCCGGGCCGATAGCGACGGACCGCATCGTGGTGCGTCGAGTCTTCACCCATGTATATGCCGCGCTCCCAGCGGCGTTTCAATGGGTCACGCACCGTCAAACTCATGGCGCCGATGCCCTCGATCTCGATCTTCACCTGCTCGCCATCCTGCAAAAACCCCAGACCCTCGTGGTTGGTCCCGCAAGCGATCACATTGCCGCTGTGCAGCGTCATGATTTGCGAGGCAAACGCAATGATCTCGGGCACGGTGTATTCCATGTCGTCTGTGTTGTAGTTGTGCCGCAGTTGTCCATCGTTCCAGAAGCGCACATGCAACTGGTTAGGGTTTTCTATCTCGTCGGCGGTCACGATACATGGCCCGATGGGTGCAAAAGTGTCAAACGATTTTCCCAACCAACTCATCAAACGGTTGGATGGCCATGTGGTTCTCCCTTGACCGCGTGCCGTGACATCCATAAAAGCGGTATACCCAAACACCGCCTCCCGCCAGCGGTCCTTTGGCACGCGTTTGGCCGGGCCGCGCAAGACCAAACCCAATTCGGCCTCGTGCATGAAACACCAAGGCTCAGTGAATTCCGGCAGCTCAATCGTGTCCCCCGGGCCAATCACGGCATCGGGGTTTTTCAGAAAGAGGTTTAAGTCGCGCCGCTCGCGCTGTTCGTGCTCCCAGTAATTGGCGATACAACACAAAATCTTGCCGGGCCGGGGCAAAGGGGGGCCCAATCGATACTGTCCATGGGCAATGGGGGACACCCGAGCCACATGGGCCACCAAGGAGTCTCGAATGGCGTCGAAATCATCGATCAGGCATTCCATGGTGTGCTGGGGTGTATGGCCCTGCCTGACGCAAGCGCTTAAGGGCACCACGCCGTCGGCGACCCAGGCGCCGGGTTGCAACCGTGGATCTGCATCCGTTGAAAATAGGACCAGTTTCATGGGTTTCTCTCTCAAATGACTTGCCTCATCTGAACACGATTCGGCGGCCCGCGCAATCTTGCGGGCGACTGCAAGATAGAATCAACCCAGATGTGGATCGCTATTGCTTCCGGTGTGCTGATTGGTGCCGTCATGGGCCTGATGGGTGCCGGCGGTGGCATTCTGGCTGTGCCCGTGTTGGTCGCTGGCTTGGATTGGTCCATGCAACAAGCCGCACCTGTGGCTCTGGTGGCGGTGACCGCCGGGGCTGTCGTGGGCACCATTGATGGATTTCGCCATCGACTGGTTCGCTACAAAGCCGCCATGCTCATGGCCGCCTGCGGTATTCCCATGACGCATCTGGGGCAAGTGTGGGCCCAACGCCTGCCACAGCACTGGTTGATGGGCGGTTTCGCTCTGCTCATGCTGTTGGTGGCGCGGCGCTTTTACGGCCAGGCGCGTCAAGACCAGGCGGCTTCAGACGATGTGCTCTATTTGGCATTCATCAATGAACAGACCGGCAAATTCATATGGACCCCGGTGTCTGCGTTGGTATTGGCCTGCATCGGCTTGTTCACCGGATGGATGACCGGGTTGCTGGGCGTCGGTGGCGGGTTTTTGATCGTGCCACTCATGCGCCGTTTCACCAACCTGGCCCTGCCCGGCATCGTCGCCACCTCACTTTTTTTGATTTCCATGGTCAGCGGTGGCGGCGCCATCAATGCGCTCATCTCCGGGGCTCAGTTGCCCTGGGCCGAAACTTCGGGTTTTGTCGCGGCCATGGTCAGCGGCATGTTGCTGGGCCGATTCTTCTCCAGAAAGCTCAAGCCTCAGCAGGTCCAAATGGGCTTCGCCGTTTTGCTGCTGGCCTTGTCCATCTATCTGTGGCTCAAAGTTTGGCAAATGATCCACGCCGTCTGACCCGAGGGTCGCCTTCTGTGTGGTCAGTGCACGGACAAACGCACCGGGTAACTTTTGCCGGTCATGGGGTTGAACACACAAGCGGACAACACCAGCAAGAGCGAGCCCAGGAAGCCGCACATCAACGTCGGCCAAGGGTCGTTTTGCGGCCCGGCCAACACCATCAATAAGGCCATGGCCACCCCCGGCGGATGAAGGCTGCGCGACCAGTACATGAGGGCAATGGCCAGCGGCAACCCCACCAGAATGGCCAATTCGGGAATCGGAAGCCAGTGAGCAACCAATAAACCCACGGTGACACTTAAAGTATTGCCCCAGACTGCTGGCCAGGGTTGCGCCATGGGGCTGGCCGGAACCGCAAAGACCAGCAAGGCAGAAGCGCCCAAAGGTGCCAATAAGCCCAGTCGCTGCCCTTCCCATTGCAGTGCCCAGCCCAGGAATCGCCAATAAAGCGCAATCAGGGCCAAGGAGAGACCAGCGGCCAAGGCCACCCGCCAACGTTCGCGCGACGATACTTCAATGGCCGGTGGCCAAAGGTTTTTCACCCATCGCTTGAATTTTGCGCTGAACTTCATGACACCCATACGCCAATCGAATCAATGGTGTCGAACTCTACACCATGCGCTGAGATCCCCCAGAAGTCTCAAGTGCCACACCGGCATTGGCAGGCAAGCACCCGCAGGCAGTCCACGCTGTCACAGAGCCAGTCACTGATTTGTGCCCGGCTGCGCTCAAGCATCGCGTACTGCGTTGCCAAGGCGGGCCAACTTTCTTCCGGCATTGCGGGTGTGATGAGGGGAAGAGCAGTTGCGATGCGAACGTCGCCTGTGCGGGTGTGGCTGAGAGTGCGGATTGGGTTAAAAGGTTTTACAATGGGGGATCTATACCCAATCACCGAGGACATGCAAAAAAGCCATGAAACCTTGATCAGCCCGGATGAGTGGCAGGCCTTGATGGGCCAGTCTCAACGCGGCCTGGTTGATGTCTATTACCCCCTGCGGGTGTGGTTTCTAATCGGTACTTGTTTCATGTACTCGGTGGCCCTCATTCTTTCCAGCCATCACCTGGCTCATTTATTGGCCAGCGATCACAGCCTGATCGACAGGTTGGGCCTGTATTTGCTTTTCAGAGGCTGGTTTGTGGTGGTCGCCACCATTTTTGGTTTGTGGGCCTACGCCAAAGCATGGCATGCGCAACCCATTTTCTGGGGTCTTTTTTTGATCAGTTTGGTCAATCTGTTCTCTGACCTTTTCATTGTCTATCCCGAGCGGCTCAGTCACCCAACTTGGGGCTTCGTCACTTTGTTCATATGGCGCTTGCTGGCCATTGTGGCTTTGTTCTTTTGCGCCAAGAACGTCCATCGACTGCCCTCTGCGGCTCAACGATTCAACCTCTTCCTGCCCTTGCGCCACAGCCCCTGGTTTGATCGCCGCGCCTGAACGAATGCCAAATGCCTGAAATAGATTTTTTCTGGGAAGATTTCGTGGTGGGTGAAGTACAGGTCTTTGGCGAACACACGATGACGGAACAAGACATCCTGAAGTTTGCCCACCAGTTCGACCCGCAACGCTTTCACACCGATCCGAAATGGGCCGAGCAAAGCATCTATCAAGGGCTCATTGCCAGCGGCTGGCACACCTGCGGCGTCGTCTTCAAATTGGTTTGTGATCATTTTCTCTTGCGCACTTCCAGCCAGGGCTCTCCGGGCCTGGATGAGCTGCGATGGATCAAACCTGTGCGACCCGGCGATGTACTGCGGGCGCGTTGCAGTGTGCTTGACAAACGCCCCATGAACAGCAAACCACACCTCGGATTGGTGCGCCTGGTTTGGGAGGGCATCAACCAACGTGACGAAGTCGTGGTCCGCATGGATGGCTGGAGCATATACGGGCGTCGGCCTGTGGCCCAAGACTGACCCACAGCCATGCCCGAGCGCGCCCCGAAATGGACCAATCCCACAGGCGGGTGGTGGTGGCATGCCAGGGCCTGGCGCAGCCAAAACGCATGGCACGATGTGGTGCAGGCCATGCATGCCGAATGGGCCGGCCACAGCCCGACGGCCCAACGGCTGGTATTGATCGGCCCCAGTGCAGGCTGGATGCTCAGCCATGAATGGCTGGGCCAATTCAAAACCGTGGAAACCTGGGACATCGACCCTTGGGCTGGCCGACTCTTTGATTGGCGCCACGGTCGGGCACTGCGCCGTGCCGGCATTGTGGTCCGGCATCGGGTGGGCGATGCCTGGGCCCATGAATCCGAGTGGCTGCGCCGTGACCGAGAAAGCCTTTACTGGTTTGACAATGTGCTGGGCCAACTGCGGTTCACACAGACACCGGAACTGGCCCGGCAACAGATTCAACGCGTGAAATCACGCTTGAGTCGCGTCACTTGGGGCAGCGTCCACGACCGTTACTCAGGCCCGTTGCGGGGTCAAGCGCCTGCGCCGCCTGCTTGGCGCTCGTCTTGTGGCCTCGACCTCCTCACCCCTCAGGCACAAGACTGGTTACAGGCCTGGGGGGCCGAAGGGTCTTGGCTCGACCACATGACTGAGAAAGTCTTCCGACCACAAACCCCGGTATTGAATCTGGCCTGGCCGTTTAAACCTGACTTCGGACATTGGTTGGAAATGGGATGGCAGTTACCATAGCCCCATGGACACCGAATACCTCAGAACCTATGCGCAATCGGCCGACGACAACACGCTGGCTTCAGGTCTGCCGCTGACCGACCGGCAGAAACAACTCATCGCCATGGTCGACGAAGTGGGGCCCACCTGGGCTCAAAGGGCTTTCAAACACGACAGAGAAGCCATTTTCCCGACGGAGAATTGGAACGACTTGCGCCAAATGGGCTTTCTGGGCTTATGCGTGCCGACGCGCCACGGCGGCATGGGTGCCGACTACCGAACCTATATGTTGGTGGCCTCGCGCATAGGCTACTACTGCGGCTCCACCGCCAATACCTTCAATATGCACAATGCCAACGCCTTGTGGACGGCCGACATGGTGGATCAGTTGGACCTCAGCGATGGCCAGCGCGCCGACCACGAACGCAACCGGCGCCACCATTACGCGCAAATGCTGGCGGGTGCCATTTACGCCCAACCGTTTTCTGAAGGCAGTTCGGCGGCAGCGGGCAAGTCGCCATTTGGCACACTGGCCCGCCAGGTCGAGGGCGGATGGGTGCTCAATGGCCGTAAAATTTTCGCTTCTCTATCGGGTTCGGCCCAAAACTACGGGGTCTTGTGCACCGAAGACTTGCCCAACGCCAGCATGCGGCACACCTTGTTTGTCGCCGTACCCGCCCAGGCTCAAGGTGTGAGCATTGAGGGCGATTGGGACCCTTTGGGCATGCGCGCCACGGTTTCGAGAACGCTGATTCTGAAAGATGTCTTCGTGGATCACTTGGCGCCCATGATGCCACCGGGCATTTACGCCCAGGCCGCCAGCCGCTATCCACACATGTTCATGACGCTGACGCCCACCTATATGGGCATCGCTCAGGCCGCATTTGATTTTGCCGTGGCCTACCTGCGTGCCGATGTACCAGGGGTCGGCGTGATGCGGCGCATGTACCCCACCAAACAAATCGCCATCGCCCAGATGTATGTCAAGCTGCAACAAGCCTGGTCGCTGTTTCATCGCACCACCTCCGAATACCGTTGCGACCCCAGCCGAAGCGAGCGCATGCGTGCGCTGGCCTGTCAATACACCGTGATGGAAACCAGTGCGGAAATCTGCGCCGAAGCCGTCAAGGTGTGCGGCGGACAAGCCATGCTCAAAACCTTTCCGCTCGAGCGATTTTTCAGAGACAGCCGCTGCGGCGCGCTGATGCTGCCCTGGACCGCAGAAATCTGTCTTGACCGCTTGGGCCAAGGCTTGCTGTATCAAGCCGGCGAAAGTGATTGACCCCCCCTTCTTTGGGCGCTGCCGCCGGCGTTGTTTGTCGCGATTGCGGCAATGACCCACCAGGGTTGGCGTTAACCTTGATGACAAGCCGCCCGCGGGCGTGTAATTTTCGGGTCTGGCCCAAGCAAGCCACAGAGGTTTCATCATGAAAAGACGCACCGTTCTAACTGCCGCAACGGCCAGTACCCTGGCCGGTTTCGCATGGGCCCAATCTTTTCCCGCCCGACCCATCAAATACATCTGCCCCTGGCCCGCCGGGGGTTCCACCGATGTGGTCTTGCGCAGCCTGGCCGAGAGCGCCAGCAAACACCTGGGGCAAACCGTGGTGGTCGAGAACAGGCCCGGGGCCGGGGGCATGCTGGGTGCGGTGGAAATGCTCAATGCCCGCCCCGACGGATACACCCTGTGCCAGATTCCGCAAGGGGCGTTCCGGATTCCCCACATGCAAAAAGTCGCGTTTGACACCCTGCGCGATTTCACCTGGATCGCTTGCCTCACTGGCTACACCTTTGGCTTGGTGGTGCAGGCCGAGTCCCCCATCAAGACCATCAAAGACTTCGTCGACTACGCCAAAGCCAACCCCGGCAAACTCAGTTACGGCTCCACCGGCACCGGCACCAGCCCGCATCTGGCGGTCGAAGAATTCGCCCAAAAGGCGGGCATCTCCCTCAATCACATCCCTTTCAAGGGCAATGCAGAAAACATGCAAGCCCTGATGGGCGGCCACGTCATGGCGGCCAGCGACGCCACCGGTTGGGGGCCCCATGTCGATGCGGGCCGGCTCAGGCTGTTGGCCACTTACGGCAGCAAACGCACCAAACGCTGGCCGCAGGTGCCCACCTTGAATGAGTTGGGGTACGAGACAGTTTCCGATTCCCCATTCGGTGTCTGCGGACCGAAAAACATGGACCCGGCCGTGGTGCGCATCATTCACGACGCATTTCGCAAGACACTGGATGACCCGGCGGTCATGGCCACCTTCGACAAATACGACCAAACCGTCATTTATAAAAACACCGAGGACTACACCCGGTTTGCCCGCGACAGTTTCATGGCCGAAAAAGCCTTGATCGAGCGACTGGGCATGGCACGCAAGGATTGACCCATGATTCCCTCCAGACACATCAGCATTGAGGAAATGACACGACGCGTTTCCCGCTTTCAACAGCTGCGTCCCCTGCCCGTGCAAGCTTCCGACCGAGCCCCGCAGGCGGCCCGCGACGTGGTCTACGCGCGTGAACTGCTGTCGGTCATCGGGCTGGAAGGGACCGCCAAGACACCGATCAACTCGGCGGCGCCCATCGTAGGGGCGGCAGGCATGACCATGACTTTGGCCAGATGCCCGGCCGGACAAGGACCCGGCTTACACAACCACAAGGACACCTTCGAGACCTTCACCGTCCTGGAAGGCCGATTTGAAGTGTGCTGGAACGACCAAGGGCAAAATCGGCTGGAGTTGGATCGTTTTGACACCATCTCGATCCCGCCAGGGGTCTATCGATCATTTCGCAATATCGGTGAGACCGAAGGTTTGTTGCAAGTGATCATCACCGGTGGCGTTCACGACATGAACGACATTGCGTTCAGTGCCCAGGCGGCGCGTCAAATCGACGCCGTCTCGCCTCAAGCCCGGTCGATCTTTGAAGACCTGGGTTTTCGCTTTGCGCCACCCGCCGAAACCCACTGATCTGAATTTCACCCACGGAGATCCCGATGTATTTCAACCGCCGCCTTGTGGCCGTGTGCTTGGCATGGCTCGCCGTGTCCTGGCCCGCCATGGCACAAAACTTCCCCACCAAACCTGTGCGCATCGTCATTCCATTTGCCCCCGGGGGCAGCACTGACGCCAACGCCCGAATCATCCAGGACAAACTCAGCACCTTGTGGGGCCAACCCGTCATCATCGATGCCAAACCCGGGGCCAACACCCTGATCGGCACCGAGCTGGTGGCCAAATCGCCCGGGGACGGCCACACCCTGCTATTGACCTCGACCGCCATGGTGGTCAACCCCAGCATGTATGCAAAATTACCGTATGACACGCTGAGTGATTTGGTCCCGATCACCATCGTGTCCGTTTCACCGATTGCCTTGGTCACCCCGGTCGACTCACCCTATAAATCCATCAAGGATGTGCTCGCGACACTGCGCGCCAACCCCACCGCACTGAGTTTTGGTGTGTCCGACTCAAGCGCCATGCTCTCGGGGCACCTGTTCAATATGCTGGCCAAAAGTGAAATGCAACCCATCAGCTACAAAGGGGCCGGCCCGTTGATGATTGATCTTGCCGGCGGTCATGTGCCCTTGGGCATTGCCGCCGTCAGCTCGGTTCAGGGCCAAGTCAAGGGGGGAAGGGTTCGCATATTGGGTGTGGGCTCCGTGCAACCCAGCTCACTCTTCCCACAAGCCCCACCGATCGCTGGCGAGCTGCCCGGTTATGAAGCGATCTCCTGGTTCGGTCTGCTGGCGGCCAAAGGCACGCCACCCGATGTGGTGCAAAAAATCCACCGCGACGTCAGCCAGGTGCTCAAAGACCCTGAGGTTCAACAAAAATTACAAGGCCTGGGTGCCGACCCAGGGGGACTGCCGCCCGCCGAATTCCAGGCCCGCATACGACGCGAGATCGAGCTTTGGGGCCGTGTCGCCAAAGCCGCCAAAATTCAACCGGAGTGACCCCATGAGCACCATGTATTCCAGTGAAACCCGCGATGGCATGCGCATTGACTGGGATGTCGCCATCGGCATGGACGACGGCATCGTGCTGCGTGCCGATGTCTTTCGCCCCTTGGCCGAAGGCCGCTACCCCGTCATCATGACCTATGGCCCCTACGGGAAATGGGTGGCCTTTCAGGAGGGCTATCAAACCGCCTGGGAGATCATGTGCAAAGAAAATCCGGACGCCGTGTCCGGCACCAGTAACCGCTATGCGAACTGGGAAGTGGTGGACCCCGAGAAATGGGTGCCCCATGGCTATGTGTGCATCAGGGTCGATTCGCGCGGGGCCGGTCGCTCACCGGGCTATCTGTGCCACAACAATGACCGCGAGCAGAAAGACTATCACGACTGCATCGAATGGGCGGCTGTCCAGCCGTGGTCGAACGGCAAAGTCGGGCTCAACGGCATTTCCTACTACGGTGCCAACCAATGGCGTGCGGCCGCGACCCAGCCCCCTCACCTGGCCGCCATTTGCGTTTGGGAGGGCTGGCACGACAACTACCGGGATGGCAATCGCCATGGGGGCATACTTTGCTCATTCCGCAAAAACTGGCAGGACATGCAGGTCAAGACCGTGCAACACGGTGTGGGTGAGCGCGGCCGCAAACACCCCATCACGGGCGAATGGGCGTGCGGTCCCGAAACCCTCAGTCCTGAAGCGCTGGCGGCCAACCGGGAAGACATGGCCCGTGAGTTGCTCGCGCGCGAGATGGACAGCCCCTACTACCGAGAGCGATCCGCCAACCTCAGCCGGGTCAAAGTGCCGTTGCTGTCCACCGCCAACTGGGGGGGACAGGGCCTGCATCTGCGCGGCAATATGGAAGGCTATGTGGGTGCCGCCTCCACCCAGAAGTGGCTGGAAGCCCATGGCGGATCTCATTGGGCCCCGTTTTACACCGATTACGGTGTGAACATGCAACGCAAGTTCTTCGATCATTTCCTCAAGGGCGAAGACAACGGCTGGGACCGCGAGCCCAAAGTGCGCCTGCAAGTCCGGCATCCGGGCGAGAAATTCGTCGAACGCCACGAAAACGAATGGCCGCTGGCCCGCACGCGATGGACCGATTTTCATTTGCACCCCGACACCATGACTTTGTCCACCCATCCCTATGCGGGGGCCGCCCAAACCCTCAGCTATGACCCGATGGGCGATGGACTGACCTTCATGTCTGCCCCCATGACCCAAGCGACAGAAATCACGGGGCCCTCGGCCCTGAAGATCCATCTGTCGTCGGCCACCGTCGACGCCGATGTATTTGCTGTGCTGCGGGTGTTTGACCCGCAAGGGACCGAAGTGGTATTTCAGGGTGCGCTTGACCCGCACAACCCCATCAGCCTGGGCTGGTTGCGTGCCTCGCACCGGAAACTCGACCAGGAAAAATCTTTGCCCTACAGGCCCTATCACACCCACGATGAAAAGCAGCCACTCACCCCGAACGAGGTGGTGGAACTCGATGTGGAAATCTGGCCCACTTGCATTGTGGTGCCCGTGGGCTACACAGTCGCCATCTCACTGCGTGGCCGGGATTACGAATGGGACGGCCCAGCGGCCACTTTATCGAACATGAAAAACCCCATGAAGGGCTGCGGCCCCTTCGTCCACGACGACGAGCAAGATCGCCCGCCCGCCATTTTCGGTGGCCAGGTCAGTCTGCATTTCGGTGCGGGTCGAACCAGCCGATTGCTGCTGCCGGTGATTCCTGAGCGCTGAAATCGGGGCTGCAAGGCGCCAAGGCTTGAACCCGGGTCAGGGTTTGGCCTTTTTTTGGCACCCACTGCACAAACCATAAAGCACCATATTGTGCTCCAGCAGTTCAAACCCGTGTTGTTGGGCCACGGCGCGTTGCTGCGCCTCGATGCTGGGGTTCAGAAACTCGACCACCTTGCCACAGTCCACGCACAACAAATGGTCATGGTGTTCACCTGCTTCCAGTTCAAACCAGGCCCGATCGCCGTCAAAATGAGATTTGCGCAATAGACCGGCATCGGCGAACTGCATCAGAATGCGGTATACGGTGGCAATCCCGATGTCGTTGCCTTGCTCAATGAGGCGGTTATAGACTTCCTCCGCAGAGAAATGCTGCCCAGGCAGTTTTTCGAACATCTCCAGCACTTTCAGGCGCGGCAATGTCACCTTCAATCCGTTGCTCTTGAGTGTTTCTGCTTGGCTGCTCATCCATCACCTCTGCCCTGATCATTCAACGCGAGACCAGCAACCCGCGGGTCTCGATGAAATCAACCACCTCATGCAGACCTTGCCGGGTCTTGAGGTTGGTCATCACCCATGGCCGACGCTGGGCATCGGGGCGCATGCGCGCTGTGTCTGTGCGCATGATATCCAAATCAGCCCCCACATGGGGCGCCAAATCAATTTTATTAATGACAAACAGGTCACTTTTGGTGATGCCGGGCCCTCCTTTGCGCGGTATTTTTTCGCCCGCAGCCACGTCGATCACATAAATCGTCAGATCAGACAGTTCGGGGCTGAATGTCGCCGCCAGGTTATCCCCGCCACTCTCCACAAAGACGATGTCGGCGTCAGGAAATTTTTCCAGCATTCGATCAATGGCCTCCAGATTGATCGACGCATCTTCGCGGATGGCCGTGTGCGGGCATCCCCCCGTCTCGACCCCCATGATGCGCTCGGCAGGCAGTGCGCCGCTGACCGTCAACAGGCGCTGGTCTTCTTTGGTGTAGATGTCATTGGTGATGGCGATCAAATCCCACCGTTCCCGCATCTGTTTGCACAGCATCTCGAGCAAAGTGGTTTTGCCGGAGCCCACCGGGCCGCCGATGCCCACCCTGAGGGGTGGCATTTTTTTCTGTCTGCCTGCGATTTGGTGCAACGGGCTCATGATCTGAATAGGCGTGAGTATTGGGTTTCGTGGCGGGAGGACAGTATCGCCCACATCGGGCTGAAGCACTGGCGGTGTTCATCGGACAAATTCAAGGCCGTGTCTACTGCTGCGGGTATGCCTTTGAGCAAAGCCAGCAATACACGCTGACCGGCATGTTGGCCCAGCGGTATCGACTTGACGGCGGCTTGCACCATGTTCTCAGCCCAGGCAAAAGCCAGCGTCTGCAAGGCCTGCTCAATCGGCGCATCCACCCGGGACAAGGCCAGCGCCTGCGCCATTGCGTAGTGGGGTGGCAAGCGGGCCAGGATGTCCAGTTGGGCGGCGTCCACCTGGCCCAGATTGCGCAACCAGTCTTGCATCGAACGCCCCATTTGTTCGCTTTGCAGGCGAATTTCGGCGCTCTCTCGCGTCGCGTCCAACCACCGCGCCAAGGCAGTCAATCGCTCTATATCCAGACAGCGCCACGCCCGGATGGCCTGCGCCACCAAGGCCCAATCGCCACGGGCCTGGGTCAGGCGCATCTGCGCCAACAACCATTTTTCACAGCTGGGTTCGTCATGCACGCGCCCGTGTTCGATGGCCGATTCCAAGCCCTCAGAATATGAAAAACCGCCCACCGGCAAAGCGGGCGAAGCCAGCCAGATCAGTTCAAGCCAGCCTGGGGCTTCAGTGTCCATGGTCATGCCCGCAGCCGGGGCCGTGCACATGGCCTGGCGTGTGTGAATGCGAGTGGCCCAGCAATGCGCTGTCGCCATATGCGCCCCCCTCGGGCTCGAACGCCACGAGCGTGGGTGTCACGACCATGCCCATCGATTGCAACAGTTCGGCCAGGACATGGTCAGGTTCGATCAGCAAATGATCCGCCTGCATTTGGATGGGAATATGTCGGTTACCCAAATGGTAGGCCGCCCTCATCAAATCGAGAGACGCCCCGCTGTGGGCCGCGATGCGCAACAACTGCTGGGGGGCCGAGACCACACGAATCAACGAGCCGTCTTCGGCCACCAATAGATCATCACCCCGGACCACACTGCCACGAGGCAAAATCACCCCCAGAGTCCGCCCCAGGCTATCGATCGCATCGAAGCGGCTTTTTTGTCGGGTGTCCCAGTCCAGGGTGACCGTGGCGGCACGCCCGAGCAGGGCCCGGGCCAAGCCTTTGCCTTGTGGCAAGCGTTTGGAGCAAATCAGCATCAGAACAAAAAGTAGCGTTGGGTCATCGGCAGGCTCGCTGCCGGTTCGCAGGTCAGCAATAGGCCATCGGCGCGCACCGCATAAGTCTGGGCATCCACTTCCATGCGGGGCGCATAGTCATTGTGAACCATGTCTTTCTTGCCCACACCCCGGATGTGTTTCACCACCGCTTTGGTTTTTTGCAGGCCCAGACGTTCAGCCACCCCCGATTGAGACGCCGCCTGCGACATAAAGGTCAATGAGCCACGCGCCAATGCCCCACCAAAAGCACCGAACATCGGCCGGTAATGAACCGGTTGAGGCGTGGGAATCGAAGCATTCGGGTCACCCATCGCGGCCAGGGCGATGCTGCCACCTTTCAGAATCAGTGAGGGCTTGATGCCGAAAAAAGCAGGGCGCCAAATCACCAAATCGGCCCACTTGCCCACTGCAATGCTGCCCACTTCATGGCTGATGCCGTGTGCGATGGCCGGATTGATCGTGTATTTGGCGATATATCGCTTGACCCGGGCATTGTCGTGGCGATCACTGTCACCGGGCAAAGGGCCCCGTTGCGCCTTCATTTTGTGGGCCGTTTGCCAGGTTCGCAAAATGACCTCGCCCACCCGGCCCATGGCCTGACTGTCGCTGCTCATCATGCTGATCGCGCCCAGATCATGCAAGATGTCCTCGGCGGCAATGGTCTCACGCCTGATCCGACTCTCGGCAAAGGCCAGGTCTTCGGCGATCGATGGATCGAGATGGTGGCAAACCATCAACATGTCCACATGCTCATCCAAAGTGTTGACGGTGTAGGGCCGGGTCGGGTTGGTGGACGAAGGCAGCACATTGGCCTCCCCCACCACCTTCAAAATGTCGGGCGCATGGCCACCGCCCGCCCCTTCGGTGTGAAAGGTGTGGATGGTCCTTCCCTTGAATGCCGCCACGGTGTTTTCCACAAACCCCGACTCGTTCAGGGTGTCGGTGTGTATGGCCACTTGCGTGTCGGTGTCTTCCGCCACATTCAGGCAATTGTCAATCGCCGCCGGCGTCGTGCCCCAATCTTCGTGCAGCTTTAAGCCGATGGCACCCGCCTCGATTTGTTCCCTCAAACCAGCGGGCAACGATGCATTGCCTTTGCCCAAAAACCCCAGGTTCATGGGAAATCCATCGGCAGCCTGCAACATACGGCCTATGTGCCAAGGGCCCGGGGTGCAGGTGGTGGCAAACGTACCGGTCGCAGGGCCGGTGCCCCCGCCCAGCATGGTGGTGATGCCGCTGGACAAGGCCTCATCGATTTGCTGCGGGGCAATGAAATGGATGTGGGTGTCGATGCCGCCTGCGGTCACGATCAGGCCTTCACAACTGATGATTTCAGTGCCGGGCCCGATCACGATGTCGACGCCGGGCTGTGTGTCCGGATTGCCAGCCTTGCCGATGGCCACGATGCGGGCGTCTTTCAAGCCGATATCGGCTTTGATCACCCCGCCATGGTCAATGATCAGGGCGTTGGTCAGCACCGTGTCTACCGCACCCTCAGCGCGCGAGCGCTGAGACTGAGCCATGCCATCGCGTATGGTCTTACCGCCCCCGAATTTGACCTCTTCCCCATGGCTGCCCGCACGCAAAGTGAAATCTTGTTCCACCTCCACCACCAGGTTGGTATCGGCCAGCCTCACCCGATCTCCCACCGTGGGGCCGAACATCTCGGCATAGGCGCGGCGCTGAATACGGCTCATAGATCCCCCTGCACACGACCCTGAAATCCAAACACCCGGCGCAGACCGGCATATTCGACCAGCTCAATGCTGCGTTGCTGGCCGGGCTCAAACCGCACCGCAGTGCCAGAGGCGATGTTCAGCCGCATGCCACGGGCGGCTTGGCGGTCAAAATCGAGCGCGTCATTGGTTTCGGCAAAGTGGTAATGCGAGCCCACCTGTATCGGGCGGTCTCCCCGGTTGTAAACCACCAAACTCAAAGTGCGCCGCCCCACATTGAGGACATGTTCGCCCTCATCAATCAAAAACTCTCCCGGAATCATTGGCTTCTCCTGCATCTTCATCGACCCCGCCCGCCGAGCCAGATCAAAAGCGCAACCACCCCCAAAGCCAGCACAAAGCCCAGCACATCGCTGCCATGCCAGTGCGACACACCGGGCATGCCATGCCCTTCATGGGCGTGGGCCAGTCCATATGCGCCGCCAAGCGCCAATGCCATAGATCTTTTCATGAGTCGCCTTTCTCGTCATTCGATGGGTTGATGCACCGTGACCAGCTTGGTGCCGTCTGGGAACGTGGCTTCGACCTGTATGTCTGCAATCATCTCGGGCACCCCTTCCATCACATCGGCGCGGCGCAATACATGGCGACCCTCGCTCATCAACTGCGCCACGGTCTTGCCATCGCGCGCGCCTTCCATGATGGCGGCGCTGATGATCGCCACCGCCTCCGGGTGATTCAGCTTCAATCCCCGGGCCTTGCGCCGTTCGGCCAGCAAGGCAGCGGTGAAGATGAGCAACTTGTCTTTTTCTCGGGGTGTCAGGTCCATGGTGTCTCTGCCGCAAAGTTCATGCCGCGCCAAAAATCAAGCGTACACCACATTCTCCACGCAATCCAACCCGGTGCGGTGCTGATGTCTGAGCAAGCAACTGGGTGATGCATGGTTTTGGTTCGCCAAGCCGGTGGTGTGCGCCTTTTTGGTGCGCCCAGTCGTCCAATTCCAGGTCAGGGCTTGGTACAAGACTTGCAAAGACCAGAAATCTCTTGGTCATGAACACATACCCCCCCCAATCACACAAGCTTCTTCATGCCTCATGGACACCCCCCTTTTGAAAACTCATTTCACCTTCTCTCCTGAAGCATCCGGCTGACGCCGGACGCCCCATGCCATGCGCATTTCACTTCTTCACCCGTTCCGTTTTTGCCTGTTGCTCATAGTCCTGACGCTGGCCGCCCAACCCATTTGGGCCCTGACCCCCCAGCAGGCATTGGCCATCGCCGTGGGCGACACCGATGCACGCATCACCCAACTGCAATCGGCCCTGTCTGACCCCAGCGATCAGTTATTGGCCTACCTCGAGGCCTTGTCCAAAGAGCAAATTCTGGTCAAAGGCGAACAAGTGTTGCGCATCGAAGGCGCACTTTGCTTCGACGCCTTGACGGGTGCTGCTGTCGCCCTGCCGCAAGACGCCGAGGCACCCATGCTCAACAACCGGTTACGCGGCGAACTCGACAACGCCATGGCGGCACTCAGGCTGTTTTCCGGTCAAGCCGAGGAACGACTCAAAGCCATTCAATCCTTATTGAATAACCCTGATCCGAGTCAACGCCCTTTGCTTGAAAAAGCCATGGCACAAGAACATGTCGAGCGCATCAAAACCCTGATGGGCTATGCCTTGGCTGCCATGGATTTATCCTCCCCCGACGCCAAGGTCAGAGGGGCCTCTGCCCGAACGCTGGGTCTGTACACCCACCCCGACGCACAAAGACTGCTCAACGATCAGTGGGGCCAAGAGCAAGACCCCTTGGTCAAGGCCCAAATCTCGGCCAGTCTGCAACAACTCAAAGGCGCGCTGGCCTGGGGGGAACGCTTGGGCGTCTTGTTCAGCGGGCTGAGCCTGGGCTCAATTCTCCTGCTGGTGGCGCTTGGGCTGGCCATCACTTACGGTTTGATGGGCGTGATCAATATGGCCCATGGCGAACTCATGATGATCGGGGCCTACGCCACCTATGTGATTCAAAACCTGTTCAAAACCTATGCCCCCGAATGGTTTAATGTCTATTTGGTGGCAGCGCTGCCATGCGCCTTTGTCGCTGCCGCACTGGTTGGCGCTTTGATCGAACGCGCTGTGTTGCGTCATCTGTATGGCCGACCCTTGGAAACTTTACTGGCGACCTGGGGCATCAGCCTGATTTTGATGCAAGCGGTCCGAACTCTGTTTGGGGCACAAAACGTGGCGGTAGAGAACCCAAGCTGGATGAGTGGTGGCATTGAACTGCTGTCCAACCTCAGCGTGCCCTGGAACCGCGTCCTGATTCTGTGCTTCTCCATCTGCGTGCTGGCTGGCATGGCCTGGCTGATCGGTCGCACGCGCATGGGCCTGTTTGTGCGTGGCGTGACCCAAAACCGGGCCATGGCTTCTTGCCTGGGTGTTCACACCGCTCGCACCGACACCCAGGCCTTTGCGCTGGGCTCGGGCATTGCGGGCTTGGCGGGTTGTGCCCTGAGCCAAATCGGCAATGTGGGGCCAGACCTGGGCCAAAGCTATATCGTGGATGCATTCATGGTGGTGGTGCTGGGCGGCGTAGGCCAACTGATAGGCACGGTTTATTCGGCCCTGGGTCTGGGCATCGCCAACAAGTTTCTGGAAGGTTGGTCAGGTGCAGTGCTGGCCAAAATCGCCATTCTGGTTCTGATCATCATCTTCATTCAAAAGCGCCCCCAAGGTCTATTCGCCTTGAAAGGCCGCAGCGCGGAGGCCTGAGATGTCACACCGGCCCACCCACCCTGCCCCGAAATCCGCAATGGCGACGCTCAGCGTGCTGGGGGTAGCCGCCATGATTTGTCTGCTGGCCCCTTTCCTGAACCTCATCGTCCCGGCGGGTCACCCCCTGCATTTCAGCGATTATGCCTTGGCCCTGACCGGCAAGATCATGTGCTATGCCATTTGTGCCCTCGCCATGGATCTGATCTGGGGCTACACCGGCATCCTGTCTTTGGGCCATGGCCTGTTCTTTGCGCTGGGCGGCTATGCCATGGGCATGTATCTGATGCGCCAGATCGGACAAGATGGTGTCTACAAGTCAGACCTGCCTGACTTCATGGTGTTCCTCGATTGGAAGACCCTGCCCTGGCATTGGTATTTCAGTGACAGCTTCGTGGCCACCCTGATTTTGGTGCTGGCTGTGCCTGGTTTGGTCGCGGCCGTTTTCGGCTACTTTGCCTTCCGATCACGCATCAAAGGCGTGTATTTCTCCATCATCACCCAGGCCCTGACGTTTGCCGCCATGTTGCTGTTTTTCCGCAACGAAACCGGCTTCGGCGGCAACAACGGCTTCACCGATTTCAAGCGCATCCTGGGTGTGCCACTGGCTTCGCCAGAGACCCGCATGGTTTTGTTTGTGCTCACTGGCATGACCCTGTTGTTGTGCTACCTGGGGTCGCGCTGGTTGATGGCCAGCAAATATGGCCGCGTGCTGCAAGCGATCCGCGATGCCGAAACCCGCACCCTCTTTTTGGGTTATTCCACATTGGGCTACAAGCTGAGCATTTGGGTCATTTCAGCGATGATGTGCGGCATAGCGGGCGCCCTGTATGTGCCCCAGGTGGGCATCATCAACCCGGGAGAAATGGGCCCCGCACAATCGATTGAAATCGCCATTTGGACGGCGGTGGGTGGTCGCGGCACTTTATTGGGGCCCATCTTCGGTGCGGCCCTGGTCAACGGCGCCAAAAGCTGGTTGACGGTGACCGCCCCTGAGTTTTGGCTTTACGTGCTGGGTGCCTTGTTCATTGCCGTGACCCTGTTTTTACCTCAAGGTGTATTGGGGTGGTTTCAGGCCCGGTGGTCGCGTCGCAGCAACGGAGAGACGCCATGACCCCGGACCTGCTTGAAGACGGTGCCCGGCGCATCCTGGGCGCCAGAAACAAAAATGACCGGGGTCAGACCCAGTCCGGCGATCGTCAAGCCAGCTATGGGCGACTGCGTCGGCCCCATGAGCTTGACCTCACCCACGGCCGCATTCTGTATCTGGAGGACGTGAGCGTGAGCTTTGATGGCTTCAAAGCCATCAACCATCTCACACTCGATATCGCGCCCGGCGAATTGCGCTGCATCATAGGCCCCAACGGGGCCGGCAAAACCACCATGATGGACATCATCACGGGTAAAACCCGCCCGGATTCCGGTCAGGTCTTCTTCGGCAGCACCATCGATTTGTTGCGCTACAACGAGTCGGAAATCGCCGAATGGGGCATCGGGCGTAAATTTCAAAAACCCACCGTGTTTGAAAAACTCAGCGTGTTCGAGAACCTGGACCTGGCCCTGAAAACCCGCAAAAGTGTGGGCGCCTCCATACGGTTCAGCCTGCAGCCCGAGCAACTCAACCGGCTGGAAGAAGTGGCACACACCATCTCACTGCAAGACCACCTGCGACGACCCGCCGGCCTGCTCAGCCACGGGCAGAAGCAATGGCTGGAAATCGGCATGTTGCTGATGCAAGACCCCAAGCTGCTGCTGCTCGATGAACCGGTGGCCGGCATGACCGACCACGAAACCGAGCGCACCGCTGAATTGTTTTTGCGCCTGAAGGGAAAACACTCATTGATGGTGGTGGAGCACGACATGGGCTTTGTGCAGAAAATCGCCGACCTCGTCACGGTGCTGTGCGATGGGGCTGTTTTGGCCCAAGGCTCATTCGCGCAGGTGCAGGCCGACGAGCGGGTCATCGAAGTGTATTTGGGGCGTTGAAGTGTTTGAAGTTGAAGAACTGCATCAGTATTACGGCGGCTCGCACATCCTGCGCGGGGTCAGCTTGCAAGTGCGTCCGGGTGAGATTGCGGTCTTGCTGGGGCGCAACGGGGTGGGTAAAACCACCCTGCTCAAAAGCCTGATGGGGCTCTTGCCGGTGCGCCGCGGAACGGTCCGTTTCAATGGCCAAGCCATCACCCACCAGGCGCCCTATCGTCGCGCCGAAATGGGCCTAGGGTATGTGCCCCAAGGCCGGGAAATCTTTGCCCGGCTCAGCGTGCTGGACAATCTTCGCATGGGCATGAGCAGCCGCCCTTCGAATGAGCCCATACCCCCCGTCTTGTTCCAGATGTTTCCGGTACTCGACGCCATGCGGCAACGCAAGGGTGGCGATCTGTCTGGCGGACAGCAGCAACAATTGGCCATCGCGCGTGCCTTGGCCGCCCGCCCCACTTTATTGATACTGGACGAACCCACCGAGGGCATTCAACCCAATATCATTCAAGACATAGGCCGGGTCATACGCCGCCTGGCCCGCGAGGGTCTGTGGGGGCAACCCATGGGCATCTTGCTGTGCGAACAGTATTACGATTTCGCGCAAGACCTTGCCGACACCTATGCGGTCATGGACAGGGGCGAGATCATTGCCCATGGCCTGGGGGCCGACATGGCCCGCGATGGCGTGCGGGGGCTGGTGTCGATCTGAACCAGCGCCGGCTCAGACCCGCCACATGCGAGAAGGCTCTGGCTTCATGGCCCACTGCGACTCGCGCCACACCGACCAAATGGCCTGCAAGGCCGCCCGGCAGGGCTCGACCTGCGCCGACAACACCCTCGCCACCATGACCCTGGGGTGCGCCAGCGTCACCCCCACCATGGCCCCGGACATGGACTCTGTTGCCGCGCGGGCCTGCGCCAACCCGGCCTCGACCCGGTCCACCGACAAAGCCTGGTCCGCCGCCAGCACCAGTGTGCCCAGACAGCGGTATCCGTCCAAACCCAGTGGCCCGTTCATCAAATCGTGGTCCAAAGCGTCGATGGTCCCCCGATCCATCCAGACACCCTCCACCTCCAGGTGTTGCAAATAGCGGCCCTGCTCAAAGGGTTGGCGGGCATGGGGCAAACCCAAGGCCAGCACATCCCAAGCCATGAGTTCAGCCCCCTGGTCCAGTGCAAACACCCATTGGCTCTCGGCTTGGCATTGGTTGTAAGCGATGGTCTCCAGGGGCAGCCACTCGAGCCTGGCGTTCGGACCTAACTTCGCCTGCACCCGCTGCACCGCCACCGGCCCGGTGGAGCGGTAAAACCGGGTCGCCCCGGGGGTGGTGATGAAGGCATGGGCGCCCTGCGCCAGAACCGCATTCACACTGACCACATCGCCGGCCACCAAACCGCCCGGCGGATGAACCAGGACGTGGTGACACACCGCATCCCCTTCGGGATACAAAGCCTGCAATACCCGCAACGGCCCTTCATGCAGCGTCTGACACACCGTGCGCCCCGCTGCCAAGTGGTAATTCAATTCCAGGCGCGCGGTCCATCCAGTCTCTGCTTGGGGCAATGCTTGCCCGGTTTCGGTCGTGACCAAGGCCATATGGACATCTTCTTTGCTCAGAAGCGGCCACTATAGATGAAAGCCCCCGGGTGCGGTACCGATCGGTCGCCGATCAAGACCGGCGCATGCTTTGCTCGACCCGCTCGATATTGCCCACATGGGCGTCCAGCATGGCCTGTAGTTCAGACCGCGCACCCGCATCAGCCACTCTGGGCAGCAGGCCTTCCAGGCGGCGCACCACCCAGGCTTGCCCCCGATTCAAAAATGCCATCCGCTCGCCCCAATCGGCAATCGCCATGGCCTTGCCATGAAAGGCACCGGTTTGGTCCGAGGGGGCCCCATTCAAACCCCTGATGACCTTCATCAGCATGCCGCACCAGTGCACCTCATCGCGCTGAATGTCAGCCACCAAGGCCTGCCAAGGGTGGTCAGCCCCCATTTCCACCAGCGTCTCACGCGCCACCCGGGCCCCGGCCCGCTCTGCCTCGAGCAGCTCATTGAGCGCGACCCATAATTCGGCCGGGCTCAGCGGCGCATCTTCCAACTTCGACGCATTCATGGGACCTCCTGCAAAAGATCATGGGTCAGGTCATGCCATGCGCCCAAACCATGAAGAATCATAATACCTGAATATTTATGAACCTGCCTCACTTTGTCGCATGTGGAAGACCGGCATGAGCCGACGCGCCCGATTCAGTGGGCCAGACTCGGGGGAAAACCCCGACGAGAGGCGCTTTGGCGCATGGTTTCACTCGCAAAACTCAGACACATCTGATACAAAGTGTCCTTCCCCTTAACTGCAGTTGGAGTTTTGAAATGATCACGACCTTCCGCCGATGGCTGCTCGTGGCCGGTTTGCTGACCGCCCCTGCCCTGGCCCTGGCCCAAGGGCAAACCCTGCGCTGGGCTGCCCAGAACGATATATTGACGCTGGACCCGCATTCGCAAAACCACGCCACCACCAACAACATCGTCAGCCACGCCTACGAAACGCTGGTGACCTACGACAAAAATTACAAACCGCAACCCGCCCTGGCCACCAGTTGGAGTCAGGTGAATGCCAACACCATGCGCTTTAACTTGCGCCGCAATGTGAAGTTTCACGACGGCAGCCCATTCACAGCCGACGATGTGGTGTTCTCGTTTGAACGCTCCAAGTCACCCCCCGGCACCATGACCATCTATGTCGCCGGGGTGAAGGAGATGCGAAAAATCGACGACCACACCGTGGATGTGATCTCCGATGGCGCCAACCCGGTGTTGCTCAACAGCTTCACCTATTTTTTCATCATGAACAAAGCCTGGGCGGTGAAGAACCGCACCGAAAAAGTTCAGAACTACAGCGCCAAAGAAGAGAACTTCGCCTCGCGCAACGCCAATGGCACCGGGCCCTACATCATCAAAGAATGGGTGCCTGATCAGCGCGTGGTGTTGACCCAGAATAAGGGCTGGTGGGGCAAGATGGAAGGCAATGTGACCGATGTCATCTACACCCCGATCAAGTCAGACCCGACCCGCGTGGCCGCACTGATTGCCGGTGATGTCGATGCCGTCACCGATCTGCCCACCCAAGACGTGCCGCGTCTGCGCAGCAACAACAACCTCTTTGTGCTCGATGGCCCCGAAGTGCGCACCATTTTCATCGTGCTCGACTTGGGCAGCAACGAACTCAAATACGGCCCCAAAGGCCCCAACCCATTCAAAGACCTGCGCGTTCGACAAGCCCTCAATATGAGCGTGGATCGCGTCGCCATTCAGCGCACCATCATGCGCGGCCTGTCGATCCCGGCGGCCCTGATGGTGGCCCCGGGAGTGAATGGCTATGAAGAAGCCGCCGACAAGCCGGTGGCCGTGAACACCGATGCGGCCAAAAAGCTGCTGGCCGATGCCGGTTTTCCGAACGGTTTTGAGTTCACGCTGGATTGCCCCAACAACCGTTACGTCAACGACGAAGAGATCTGCCAGGCCCTGGTCAATATGTGGGCGCGCATCGGCGTGCGGGTCAAACTGAACGCCATGCCGTTTGCCACCTTCGCGGCCAAATTCCAGGCCTATGACACCAGCGCCTTCTTGTTGGGTTGGGGCGTGGCCACTTACGACGCCCAATACACCTTGCAGTCGATTTTGCGCACCCGCACCACCGGGCCCGATGGCAACTTCAACTTCGGGCGCGTCAGCCATCCGCCACTGGATGCCTTGGTGGACCGGATGAAAAATGAAAGCGACACGCTGGTGCGGGATCGGGTCATCCGCGAAGCCCTGGCACTGACCCGCGACCAGGTGCTGACCATTCCCCTGCACCACCAAATGCGCCCCTGGGCCATGAAGAAAAACATCACCATGGTGCACAACTCGAATGACGCACCCAAGATGTTCTATGTGACCAAAAAATGATCACGAACGCCACGCGCCCTCAGGGGGCGTGGTGACAAGCGATCTGAATGCCCTGGAAGTGCCGCAACTCAGGGGCTTGGCTGCGACACAGCTCATTGGCCTGGGGACAGCGCGGATGGAACGCGCAACCGGTCGGTGGCGACAAGGGGTTGGGCACTTCGCCCTGGATGGGGGTTCGCGACTGCGAACCCTTTTTCATTTTGGGGATGGCCGCCAGCAACATCCGGGTATAGGGGTGTTGGGGGTCTTCAAACAAGCGCCGGGTGGGCGCGACTTCCACCAATCGCCCCAGATACATCACACCGACCCGATCGCTGACATGGCGCACCACCGCCAGGTTGTGCGAGATGAACACATAGGTCAGGCCGTGTTGCGCCTGCAAATCCTGCATCAAATTCAGCACTTGGGCCTGCACGCTCACATCCAGGGCCGATGTGGGTTCGTCGCAGACCAGAAACTCGGGGGCAGCGGCCAAGGCGCGGGCAATCGATATGCGCTGCCTTTGCCCGCCTGAGAATTGATGCGGAAATTTGCTGGCGTCGTTCGGGTTCAAACCCACAGAGCGCAACAACTCGGCCACCCGTTCCTGGCGTTGCGCCATGGGCATTTCGCGTGCATGCACCCGCAAGGGCTCGGCCACGATGTCGAGCACCCGCCAGCGCGGGTTAAGGCTGGCATACGGGTCTTGAAAAATCATTTGCATGCGTCGCCGCACGGCCTGGGCCTGCCCGCAAGACAAGGCCTGCGCCAAATCCACCCCGTCAAATTCAATGCGACCGCTGCTGGGGGCATACAAGCCCACCAACAATCGGGCCAAGGTGCTTTTGCCGCAACCCGACTCACCCACCAGGGCCAAGGTTTCGCCGCGCTCGATTTGCAAATTCACCTCGCTGACGGCGTGCACCCAGCGCCGGGGTTCCTGCCGCAACACCCTTTGCAACCAGGGGCTCGAGACCTCGAAGCGCTTGCTCAGGTCACTGAGGGTCACCAAAACCTGGCGGCTCATGACGGGCCCCGCTCGGTGGCCTGTGTCAGAGGCAAAGGGTTCCAGCATGCCAACTGCGTGCGCTCAGCCACCGTTTGCCAGATGGGCACCTCGGTGCTGCAACGCGCCAAGGCGCGCGGGCAACGGGGGTGAAATGCACAGCCACCGGGCATCTCATTCAGACGGGGCATATTCCCGGGCACAAATGACAGCCGCTCGGCCGGTCCGTCCAGACGCGGGATGGATGCCATCAAGCCCTGGGTGTAGGGGTGACAGGGCCTGTCTATGATCTGGGCCACCGGGCCTGCCTCGACCACACGCCCCGCATACATCACCGCCACGCGGTCTGAAGTTTCAGCAATCACGCCCATGTCGTGCGTGATCAGCAGTACTGCCGCCCGCCGCTGCCGGCACACCCGCACCAAAAGCTCGATGATTTGCGCCTGTATGGACACATCCAGGGCTGTCGTGGGTTCATCCGCAATGATCAACTCGGGTTCGGCCGCCAGGGCCAGCGCAATCACCACCCGCTGACGCATGCCCCCGGAGAACTGGTGCGGAAACTGATCCAGCCGCTCGGCTGCCGCAGGGATGCCGGTGTCTTGCAGCAACTCAATGGCCCGCTGGCGGGCCTGGGCCGCAGACATGGGCAAATGGGCCAATAGGGTCTGGGTCAACTGGTGGCCGACGCTGTACAAAGGGTTCAAAGAAGTGAGCGGGTCTTGAAAGATGGCGCCGATGCGCCTGCCGCGCACGCGCCGCATGGCCTCGGGCGACAAACCACTGATGCGCTCACCACCCAGGCGGATTTCACCCCCCACCACCCGACCCGGCGGCTCGAGCAAATCGAGTATGGCCGCACCGGTCAGCGACTTGCCCGCCCCCGACTCGCCGACCACACCCAGAATTTCACCCGGGTCGATGTGCAGGTCTACATGTTTCAGGGCATGCAAGACCCCATGCCGGGTAGGAATATCCACCGACAGGTTCTCGACTTCCAGCAGGGGCGCAGGGCGGTTCGTCATTGCAGTTTGGGGTTCAACGCGTCACGCAGCCAATCGCCCAGCACATTCACCGACAGGGCGATCATTACCAGCATCAGGCCCGGGAACACCGTGATCCACCATTCACCGGAAAACAGAAAATCATTGCCGATGCGAATCAGCGTGCCCAATGACGGTGAGGTGGGTGGCGTGCCCACGCCCAAAAAAGACAAAGTGGCCTCGGTGATGATGGCCGTAGCCACTTGCAAGGTGGCCAGCACCAGCACCGGCCCCAAGACATTGGGCAGGATATGGCGCCACATGATGCCCGCCCCCGTGACCCCGATCACCCGGGCGGCCTGAACATACTCTTTCTTCTGCTCAACCAGTGTGGCCCCGCGCACCGTGCGGGCGTATTGCACCCAGCCGGTCAGTGTGATGGAAACCACCAGCACCACCAAAGAAAAAGCGGGGTGCTCACCCCCCAGAAAAGCCCGCCCCACCCCCGAGATGAGCAAGGCCACCAGAATCGAAGGGAAAGAGAGCATCACATCGCACACGCGCATGATGAAACCATCCACCCACCCGCCCGCAAAACCAGACCAAAGCCCCAGGCCGACCCCGACCAAGACCGACAAAATCACAGAGGCCAAACCCACCAGCAAAGAAATGCGCGAGCCGTACAGCAAGGCCGACAGAATGTCGCGCCCCTGATCGTCAGTGCCCAGCCAATACGCCCATTGGCCTTGCTCGGTCCAGACCGGGGGCAACAGGGCATCCGACAAATGCAGGCTGGCGGCGTCGAAGGGGTTGTGGGGGGCCACCCAAGGCGCCAGTATGGCCCCGAACAAACAAATGCATGCCACCGCCAGCGCCCACCAGGCACTGGGGGTGCGCTTGAAGGAATGGAACCAATCGGAATCGCGCCAGGCCATCAGTGGTCGCTCCGCAAGCGGGGGTCCACCCAGAAATACAACAGGTCCACCGTGAGATTGATCACCACAAAAATCAGCGAGATCAGGCACAAATAAGCGGCCATGACCGGTATGTCGGCATAAGTGACCGCCTGAATGAACAGCAAACCCATGCCGGGCCACTGGAACACGGTCTCGGTGATGATGGCAAAAGCAATCAGCGAACCCAACTGCAAACCGGTGACGGTGATCACGGGCACCAGGGTATTGCGCAAGGCGTGCTGAAAGTGAATCACCCGCTCAGACAAACCCCGTGCGCGGGCAAACTTGATGTAATCGGTGCGCAACACCTCCAGCATCTCGGCCCGCACCAATCTCAAAACCAGGGTCAGCTGAAAAAATGACAAGGTCAGGGCCGGCAGGATCAGGTGCTGCCAGCCATCGAGGGTCAGCAAACCGCTGGTCCAAGAGCCCAAACGCACCACCTCACCCCGGCCAAAACTGGGCAACCAGCCCAACCAGACCGAAAACACCAGAATGAGCAAGATGCCAATGAGAAAGGTGGGCAAAGACACCCCCACCAAAGAGGCCGTCATCCAAAAACGACTGGCCACACTGTCGCGATGCAGGGCCACATACACCCCCAAGGGGATGCCCAGCAACAAAGCCAGCAGCGCCGCCGCAAAAGCCAGCTCCAGCGTGGCCGGCAGGCGGTCAGCGATCAAGCCCGACACCTCTCCGCCCAGGCGCAGGCTGAGGCCAAAGTCACCCCGAAGGGCATTGCCCACAAAGTGAAAGAACTGTATGAAAAAAGGTTGGTCTAAGCCCAACTCGGCGCGCAACTCGGCCACCCGCTCGGGGGTGACATCCTGCCCCAGCATGAACAACACCGGGTCACCCACATACTGAAAAAGCAAAAAGGCGATGAAGGCCACGGCCAGCATCACCCAAATCGCCTGTATCAGTCGTTGCAAAACAAACGCCCACATGCGCAAACCTGTTCAGCCATCAATGTGTCAAAGAGGGGCAGTTTAGCGGTTTATCACGACCGCCCAACTAAGGAATAACCTAGGGAAGACTTCCCCAGGTCAGCCAGAGGCTTTAGGTTTGGGCCTCAATCGACCGAGAAAAAAGTCATTTGTACCGAATCGGGGTGCCGCACCCCGGTGCCCATGAACAATCGGTCGTTCACCCAGCCCAGGGTGCCGCTGGCGGTCTCAAGAGAGGGCACACAGCGGAAGTACACCGCATCGGGCGGCACCGGCTCACCGCGCAACAAGAGGGCCATGACCTCAGGGTCTGCGCTGCGCAGGGCATGGTTGCGGACATAGATCAAATCGCCGCCATCGAGTTCGATGACATAGCGCGCATCCAATTCGGACGAGGTCGCGTTGAAGATCAACTGAAAGTCGGCCCCGCCGGGCAACACCCGTCCATCCCAACCCTGGCCTTTGACCTGCCCCCCCAAAATGGGGATCACCCGACGCAGGCCACGCAAAGTCTGGCCCACGGTTTGGGGCGAGCCGACCTGCACCCTCAGATTGGCAAAAAAACTCAGGCCTGGTGTGGGCAATGGGTTCATGGGTCGGGCCTCCTCTTGGACCAGAGCATAACCTTGATCGCGTGGGGCAACGCAATCCATCGACAGATCTCAAAATCAATCACATCATCAAATATGACAAAAATTTCAAAAATAATTCATCGGCCTTTCATTTTCAGATGAAACACTGATTGAGCTCATGGTGAGCAGTCATCAGATCATGAAGGAAAGAATATGAAAATGAAAATGAAATCGCCCGCTGCGGCCAGTCTGGCGCTTGTGTTGTGTTGCAGCATGAATGCAAACGCACAATCGACAGAAGGCAAAGTCCGCGCCAATGGCTTGGGGCTTATTTCGGCCGACGGTGAAAACAGCATCAACCTCACGGGTCGTTTGCACTTTGACAACCGAATGATCAATAGTCAGTTTGCCTCCGGTGCCAACACCGATAAAGACACCAGCAGATACGGCGACACACTTGACATCCGCCGCGCCCGAATCGGCATCAACGGGACCCTGATGCGCGACATTTCGTACGAAGTGGTTTTCAATGCCGCTTCTTCCGACTCCACCAATTTGGATACCGGCTGGGTCAACTACGCATTTGCCAAACCCTTGAATTTACGGGTCGGGAAATTCAAGCAGCAATTTAACTTGGAAGAGCTCACCAGCTCGAACAATATTGACTTCATTGAGCGCTCTTTTGTGAACCAGTTTGCACCCGGCAAAAAAGTAGGCATGATGGTGCATGGTGTTCTGACCGACGGATTGTCGTATGGCATCAGTTCATTCCAAGACGCAACTGCCGTCATCTCAGCCTCTGGGGCCAGACAAAGCACTGTCCGTGTGGCTGCCAACTTTGCAGAACTGGCCGGTATGCCTGGCCGTGTCTTCCACCTTGGCGTAGCCCGACACTCCGGCACGGTTGATATCGCCAGCGGTGCCACAGGCGAAGTCATCAAACTTCGGACCGACGCACGCGGTGCAGACGGCATCTTTGCCTCCACCTTTGCAAGCGGCGACACCAACAATGTCAACCAGGTCAAGCGCTCCAGCGATGGGCTTGAAATGGCAATTGCTCTGGGCGCCTTGAAGTTACAGACCGAAACCGCCAAATCCAACTTCGACTTCGCCAATACTGCCCGCACTAACGTGGTCGACGGGACCATCAAGTCTCAATACATGGCTGTGGTCTATAACCTGACTGGTGAAAAATGGTCCGACGCCTATAAAGATGGCGTCTTTGGCGCCGTTCGCCCCACGTCCAACTTCTCCAGCAAAGGAAAAGGCACAGGCGGATGGCAGTTGAGTTATCGCACATCGTCTTATGATGCAACCGATTGGACATCGACAACCGCCACCACGGGCTCCAAAAAGGGCAAAACAGACACCCTGGGCATCAACTGGCTTCTGAACCCTAACGCACGCATCATGCTCAATCACTCCACCACGAAATTTGACACGCCTTTTGCTCTGGGCGCATCCACGGGCAACAAAGAAGTGGTGACCACCTTGCGCACGCAAGTGAATTTCTAAACTGTTTTCTCCAAGGTAAGCTTTGGCTGGCATCTGGGGGGGGGGCCATCGTGTCAAACGATGGCGCCACCACCCGATAGCCAGCTTTTTTAATGCCAACTGATGATTCGACGCATATCATCTGCCTTTTCGACACAGCCCAATCGATCAGAGGGTTTTTGAACCACTGCAATATCCCTAATTGCACTGGCTACTTTGGCCGCAGCGACCGGTGCCTTTGCGCAGAGCCCCAACGCTCGTGCCATCACCGGTTCCAACGTTGAAATCTTTGGCGTGGTCGACATGGCCGTTTCACGCGTTAGCGCATCAGATGCAGGCTCTCGTTTGCGTATGGAAGGCGAAGGCCGCAATGAATCTTCACGTCTGGGCTTCCGTGGCCTGGAAGACATGGGCGGTGGCTGGGGCGCTGGCTTCTGGCTGGAAGCTGGTATGTTTATGGAATCTGGACAGGGTCAAAACACCACCGGAAACAACACAAACTACGGTCAAACTGGAGTTAGTACCGGTACAAACAACGCTGGCTCTTCGGGTGCCTCCCCTGACATTCCTACCTTGGGTGGTTTGCAAGGCCTGACTTTCAACCGTGCCTCCACAGTTTCCTTGATCAACAAGGACCTTGGTGAGTTACGTTTGGGGCGTGACTATGTGCCCACTTTCTGGAACAAAACCCAGTTCGACCCGTTCGGTACAGTGGGTGTGGGTGCTTATACCAATTTAACCTATGGCACTCTCAATAAGTATGTGGCTGTGTCTCCCCCTGGCAGCCCAGCTCCCTTGGTTCGCGCTTCCAACTCCATCGGTTGGTTGAGCCAGAACATCAATGGCCTGCGCGCTCAAGTAATGTATGCACTCTCTGAAATGCCTTCAGCATGTACAGATGTTCAGAAGACCACCGGGGTCAACACGAACCTGTGTAACGGCGCAGCTGATTCTGGCAAGTACACCGGCTTCCGATTGACATACAACAATGGCCCGCTGAGCCTTGCTGCCGCTCAATCAACCACCAAAAACCCGTATCCCGGCGTT